>JALVPN010000097.1:0-12992 GCA_027031765.1 Promethearchaeota archaeon | reverse complement strand
ATCAGTCCTGAGGGGCTCAGGGTTGACGGACGTCGTCCTGACGAGCTCCGCCCAATTGAGCTAAAGGTCGGCGTACTGAAACAGGCTGATGGTTCAGCGTCAATCAAGCAGGGGAAAACATACATCCTGGCTGCTGTGTACGGTCCGCGGGAGCTCCACCCAAGACACCTGACACTGAACGACCGTGCATACCTGCGGTGCGTCTACCGGATGGCGACCTTCTCTGTCCCAGACCGGAAGAAGCCCGCTCCATCAAGGCGTGAGCGTGAGATTTCAATGGTAATCTCGAATGCGCTACAGCCTGCGCTGTTCCTTGAGGAGTTCCCACGGGCGGTTGTGGACGTATACATACAGGTGATCCAGGCAGATGGCGGTACGCGGTGTGCTGCCATCAATGCTGCATCCTTGGCGCTGGCCGACGCTGGGATTCCAATGCGCAGTCTCGTGCCCGCGGTGGCGGTCGGGAAGGCGGACGGTGTGCTCATAGTCGACCTGGCTGATGAAGAGGACAAGTACGGACAGGGCGACGTCCCAATGGCAATCCTGCCCAACACTGAAGAACTGGTGCTCCTCCAGCAGGACGGCTCGTTCACAAAGGAGGAGCTGCTGGAGGCAATCCAGATGGGGATCAATGCCTGTAAGTATATCCACGAGCTACAGAAAGAAGCCCTGAAACGTGCTTATGTGCAACGCATACCACGTGATGAGGACGAGGACGAGGAATATGATGACGACATGGAGCCCGACCTCGGTGAGGCTGACCTGATGGAGGAGTGATAGCGGTGGGCGATTTCAGTGGTGAAACAATCAGTGTGATTGACCGTCACTTCATAAACGACCTCCTTGACCAGGGGGAGCGCCAAGACGGCCGGGCCTTCGACGAGTACCGGGACATCAGCATCGAACTCGATGTGGTACCGGCAAAGGCAGAGGGCTCCGCAATAGTCCACATCGGCAACACGACAGTCGTTGCAGGCGTAAAGGTCCTCATAGGTGAGCCGTACCCGGACACGCCTGACGAGGGGGTCACGATGGTCACTGCAGAGATGCCCCCCATTGCGTCACCACTGTTCGAGCTCGGTCCTCCAAAGGAGGACGCCATCGAACTCGCACGTGTTGTGGACCGTGGGGTACGTGAGTCCGAGACCGTCGATGTCAAACGCCTCTGCATCGAACCCGGGAAGAGCGTCTATATGGTGTTCTGTGACATCTACCCGCTGGAGTACGACGGCAACCTCATCGACGCCTCGTCGCTGGCCGCCAATGCAGCACTCCTGCGCACGAGGTTCCCCGAGATGCGCTGGGAAGACGACCAGGCAGTACCCACGGGCAAGGAGATTGCAGTCCCTATCAGGAACCTGGCAATCGAGTGCACTGTTGCACGCATCGGTAAGCACCTTATCATTGACCCCACGCTCCGCGAGGAGATGGTACAGGACTGCCGGTTGACCATGGCCGTGGACGAGGACGACAACTTCACAGCACTACAGAAGGGCGGTGGCGTCGGTCCCATGTCCCTTGATCAGATTGACGCTGCGATGGACATGGCCCTTGAGCGGTCGAAAGACATCCGGAAGCTCCTGCTCGATGCGGTGCACGAGTCTGAGGGCCCCGAGTGAACGGCAGAGTCAGGGCCGTCGTGGGCCCTGCCACAACCCTAATAAGCGGAGCCGTCGGGCGACTCCCTGACCCTTCACAGCTAGGGGTCTGGACATCAGTGTAAGTACCTACCAGTCTGTTGGAGACGACTGCAATGGCACGGACAAAGAAGGTTGGCAGTACAGGGCGGTTTGGGCCAAGGTATGGCGCCAAACTACGCCGCAGAGTCCTTGATGTGGAGCGGAGGCGTCACGAGCCCCACAGGTGTCCGTCCTGTGCCACAAAGGGCTCCCTCAAACGGATTGCTGCTGGCGTGTGGAAGTGCAGGAAATGCGACTTGGTCTTCGCAGGTGGCGCGTATGTCCCGTTCACTGATGCTGGTAGGGCCGCTGCACGTGCCATTGCACAGAGGGTCTCGGACGAACTGCTCTCCCTCCGTGAGGAGACCGGGGAGTCCCCCGTGCCAGAGCCTGTAGCGCCGGTGGAGCCTGCACCCGCCATGCCCGGCCCAGGCCTCGACACCCCCGACGAGATGGGGGGCCTTGATGACCACCCTGTGGACGAACTGTGAGCGTACAAGTAACTGAGGGGTGGGGTCGTGTGGCCTCAGTCCTCATCACGACCTCGCGCCGCACATCAAACAGGATCCGCTCCTTCATCCGTGACCTCTCAGTCGTACTCCCTGACAGTGAGCGTTTCAACCGGGGTGGGACGAGCCGGAGCGAACTGGTGGCCCGTATCAAGTCCAGCGGCGCACGGGCTGCTCTCGTTGTCACCATGTACAAGGGCAACCCGGGACGTATTCATGTGGTCATGCCATCTGGAGAAGACCGTTTCATCATCTATCTGGAGGCGGCCGTCCTGCGTCGAGAGGTCTGCCGGGGCTTGAAACAGGAAGTCAGTGGTCTTTCTGCGCTGGCCGTCAAGTATGGCTCGTCGGGCATGACGCAGCGCCTTGGTGAACTGGTTGGTACCCTCCTGGACTGGCCGGCAGTGCGTTCCGAACGGGTGCCCGTAGACCCGGGGGCCCCAGCGGGTGCTGTCGTGATGTGGTTCCAGGACCTGCGTGGTGAGCGCACGCTGTGGACGCACTACAGTGCACGTGACGGTACTGAGGTGGGACCCCGGATACGGGTGCGTGCCATCTCCGGCCCGCCCTGAGTGGTGCCCGCCAGCTGTCCCGCCACTCTACTACGAAGTGCTTTTCTGCATGGCGTGAAACGAGTGTCCTTGACCGGAGCGTACTTGGAATGTCCGAGCTACAGAGTGCAAGCGTCTGCGTCCGTGTACCCATGGACGACCAACGAGTGGTATCAACAGTATACCGTGCACTCCTCCCTGAGACCTGGTCTGCCCCGTCAGACCGTGCTGTAGCCTCCCTGAGATGTGAGGCTGATGAGCTGGTGATTGACATCTCTGCATCCGACCTGGCCGCTCTTAGGGCGGCCATGAACTCGTATCTCTCATGGGTGTCCGCCTGTCTAGGAGTCCTCGACCTCGTGACCCCTCCTGATATGGGCCCCGGCGTTTCCTAGGAGTCCCGCACATACTCGAGGACGCGCCGCATCACAGCGAATGACTCGCGCGTCAGGCTGGGGTCGAGCATGCCCGTGAGGTTCCAGAGGATGATGTGCTGGAGCCCATGTTTCACGTACTCCTCAAGTCCCTTGATGATGTCATCGGCGTCCCCTAGCATGTAGAACTTGGACAGTATGGTGTCAGGGACACGGTCTATCGCGTCCGTGATGGCCCTACGGGACAGCCCCATTGGCACGTAGTCCGTCAGTGCATTGAACTGCGGCCCAAAGGGGTGTGAATGTCCCAGTCGTTCCCACTCGCTCGCAGGACATAGCAGTGCGAACGCCCTGGCAATAGGGTGTCTTGCCAAGTCCCAGCACACGTCCGGCTCCCTGTTCAGTATGCACCAGTTCCACAGCGCAGCTGTGAAGGGACGTGTCACCCCAGCCTCCTCTCTGTAGCGGAATATGGCCCTCAGCCTGTCCCCGTAGTCCTTGGGCGAGAGCAGTGTGGGGATCCACCCGTCCCCATACTCGGCTGCTATCCTGAGCATCTTCGGGCCATGTGCTGCGACCCATATTGGGGGTGGCCTGTCGGGCACGAAGGGGCGCAGTGACATCACTGCTCCACGTAGCCGCCAGAAGCGCCCCTCGAAGTCGAACGGCTCATGGGTCTGCCACACCGTCCTTATTATCGCGAGTGCTTCTCTGAGCCTCCCCACCTGGTGTGAGTAGTCAAGTCCATAGGGCTCCACGTTCTCGCGCTCCCCCGCGCCAATCCCGAGCACTACCCGCCCCCTCGATATGTGGTCAAGGGTCAGGAAGGTCTGTGCTAGGAGGACTGGATGGCGCCGTATCGGCTCAGTGACTGCTGACACCAAGGCCACGCGTTCAGTCGCCATGGCGCACGCTGCCATGATGGTGGACATCTCGTAGTATGTATGTGGTGACCGCTGGAGCCGTGCGAGCGGCGTGATGTCTGGTGTCCAGAGGCTCTCCGGTATGAACCCTGCAAAGTGGTCTGGGAACGCCATGCTTGCATATCCCAGTCTGTCCACTGTCCTCGCGTTCCTGACCACGCTGTCAAACGGTGGGAGAAAGGGGCCTGGCGCACCAATCTCCAGTCCTTCGAGTCCCATCCTCAACACGATTCCGCAAACTCTACCAGGGCCCGTTTGACCTTCTCAAAGTCGTCGACCCGCAAGAACTCGTCAATCCCGTGGAAATGGGAGTCCTCAGCTATTGTGCCATAGCACACGGTCGGTATGCCCACACCTATGAAGTAGTGCCCATCGTTCCCACCAAGGTCCGCCGCGATTGGGATGTCGGTGCTGACCGCACGCTTCACGGCCTCGTGGAACAACCTGACATATCTGTTGTCTGGGTCAGTGCCCCAGCCACTCACCTTTGTCATTATGTCGAGCGTGGCCTCGACACCGGTCTCGTCCCTTGCAGTCTGGAAGAACTCCTCAAGTCCCGCTGCCACTTCCTCCGGGTCCTCCTCCGGGATGAGTCTGCAGTCAAAGGACACATCGGCCCTGCCCGGGATTATGTTGGTCTTGCTGCCAGCCCTGAACACGGTCAGCGAGAACCGGCCCCACAAGGTCGCATGGGGCGAGCCGGGCGGTGCAGGGTACTGGGACTCGACCTTTCGACGGATGTCCACATAGTCGAGCATCCGCTCAAGGAGTGGGAGTGAGAGATGGATTGCATTGTTGAAGGCAAACGGGTAGCCTGCATGTCCCTGCGTCCCGTACACGGTGATTGTCCCATTCACGATGCCGCTCGCTCCAATACTGACATAGGTTGGCCCGGAGTCGACAACAATCCCAAAGTCACCCCTTATATTGGGGGGCCCGTTGATTAGGTAGTCGATGCCCCACGCACCACCTATCTCCTCATTCGGACTGCAAAGGATTTTCCAGTTCACGTGTGACGACCCACGCCTGATGAGCTCCCTTGCCGCGCCGACAGTGGCAACAATATTGCCCTTGTTGTCAGTGACACCTCTCCCATACAACCGGTCGCCCTCCCGGGTAAGACTGAAGGGCGGTCGCGTCCATGCGCCAGTGTCCCCAGCCGGGACGACGTCGTAGTGCGTGCACAGGAGGACTGTCACATCCGCCCCGACATCCATCGTGGCCACGACATTTGGCTGGGGCATGCCGCCGTGCTTCGAGTCGAAGACTTCGACTGAAAGTCCGGCCTCCTCACAGTACTTCTGGACTATCTCGGCACACTCAACATAGTTCTTCTTTTCCTCGCTGTTGGTGTCGAGCCCGACAATCTCAGCAAGGAATGTTTCTTCCCACTTGTCCATGACACCGTGCATCTCCTTAACGCAGTGACATCCTAGGAGTGCCAGCACGCTCATTAGTGTTGTGTCGCTCACACGTGTCCTCCCAAGGCATGTCCCCCACGGTACCACCGTGATGTCGAAAGGGTGGGGTCGGAGGGGGGTGGCCCTCTGCTCTCCCCTCCCCCGATGTGCTGACTACTGGCCGTCCGTACACATATCACTTAAGGCCCCCCCTGACAATACTCTCCTTCATGACCGAGCCAGTTGTCTATCACATCCAGAAGGGTCGTCTTGTCCGTGTACCGGATCCCGGCTCATTTGGCCTTGGCGACTGCTACCTTGTAGATGCAGGGCCAAAGATCTACCTGTGGATTGGCCCACGCTCGTCGGTGGACGAGAAGTTCCTGACGGCAGCTGCTGCAGTCCTGAAAGACACTGCCAGGAAGGGCGAAGCTGACATCGACCGGATTGAGGGTGGCAACGAGCCCCCCGAGTTCAGAGCGCTGTTCGATGACTTCAGGCTCACAGAGGAGGACACTGAGGGCATCCTCAGGAAAGTGCAGTTCGAGACCCATGAGCACAAGTTGTTCCGGATACATCGAGAGGGTGATGACACCTACTTTGCAGAGGTGCCATTGAGCCGCGACTCACTGCGCTCAGATGATGTCTTTCTCCTCGACGCGTGGGACCATATCTGGGTCTGGCGCGGCCGCGAGGCCTCTGCACGAGAGAAGTTCGACGCGACAATCCTCGCACGACGCTATGACGCAGAACGTGTCGGTGTCCAGCAGATTGTCCTTGTTGAAGAGGGTGAGGAACCGCCCGAGTTCATGGAGTATTTCAAGTAGGTGCTCCGTGCAGACCCGCTACACCATCCGGTAGTGACCAGGGCGTGGCTCGTATACCATGGAGTCGCGCTTCATCCTCTCCAGTGCCCGTTCCGCTGTGCTGACATGAACGCCCGCCTCCCGCGCAATCTCCTCGACTGTCGGCCCGGTGCTACCACGCTGCCCCGTGTCGAGTCTCTGCAGTGCCCGCCATACACACGTGTCATGTCGCTCCACCGTGTCGCCTGCCCGGACTATCTCCTCGGTCGTCATCTGCAGCTCTCCGACCTCTATGAACTCTCTCAGGGCTGGTTCAAGCACCCTGTCCCACTCGTGTTTCAGGTCTTTTGCAGTGACCCTGTCGCGCCAGAGCCCCCTTGCAGCAGACCGGGCCAGCCGGACCGTGCTCATGGGCCGTCCCAGCAGGTCCGCATCGAGTACGTGACCACGTGACAGCGCCGTGTCCGGGAGCCCGAACACATCCCTGAGGTGTTCCAGCCGCGCAATGATATGTTTCGTTGCAGCCTCTATGCTGCGCGCCGCGACTCTGGGCGTCATCATGTGGAATGTGATTGCGGCCTTGACAACCGGTAGTTGGAGGAGCCTCGGGTCTGGGTGTTCGACCCAGAAGTCATCGTAGCTCACCGCAATCGGCACGTCCAGCATTGGAGCAGTGTTCCCGTCTGCCATCGTACTGACAGACACCTCCCTGTAACCAAGGGGGTCTTTGCGTTCCACACACAACCGACGGATCTCTTTTCGACCCACATTGCCCACTCTCATACGCCAGAGACGCGGGGTGCGCACCTGTACGCCCCTCACCCGCCTGTATTCGCTGACACCCCTCGTAATCGCATGTGGGAGGACACGTCTTATGAACGTGAGGAGCCGTTTCACATTGCGCCGTGCTGCAAGTGCCTGTATCCCTGTAGCTAGCCCCCCGATGCTGTCAAGGTATGGTGGGCTTGATATGAACAGTCTTGTGAAGACCTGTTTACTGTTCTCCGGCATGCCCACATGCTCGAACAGCATCTCTGAGATTTCAGGCATGCCGAGTGGTGCTCTGACCCCTGCCAGTGGTCTGTCGCCAAGGACACGTATGTCCTCGACCATCACTGCTGCCACCATGTCTTTGCGGGTGACACCCGGCACAGCGACGCGGCGGCCTACAACCTCTACCATCTCTGCCTCCGGTGGTGGTCCGACACCTTCCGGGAGGAGCGCAATGACGCCGTCGAGTATCCATGGGCTGGGACTCAGCAGGACTTGTGTTGATACACGCGTGTGGTGTACGAACCCACGGTAGACGTACCTGCGGCCACTGAGATGTTCCCTGAACCTCCTGATGCACTGGAGCTCCCACGCGGTCATCTGTGCCCCAAACTCGCGGTCAAAGACATCACTCGGTGCAGATGTGTCCGCAAGCCTGTCCCCTGTCCTGCTGTACTTGCTCACGAGTCTGACTGCGTGGTCCATTGTTCCCTACACACATCCCAGTAGCACTGCTGTGCCTCTGTCCTACTGGTACCCCTTAAACCCTTCACAGTGTGCTCCAAGCTGTGGTCGGCCAACAGTTGTGGTAGTGTTGCAAGACCACCTGCACCGGACATCTGGGGGCAGCCATGAGACCATCTATCTGCAGTGAAGAATAAACGGCCGTGCGTGGTGGTGGGGCAGAGGTGACCGGGTCGCCAACATAGCGCACAAGAGGGGTGCCGGTACCTGTACATTCCAAAGAAAAAGGGTTTGGTGGGCCTTGCGACCCACCTTGACCTGTGTGGTGATGTGGACTGGGTGGTGCTTAGATGCACCTGTGGATGACCTCTGGCCCCTGCTCCTCGAACTCCTTGCGGCTCACCCACATCTTCTGGAATGTCTTCAGTGAAGCAAGGATGGAACCGCCAATCCAGACTGAGTACTGCCGCTCGGGCGGGGCAATGATGCGTACCTCGACGTTCTCCGGGACAAGCTCTGTGATCTCCTTGTGGAGCCGCTCCTTCAGGCCCGGGAACATTGTGGAGCCTCCTGAGAGGACGATGTTGGCGTAGAGGTCGCGTCTGAGGTCCACGTCGCACTCCTTGATCGAGTCGACTATCTGCTCGTCCAGTGGCTTGGTGTCCAGGCCGATGTTGCTCGGGTTGAAGAACAGCTCAGGTGCCTGGAACCTCTCAGCACCGATAGTGATCACATCGCCGTCCGGCAGCATGTACGGCTTGTCGACACCAGCCTTGTCAGCGACGGTCTGTTCTCTCTCAGGGTCCAGGGCCACATAGCAGAGCTTCTCCTTGATGTCGCGGACAATCTCCTTCTCTGCACCGCTAACGAACGAGTACCCGGCCTGGCGGAGGAGTCGACGCAGGTACTCCGTTATGTCTCTGCCTGCAAGGTCAATCCTCTTGATGGCGTGGTTGATTGAGAAGCCCTCGTAAATAGGCACAATGTGAGTCACACCATCACCCGAGTCGACAACCAGCCCTGTCGTGCGACCTGATGCATACAGTGAGAGGAGCGCCTGTGTGGCAATGTACACCGCTGGGACTCCAAAGTTGTCGAACATCACAGATGCCATGCGTTCCCTGTTCTCGCGGGGGTTGAATGGTGCCTCTGTCAGGAGCACGGGGTTCTCACTCGGGTCGACCTTGAGGTCGTTGAAGAACGTGTAGCTCCATATCTTCTCGATGGCGTCCCAGTCCTCAATCTTGCCGTGTGTTATCGGGTATATCAGGCGTAGCACACCACGGAGGTTGATTGCCTCATCGCCAATGTAGTAGTCCCGCGTGTAGTGGTCTACGTCCGTCATGACGTGCTCGTAGCGTGGATAGCCTATCAACGTCGGCCATACGCTCCGTGGCTGGTCTTCACCTGCATACCCGTTCTTCGTCAGGCCGGTGCCATTGTCAATGACGACCGGCTTGGCTCCAAGGAACTCGTCTTCAGCCATTTTTCTCGGTCCTCTTCATTCTTGTTCTTGACCATAGCCCATCTGCTTCCCTTGACACACCAAAAGAAGCATCCAGACTCAGACCGCTAGGATATCCATTTCCGATGTATTTAAGCCTTGTCTGGATTACTCGCCAATACCACTAATACCTACTTGATATATGTGTATATTGTAGGCGTTCCGGGGTGGCCGGGTTCGGTCTCACCACCACTGTGTGGGCCTCTCCGCCAGAGACCGGCCTACGGACTCTCTCTAACGGCTGTGGGGAACATAGCTGCACACTCATATGTGCCGTGGGTATTGGCCCCTGTGTGCCCGGCCCAGGCCCCGTAGACCTGGGATATCTACACATTATATATATGCCGTATATAGCTGCAGGGCGTGATGTTCGGTCAGTCTGCTGATGACATAATACGCCGCGAGGTCGAGAGTGTAAGGGCCAGACGCGTCATACTTGACCAGCTCGAGGGTGGCCCGAAGTCCGGCAGCGAGTTGCGTGAGAGCATCAGGAAAGACATGATGGCCCAGACTGTGCGCACCCGTGGTAAGAGGGTACGGCCTGATGAGTTCCGGGTCTCAGACCCGAAGCTGTACTTCAACACCAGACACCTTGAGTCTCTCGGTATCATTACCAGTGTGAAGCGTTCGCAGCAGAGGATATTCAGTCTGAATCCGCATGTGGTACAGGCGGTGCGTCGAGTCCTAGGAATCGAGCGACCAAAGTGTATGGTCACCTCTCTCGGAGGCCCCGAGGACCAGCGGCGACTGATGCGTTGGGTGTTCCGTGACAGTCGCTTCGCCCCGCGAGTGATTCATGTGGTGGTCGAGGGGCACAGGTTCTCAAAAGGTGTTGCCAAGAACCTAGAACGCTACGTCCCGGATGACCGGTCGCAGCGTTGGGAGGGCCACTGGCACGAGCTGCCAGACGACATTGTGGGGCGTGGTGTGGGGGCCTCGCATGGGGACCTCTCTGCGACCTACTCTGAAATCGAGCGTCTGGTACTGGACGCCCTCCACGACCATGAGGTGGTGGTCAACCTCACGTATGGCCCCCCGCTCATAACAATGGCCCTCGCACTTGTCGCTCTGGACTACTCCCTTACTGCCGTATTCCTTGAGGGCCTTACCGGCGACCGTCCGGACATTGTAGTCGTCCTCCCACGGGGTGGTGGTGTGTAGATGGACCCGAGCACTCGGACACTCATGTGGGCTCCAATAGGCATTGACCAGCTCGTCACAGGGCTCATAGACGCGGTGCGCAGGCAGCTGCTATCAGTCCCTGCCAGCCACAAGCGCCTCCACGCAAAGATGAGGCGGTGGGTCCACCAGCTCGGGGCTGTCCGCGATGGGGTCCAGCGGGTGTACTCGGAGCTTGTCCCGTCCCTTGAACGCGTCTTGGGGCTCCACCTGCATGACAAGGAACTGCTCGTGGTCGCGATGTTCCAACCGAGCACAAAGAACCTCTTCTTGGAGCTTGAGGCCCACCATGATGGCCCTTGGGCTGAGCTGTTCGGCCGCCGTCTGAGCGACATGGTATGGCTCAGCGAGGCAGCAAGAGCACTGGCCCTCGTAGGTGACGCAGCAATATCAATGGCGGTCGTACACCTGCTCTGGAGCCCACGGCCAGCAGAGGTCGGTCACCTGACTGTTCAACGGGCCCGCATCGTCAGCAACCACAACCTTGCGCGTCTGTGTGACAGGTGGCGCCTGTTCGAATACAGGATTCACTTCGACCCACCAGCTCCCTGCCGTTCGGAGGTCGAGCACATCAAGGGCACCCTCGTGGAGGCGGTCTTCGGTATAGTCTATCTTGAGCTGGGGCTGCCGGCGGTCATGCCGGCGGTCTCACACCTCGTGGAGTGTGCGGAAGCCAGCAGCGACCCCTGAGTCCTGAGGGCGCGGTCACACAGGCCCCGGTCTGTCAGCGTGTCATCTTGACCCTGTCCCGTGCCGGCACGTATGACAGTGTGTTCTGACGTGTCATTGCGGAACAGTACCTGTCAGGGCTGCAGTACCCCCACCTCTGCATGCTCTTGCATGATGGGGCGTGTGCGCCAGTATAGAAAGGGAGATCTATCACCCCTGCGGCGACGAGGTAGTCAGCTACCCACTTAATCCGCCGCTTCACAAAGGCAATCCTGATGCATGGCGGCGCTCTCCTCACAATCGACCAGCTGATATCCTTGAAGAGCCGGTACCACAGCAGGCACTTCTTAGCTGCATAGCGCAGGTCGCAGTCCATGCAAAGGCCACCGTCAATCGCAAGGCTGCATAGCTCGTCACGGGCCTGTCGACTGAACGCAAGGGTACGTAGGAGGTGGAACTTCACGTCGACAAACCAGTCGGGGTTGAACGAACCAAACTCCACGATGAAGTCCCGCAGTTCACGGGCTATTTCCTCCGCGGTCGCATTCCAGTCCCCGCTCGCAAGGCCGGGCGACTGTGGCGATCCAGGTGTCGGCAACAGGTCTCACACCCAACTCTATTGTATGCACACTGTCTTAAACGCACCCCCTGTTCTTCATGACCGCCCGGCCACCGCTATACGGCAGCTGTGCAGCCGGGCTGACATTTGGCCCTGACCAGCGGTTCTCCAGTCAGTCCGGACCGTTGCCGTCCGCCCCGTCAAGACAAGTCTTAAATTACACTCACTGTCCTGCTCTGTTGCCTTAGTCCCTGCTTGAGGCCGGCCACATGACACAGCTCCAAGTTGTTGCAGAGGATTCCCTTACCGATGTTGTTGCCTCAGTTGGCCTAGCTGACCTCACCAATGATGGGAAGGACAACATAGTGGTCGCCACCATGAACGGTGAGGTCATCCTGCTGGCCTGTGAGAGCGGCCCCGAGCTGGTGGAGGTAGCCCGGGTCAGCGAGTTCCCGCCGGTGTCGGCGATGGACACAGGTGATGTGATTGGTTCTGGCTCAAATCAGATAGTCGTGGGCTGTCAGGACAATGCCCTACGGATACTGGGTTACAAGGACGGCGCAATCACGACGCACGGGGAGCTCCCACTGGGCACCCTGCCGACAGCGGTCTGTGTGGTGAACGTGTCAGGTAGCCCTGCAGCCGAAGTGATTGTCGCCACAGACGACCACGCGCTCCGGTGCTACAGCTGGTTCGACATTGCCCTCGACAAGCTGGCACACAAGGTCGTTGACCGCCCTGTCTTTTCTATGCAGGCACTATACGCTGATAGTATCCCATATGGGCGTGTGGTGTTTGGGGACGACTCTGAACATGTGTACGTGTTCCAGTATGCTGATGACCGGCTCCATGAGGTCGCACGCGCCAAGGTCAAAGGTGAGGTACAGCATGTTGCTACGGGCCGTCTATCGGGCGGTCATACTGACGACGTACTTGTGGTGTCCGATGGCCGGAACCTGAGTTACTGGAGGTTCAGACACTCTGAGCTTGAACGGCTCGACTCTGTCCGGGCTCCCAGTGCCATCACATCCTTGGCTGTCGGCCCGTTCGTAGCCGGCAGTGGGCCCGAGATGCAGATCCTTGCCAGCCATGACAACTCCCTGCTCGCCCTACTGGCCTCTGTGAGCAACCGTATTGTGGAGCTCACCAGCATCAAGACGGCCAAGAAGTCCGTCGAGTCTCTCGTGGCCACCGGGGACATCACTGGGACAGGCGTTACACACATAGTGCAGGCCGTTGGACGGAACATCTACCTGCTGGAAACCAGTGGATAGGCCCGCCGGTGGGGTGGGGTGGGGTGGAGTACTTGGTCTGCCCTTTTCTCCGCCCTCTGACTGCTGACCTGCGGGTCCAGCACTGCTCATGACAGCGGCGGCATGTAGAC
>JALVPN010000096.1 GCA_027031765.1 Promethearchaeota archaeon | reverse complement strand
ACCCCACACGTGTTGAGGAAACAACCTGGCTATTGACTCCCACTCTCATCACCTATTCTCTCCTGACCAATCCGCTCCCAGATCTCAATGAGGCTGTCAAAGGCCACCTCGATGTCCTCCGACAGGAAGTACAACGAACCATACCCTTCACCTTCCTGCACCACCACCCCGTGTTTCTCCAAGAGTGCGAGGTGGTGACGGACGGTCTTGTAGTCCAGGCCGAGGAGGCTGGCCAGCTGGTTGGCGTTGTAGGGCCGCCTGTGTAGCAGGAACATGATCCTTGCACGGTTCACACCTCCACGTGAGCCAGCGACCAGCCACCAGAGGAGCCGTTCGACCTTCATCAGGCCCATCCCCGCTGCACGTCTATTATGTGTTCTCACACCAAGTCTGGGCACCTGCGACAGTACGGTACTCGCCAAGGGGACATGGCAACACCTGTTTCCGGCCAGCCACACGTCGAGTACAGTGGCGTCTACGGGGCCTACCCACGTGACAGTCAGACCGGGATGTCCTACCCAGAAGTGGTGCGATGAGATTGATGTGTGCCACTCCCAACGCGATTCGCGCACAGTCCGACGCGTGCAACTATGTGTATTGGTGCAGACACTTTCCCAGTCCCCACTGAGTGGTGAGGTCTGATGACCCACCTCGGCCGGCACAGGAGAAGGCTGTGCACCGGGACTACGGGGATGACAAAAAGAGTCAGAAGAACGAGTCCGGACTCGCTCACCGCCCGACTGGCCGACGACTGACATTCGTGCCACTAAGGTCGTGACAGGGGTCATCAGCACTAGAAAAGTGGTAGTTCTCTCCTTCCGGACATCGCACAATTCCTCCTCGCAGAGAAGGAACAGGCGCCAGTCCTAGGTCACGCAATGAAACAGTTGCGCCGGAACAGGTGCGCAGGGCCTCAGGCGCCGTGGCGCAGCATGCTGTTGTGGCGTCATCAGCAATCGGGCAACTGGACGCATAACAATAAATGGCAACAGCATCTATGGCGTACTGATGGCTCAATGAGAAGGGCTGGATGATGACCAGACTCGTCCGTATGCACCTCCAGGAGTTCAAGAGTTACTCGTCAGTAGACATCGAGCTCGGGGATCTGACCGTCCTTGTGGGCCCAAACGCATCGGGAAAGAGCAATGCAGTGGATGGCATCCGTTTCATGTCCGATGCATTTCAGAGGGGACTTGGTGTAGCACTTGACATGCGTGGGGGCTACGGGTCAGTCGTACGTAGGACTGCCGGCAGGGGCCGACCTAAAGACATTGCACTGTCGTACTATTTCAGGTCCGACAAGTTTCCCGAAGACCTGTTTGAGTACAGTGTAACACTGGGCGCCTTGGCCGAGGCCGGATATCGACTCAAAGAAGAGCGCCTTGTCCAGCAGTCCGGGGACAGACAGACCATACATCTGACGAACAGAGACGGACACCTCAAAGTCAAGAGCCCTGATATTGAGATTGAGATGCCACAGGACAGACTTGCACTGCCTTTCCTTGAGAACCATAGTCCATTCAACATTGTCTACGAGTTCTTTCACGATGCCAGCTTCTACACGGTATACCCTGATCATCTCAGAGGGCCTCAGAGGCCCACGCAAGGCTACAGACTGGTACGTGATGCAGCAAACCTAGCTTCGGTGATAAAGAAGCTCAGCACAGAGAATGCTGAGCTGACACAGCAGCTCGTCTCAGACCTTGCACATGTCGCACCGGGTATCACCGGTGTCGAAGTGAAGAAGTGGGGGGGGTTCTACGTGGTGCGCCTGAAACACGGTGGCGGCGAGGACACAATCTGGTCTGACCTGTCAATGGAATCTGATGGGACGATACGCGCGCTCGCCCTGTTCACAGCCATATATACAACACCTGCCGGCACACTGCTCGCACTCGAAGAGCCTGAGCTCACGATACACCCCGGGGCCACGAAGGTCATTGCAGATACGTTGAAGGCCGCGTCCAGCCGATATCAAGTGATAGTCACGACCCACAGCCCAGATCTGCTCAACGAGTTTGAACCGGAGCAAATCCTCGTTGTCGAAAAGAGAGGGAATACGTCACATATCGGCCCGGTAGATAAGAGACTACTTGACCTTGTGAGGGAACGCCTGTACGATGTTGGTGAGCTCCACCGCATGGGTGAACTGGCATTGCCGACTGGAGAGTAGGGTGATTGCGATACCGCCTTGCCATTGTCACCGAGGGCAACAAGGACAGCGCCATGGGAGTCTGGGAGATTGTCCGACTAGTGCTGAAGTCCTTAGAGGACAGGAAGGCGGCGGGTGTCCAAGTTCTTCGTCCTGTGGCAACGGGGTCGAAGAGTCGCCTTATCAAGAAGCTTGAGGCACACATCCAGCTCTGTCTCAGGAACAGGGAGGCTGGGGGCATCCTGATAGTGTTCGATGCTGATGATGACTGTGCCAAGACGGTAGCGGCCAACATAGCACAGAAAGCAAGAGGTCTGAAGGTACCAGTCCCGGTGGCTGCGGTCGCTGCGGTGAGAGAGTTCGAGTCCTGGCTGATAGCAAGCATGGACTCGATTGAAGGGAGGCAGGTGGGGGGTCTAGTAGTCATGCGAAGTGGGAGCCGCCCTGATCCCGAATCAATTACAGACCCAAAGGAATGGCTGTCACAACACTTTCAGTCGACAAAATCAAACCCCGTCGCAAGGTATAGGCCCACAACGCATGCGCGCGAGATGAGCAGATACGTCGATGTCGGGCTGGCAACCCGCCGGAGCCGCTCATTCCGTAGACTGGTCAACGCAGTCGAGCAGGTGGTACGACATATGGGTCAGAACTACGTTTCTCCGTAGTCTCCTCACAGCTAGCGGCACCACCAGATACGGCTAGCCCGACCGGACCATCAGACCTACCGTTTCTCTGTACAGGCCGGATAGGCCGGTGCCTCACGACACCCTCTCTGCGGCTGCGCATCATATCACATGTTCATATCCCGGCTAGAAACATTGCTGGGTGGCACATAGGACTGGTCAGCGTCCGCAGAGCACACCTGTTGCACAGACGAAACCGGGTCTGTCTTCACATACACCAAGAGACCCACTGGGGAATGGTGCTAGTAGGCGGGTATCCTGCTAAGTGAGCGAGTAGGCGGGGCATCCTGCTATGCAGGCGCAATTGACTGGGGCACGAAGACGCCCTTTCTACTGCTCAAAGTGATATCACAAGGCTTCAAATCCCGGCCGAAGGTACTGCTGGGTGGCACATGGCACTGGCCTGTGTATCTGTGGACTCCACACCGCGCGCCGGGCCGGCAGCCGCTCAGCCGTAAACGGTCTCCTGTACGAAGACCCGTCGACAACCTCCAAGGATGGAGGAGGACTGCACTTGAGTGAAGAGGTCATCCCGAGGCGGACAGCGTTCGCAGTCCACCCATTTGACACTAGCGAACAGGACTCCGGGTTCATTTTGGAGAAAGAAGACGGCGAGCTGCGCAAGGTATCGCCCACTGCGAAGAGGATACTTGACCTGGTGGACGGTAGACGGACACTGGGTCAAATCCGGAGGGCTCTCGAAGAAGAGTGTGGTACGTCTATAGGCGCAGATGAGATGCGTGAAATCTTTGACATCGCCTTTGCACGACAGGGACTCGTGGTGCTTGAGGATTACGAGGAGTCGGCAGGACGGGACGCGGTCAGGGACACGTAGAGGAGGGGCCGCTTCCAGGTGTAGATCCCAGTGATTGGGGAACGGGGGTGTCTGAGGACTGGACAGGTCATCGTCATGCACTCAGAATCGCGGACTGCCCTTCCACAGTCCATGAGGGCAGCTATCGCCCCTGTCGCACTGCTGTGGGGAGATGCGCCGGTCGGTGGCTGCGACTCGGCTTTCCTGCTGGCACTGTTCCCAACACAGTCGGTCATTTTCCACGAGTCCAGGCAAATCTCTTCGAGCATACAATACGGCGCAACCCCGGAAGAGTCGGAAACTGGTAGTCTTCATAGTCTTGCCCGTGTTCCATGTCGACTCGACAGGGCCAGCGGCTACGCCATCGGGCAAGGGCCCACATGGACATTGCCGGAGTATGCTCCTAGCTTGTCTGCAGTCATGACACGTATCGGCTCACTTGTCGGACATGTTGCTGGTTTCCGGCTGGTCGCGACCGTAGCCCTACGCACCGTCACTATGAATACAATGTCGTTCCCGAGATGGTACGAGTACTGGCCCCTGCCGATGGGCTGGGCACAAGCAACCTGAACGCCAGGACAATGCGTTTCCTCACCAGGCTGGGTAGATATGACACATCATCCGCATCCCCGCATGGGTGGGACAAGCAGGACACGTAGTCACAACAATGTGCAGGGATGACTCCACGTCTTGCATCTGCCGACGTTGACCCAGCGAGTAGCCATGGCGGATCCCGGCAGAACATGCGTCTGGCAGTCGTCACCAGTCTTCTGGATGCAGAGGGCAAACCTCATAGCGAGTGCGGCCAATGACTACAGGTCGTGTCTGGCGTGACGCCATGGGTACTGCCGCATGACCGCCCCAGCTGCACACCTGTGGTCGATGGGGCCATCACTGCTGGAGCCCGTAGACACAGGCGCTCAGATACACACATCAACGGCGCCCTAATGCCCCACCTGTGGGCGTATCTGCAGCTATCCACATCCGTACTGTAGGTGGGCTGAGACCCCGACCACCGGTTGAAGTGGGAAGTCGGGAGAGAGGAGGGCCTGTCTGCCGGACTGAGGGCCCTGCGCTGTCCCTGTCCTTGGCCACGGCCGGTACTCGACACGTTAGGCTATAGAAGGGCAGCGGCTGACCAATGGATGCACGTCACACGACGGACATACATACAGGATACAGATG
>JALVPN010000095.1 GCA_027031765.1 Promethearchaeota archaeon | reverse complement strand
GGGCATGGTGGCCACCACCCTGCCTGACCCCACAGAAACTGCCGACCTGCTCCGACCCCTCCTCAAGGACGAGGACGGGTATGTCCGTGAGGGCGCGGCCTTGGGCCTGGGCATGGTGGCCACCACCCTGCCTGACCCCACAGAGACTGCCGACCTGCTCCGACCCCTCCTCAAGGACGAGGACCGGGATGTCCGCAGGGGCGCGGCCTTGGGCCTGGGCATAGTGGCCACCAGCCTGCCTGACCCCACTGGGGTCATAGACTTGCTCCGGCCCCTCCTCAAGGACGAGGACGGGGATGTCCGCTGGGGCGCGGCCTTGGGCATGGGGCTCACTCGTTGTCCTGTTGGTCAGATTCAACTTGGATTTTGGCACGCACTGGAAGTCGTATCCCCACTCTATTGGGGAGCAATGCTCCCGGTAGCAATTGCATTTCGTCGCACGCAATCAGGTAGAAAGAATAGGGGTGCCTAGGACTACTGGACTGTTGCAAGTCCTGACCCCTGCGAGCGAAACCGACACCACTAATGGAGGTGCCCAAGGCTACTGGACTACTGTGGGCTACTATCGAGCGACCATTATCCCCCATCATTGTGCTGCCGTGACGGTTCCGTGTCGAGAATCCGAACGTAGACCCAGTTTCACCTGAAGAGCGCCCCGGAGCTGGCACGGACACTTCTTGAACCCGGCATCAACACGGCCAACACCAACTTCACGAGCTATCAGAACTCGGAAACCCCTGCTGGCCCAGCGCATGAACAGTCCAGTCGCGGCTGTCAAGCTCGTCAGCGATACGGGTCAACGGTGGGCACATGGTCTGCGCATGGAGGTCTTTCCTGCTTGGGTGTCTGTTGATGGGGCCGGGGTCGCATGGGCCGGTGCACTAGTCTGGATCCCATTGACATCCGCACTACGCTCTTGGGGTGGTCAGTGCCGTGCGGGCCGACACATTAGTCCACCGACCCTCTTGTCTACGGTCCTCCCTGAGTGTCGGCGCTAGTGGCACGCACGTGAAGACCGGGCCTGCTGGAAATGTACTGACTGACTGCTCTTGCACTGCCATCGGGATCCGCGCGGGGAGCAACAACGTATCGGGTGTGACATTGCCCGTATGGGCTCCTGTCGCATCACTGATGGGGCTCCTGTACGGGACGACTGTAGTCCGTTGTGGTGAGCACAGTCCACAGACTGGGGTCACGTGGCACCTTTATTATGGTCCTCGTCACTAGGTGTTTGAGAAGCGCTATGACAATGGAAGAGGCCCCGGCCATCGTAATGATAGAAACGGCCCTACTACATACTGGCCGCTCAAACATCAGGGAGACGGTCGGTGAGATAGACGACCTGGTCAGCAGCATCCGTCAGGTCGGGATACTCGAACCACTCATCGTGCGGCCGGCGGGGGAGGAGTACGAGGTGGTAGCAGGGTCGAGGCGTCTAGCGGCGGCAAGGCAGCTTGGTATCCGAGAGGTACCCTGCATCGTGCATGACCTGGACGATGAGGAGGCGGTCTTGGTGTCGCTGACCGAGAACATCCAGCGGGGCGACCTGCGAGAGGAGGAGATTGTCAGGGCGTTCCTGTCGCTCAGACAGAAGGACCCGAGCTATTGGACGACGTCCAGGTTTGCCGAGAGGCTAGGCAAGTCAGCCACGTGGATGAACGGTCTCCTGATGGCTTATGACGCCGCCACCAGGCTCCGGGAGGCGGGGATGGACGTCACGATGAGGTTCAGGCCCTCGGCTGACGAACGAGACCATGGGGCCGTGTCAGTCAGCCATCTGCACGAGGTCGAGAAGGCTATCAGGGCCGCACAGAGGGAGGCGGGACTCACTGACAGGGAGGCCGCGGAGAAGCGAGTGGAACTTGTGAGGGCGGTCCGTGACCTGCCGCGAGAGGACGCAAGGCTCCTCATCGAGAAGTTCCGTGCTGACCCCCGTGGGTCGCCGGAGCACAAACGGCGCGAGATCCAGGTGCAGCGACACGGAGTCGTCTTCCGGAGGACGTACCTACCCGAGGACGTCGTCCACGAGATAGACGCTATTGCCGAGTCCACTGACAAGTCGCCAGAGGAGCTGATTCCCATCCTGGTGAGGACGGGGCTCCGCAGCACTCCCGAGCCAGGCCAGACCACGCTGATGAGAGAAGTCACGCTGATGGGAAACGTCCCACAGAGACAACCGGTCCAGACGTACTCGTTGCCAGAACAGTACCACCAGCAGCGTCTCTGGAACATTGCTCATATGGAGTCAATCATCGAGTCCGCGGCGGCGGACAAGGGGACGGGACAGAAGATTGTGTACACGGCTGGCTACAGTCAGAAGACCGTCGAACAGCTCATAGAGCTACTCCAGAAGACCGGGGTCTCGCTACTCATTGACGTACGTCGCAATCCTGTCAGCCAGTACCGTCCAGAGTTCAGTGCCAGACGCCTGGAGCAACGGCTCTCTTCGGCAGGGATCCAGTACGTACATCTTCCCGAGCTTGGGGTTCCCAGTCGTGTGCGCTCCAAGCTCTTCGGAGGAGAGATGAGCTACGACGAGTTCTTCAAATGGTACGACGAGACCGTACTCCGGTCAGAGCAGCTTGACCGTCTGCAAGAGGTGATGGGCGATGAGACAGTCTGCCTGATGTGTACGGAGGTATCACCCACGCTCTGCCACAGACACTTGATTGCCAGGGCACTCGTCAAGAGGGGGTGGAAAACGCTTGACCTGTAGCGCACTTGCAACAATAGCACGGGGGGTGACGCCTTGGGTGGAAAGGAACGTCACGTACTAGACGACCTGGTCATACTTGGTCGGGCAGTCCCCGAGCAGATGTCGGACGGGCGGGTGACTATCTGCGTAGCTGGCTACTCTCCCTCTCGCGGCTTCATTCGTATCTATCCGACCAGATACGACGCGCCCCTCAGGCGGTGGAACATAGTCCGGGTCCCCGTGGAGAGGAACCCACACGACACCCGGCAGGAGAGCTGGAAAATCCAGGGGTCAAGGAGTGAGTGGGACAGACTGGCGGAGAAGATAGAAGTATTGAAGACCCTCCCCAAGAAGCACCGGCCGGGTCTTGTGGCGAAGCTCCTTGACAGGTGCGTGAATGACGTAAACAGCGCACACCGCAGTCTCGGGATTGTCCGGCCGGGACAGATCCTCTTGACGTACTTCAAGGAGGAACGCCGATACGACGGCACAGTTCAGACCACCCTTCCCGGCGGGTTCCGTCCGACCACGAAGGACGAGTTCAAACTCCAGCCCTACATCAGATACAGGTGTTCCGAGTGCAAGGCAAGACGGTATCATGACCAACAGCTGCTGGAATGGGGCGTGTTTGAGTGGATACGGAAGAACCCCGACAGAGCAGAACAAGTATGGGACAATCTCGGGCTCGGTTCTCCTGACAGGGTCTGTTTCTTCCTCGTGGGGAACCAATGGCAGAGGCGCTCATCTTTTCTCATAATCAGTGTGTTGCGCTTCAAGAAACGGGACATGCTGCCATTCATTGGCAACGGTTCCATACAGACCCGGCTCGGATGACAGGCACCACGAGTGTAGGTGCAGGACAGACGGTCGCGTGAGAAACGGAAAGGCGTGCCTAGTGCAAGGGCTGAACACTCCCCTGATATATCACGGACAACCACAATGCCTACGGCGCGCAGGAACCGGCAATGGTACAGATCCAACACGGACGGACTCCACAGAGAGAACAGGGTTGTGCGGTTGATTCTCGCAGTTCTTGGTAGGAAAGTGGCCAGGACTAGAGCTATGTTGCGTATCATTCTAGTCCAAGTGCCAGACCTATCCAGCATATGTTGTCATGGAGCTCCTTGTGGATCTAGGCTTTGAGAAATGGTGTTTTAAGGAGCACAGAAGGGCTGGAGCTTCTGAGTGATAGGAACTCGGACATCCAAAGGTGTTGTCGGTGGGTGCAGTGCCGTACTTGCCCACAGAAAGGGATTCAGACTGTCTGTGTGGACTGGGGGCAGCCGGAGTCTTTGTTCATGCCCTTGTCCTCTTGTCCTGCTTCAATCCCCGTCCGAGTAGGGAGCGCCGGCAAGCGAAACGGGTCGGTATGTTTGGTCTGCCATCCGCCTGAAATAGGTGTTGGGCTGCATGCGACATGGTGGAAACACGGGTATGTTGACTGGTGAAGTCTTTGACCTCTTGCTGGTGCGTCTTAGTCAGCCTGATATTTGCTGCCTGGACGCCGTGGGGCCTCTTTGGATTCCCGCCCACTACGGATGCTAGGCGGGAGGAGCAGCCTCAGTAGGGGCTAGGACTATGACCGGCGACGGGAGGTGGTCGAACCCGACCGGGTGTCATGGTGGGGGTGTTACTCCTGGACCCGGAGTTGACAGAGCCCCGTGGCCGCGTCCTCCTTGATTCCACATTCATCGGGGTTGCAGCGGTAGAGGTAGCCCCCGCAGAGGAGTGCAACGGGACACTGCAACCCCTTCTGACCGTGGCAGACGGAACTGACACCGCCGCCGAACGGACAGACGCTGCAAAGATTCCGCCGACACATCCGGGACACGAAGTCAAAGGTCACATCGAACTGCTCCGGGTATAGACCTTGCGCATCGGCATCCTCGCGGACAAGACGGTATGCCTCCCGCAATATTCTGGGCATCTTCCACGATTTCCTGCTGACTGACAGGCAGGGTTCTATCAGGCCGACCCTGAGCTCCGGTGAGTTGTTCCATATGTCACCTGGCAGCTCCAGGACGTGAAGACTCTCCTGCAGTTCTTTTGACTCTCGATGCCATTTCTTATAGTCGGCGTAGTCCGCTGATTCGAGTGCTCCCACAAAGACGCGGTTGAACTCAGGTGACTTGAGATAGTCGCGGATACAGCAC
>JALVPN010000094.1 GCA_027031765.1 Promethearchaeota archaeon | reverse complement strand
GCTGCATGGACACAGATGTCCAATGAACAGCGCGTCTTCAAACCCCCACCTGCAGGACTTGGGAGTGGGCTATTCTATGGTCATAAAACTTTAAAGGGGGGTGCCGGGATAGTGCAGGAGTCAAGAGGAACAATACCGGGTCTGGTGGCGTACATGGACGGAATAAAGGTGGCAATTGCAGGGGTCGGCAACTGTGCCAGTGCACTTGTCCAGGGTGTTGAGTACTACCGCAACGCCAGGACGGCGGACGACATCATTGGGCTGAGCCACCCCGACTTTGGTGGATATCACGTGGGCGACATCGAGTTCGTGGCGGCATTCGATGTCACGAAGAGCAAGGTGGGCCTCGACCTTGCCGAGGCGATCTTTGCTGCGCCGAACAATGTCATGCGTTTTGCTGAGGTCCCCAAGAGCGGTGTGACTGTCCAGAGGGGGCCATTGCTGGACGGTGTGGACGACAACCTGAGGGCGCTGGTGGAAGTGGCCGACGGCCCCGAGGCCGATGTTTCTCAGGTGCTACGTGACTCTGGTGCTGAAATCCTGGTCAACCTGGTGCCGGGCTCTGCGGAGAAGGCCACCGAGTTCTATGCAGAGGCCGCACTTGAGGCGGGCTGCGCGTTCATCAATGGCGCGCCGGTGAGCATAGCGTCCAACAAGGACTGGAGCGACAGGTTTGCTGGACGTGGACTGCCCCTGATAGGCGATGACATCCAGGACCAGCTTGGCTCGACCGTACTCCACAGGAGCATCCTCCAGCTGCTGGTGGCACGGGGTGTGCGTGTAGACAAGAGCTACCAGCTCGATGTGGGGGGTGGGGCTGAGTCCCTCGACTCTCACTACAGGGGCCGGATGCGGAAGCGCGGTGTGAAGACCTCCGCAATCAGCCAGGACCTCCCATATGAGGCCCCACTGGTGGCCGGTTCCTCTGACTACGTCCCGTTCCTGGAGAACGGCCGGGAGTCGTACTTCTACGTGATGGGGCGACAGTTCGGCGGCGCCCCGATAAAGATAGACATAAGGATGGAGGTCACGGACGGGCCGAACGCCGGGCCGGTACTGCTCGACGCAATCAGAGGGGCAAAGCTGGCCCTCAGACGTGGGACTGGCGGGGCACTGGAGGCAATCTCGGCCTACGGGTTCAAGATGCCACCGAGGCCCACGACGATGTACAAGGCCGAGAGATGGGTCGAGGAGTTCCTGCTCGGGAAACGCCCCCGCTGATGTGGACACATATTGCTGAGCGGCCGGCCAACATGTGCACGGGTGTCATGTAGCACCATCACAATGTATTAGGTCCCGGGCCCCCAAGTAGTGTCTGGACTGTGCCCCGTGCGACTGCTATGTACTGCACCGGCGTGCTGGAGAGGGCACTAGTCGGCTGTTGCTGCTGGCCCGGTACGGCAGTGTGACCCGTGCGTCCTACCGGGCTGTGGAGCACACCACGGCACGCCGGACGACTAGGGGCCGACACACCTCTACAGTTTCGGGCCGGCCGACTTCACAGGCCATACTGGCGCACATACTGGTCAAGGAGCTTGCGGAGCTCCTTCAGGTCTGTGATGACCCGGAACTCCATGTCGCGGCCGGTCTCTAGGAGGGTCTCGTTGAACCGCGTGATGTTCTCGTAGTGCTTCTGTAGGGCCTCACGTGCCTCCTTTGACTTGGCGTTGGGGTCGTAGACGACGACAAGGTTCATCGGTTCGAAGTTGACCACGATGCTCCTGTCCAGGTACATGACCTTCCTGCACTTCGGGCACTGGACCCGGTTTGCCTTCCCGTTACGGAGTGGCCTTATCAGCTCGGGGTCTTCATGCAGGTCAATGTGGTCGATGACATCGGCCTCGAAGGGGCGCTTGCACTTCTCGCACTTGACCTCTACTTTCGTTGTGCTCGGCACTGGGACCACCGCATATTGATGCGACCGGCGTCTATTACCACTTAAGGGTTGTGAGATGGGAGCTCCCAGGTGGGGACGCCATGTGCTGTCAGCTGCCAGTGTCGCTCCTGCCCGTGATGTCACTGGTCTGGCGGGTGTCCCCACTGTCAGTGTCGTCGTGGGCACAGGTATCGCCACCAGCGGCGACATTACCGGTGGGACGGGTTGTCGGGGCCGTGGCATCCGCCGCAAGCTGTTCGAGGAGGTCTTGCAGGAGGTCGGACTCCTCCCCCTCGGTCTTCCGCTTGAAGATGAGGCCGGTGATGATGACCGTCAGGGCGATGGACGCGACCACGATTGGCATTGACTCGAAGTAGCTGCCCACAGTGTAGCCGATGAAGGCACCCGCAAGCGTGACTGCGACCTTGCCAGCAAAGTAGCTGACGACCAGCTTTGGGACGCTGTACTCTGTGAGGCCAACATAGACTATGAGTGGGTCGTCAGGCACAGGTGACGCAGCCGCAATGAACAGGGCAAGGGCACCCCATCGCTCGACCCGCTCACGTTCGCGGTCAATGAGTGCGAGCCGCTCCTCTGAGAGGACCATGCGGGAGCCCCGGACAGCATAGTAGTGGATGACCTTTGCAAGGGTCGAGGCCACTGCAACGACGACCCCAATGAGCACCCAGTTGAGGCCCGGCAGGAGGAGGGATGCCACACCCGCCAGCACCATGTTGCTGGGACTGGCAAAGGGCACCATGTTGATCAGGAAGCATGCTACGAAGAGTCCAACATAGCCCTGCAGTATCAGGTCAGTAATGAACTGGACCAGGTCCCACAACAGTGCTCATCTCCAGTCGATGGGTGACAGGACCCGGTAGCTGGGTCTGACCCCAATTACGGCGCGTCGTCCAC
The DNA here is from genome assembly GCA_027031765.1 of Promethearchaeota archaeon. Taxonomy (GTDB): domain Archaea; phylum Asgardarchaeota; class Thorarchaeia; order Thorarchaeales; family Thorarchaeaceae; genus JALVPN01. Next base: position 11,334 of record JALVPN010000094.1, on the reverse strand, counting down.
ATGGCTGGCAGTAGAAATACCTTCCTCAAGGCCAAAGACCAGTCAGACCTGGGGGACGACAACAGTGCCAACACCACTCCCGACAGGGCACTCCCTATGACGGTCACTGCATCTCACAGCAGAGTGGTAGTGGGGACACACCGGGCACTGGCAGACCGTTCAAGGACTACGGCGAACAACACCCACGGGTTTCATCCGTCCACAGGTCGGTCTGTCAGCCCGGGCTGACAGTACGGGGCCCCTGGTGACCACACCCGTGGCCAAGTCTGGTCGTGTGGTGCCCTACGTCACACCGACACAGGCTCAATGACTACGGTCTTCACGCCCGTGAGCCCTGCGAGCTCCTCCTTGAGTTCGGCAGTGTCCATAACAAGCTGTGAGGGGTCAAAGTAGCACTCGTAGTAGCAGCGGGTACCACGGAGGCACACGCCCGTGGAGAAGAGGAGGTCGACGAGTCCGGCCTTCTTGAATATCTCAGAGAGGCGTGTGAGGAAGTCGTTTGTCAGCTTGCTTATCTCAAGGCTGAGAAAGTTCACGCTCTCACTCTTGAGGGGGAATATCTTTGCCAGGCGGTCCTTGAAAATCATCACCAGCAGGCCCTTGTCGGTACCGAATGCCTCGCGGAATGACTTCGGGAAGGTAATCCTCTCACTCTCGTCAAACACAAGCACACGTCCAGCAGTTGCCCCTTCGTAGTTGTCATCGGTCGCCATGTTCAGTTCCCCTTGTCGGCCGTCCAAGACTCTCAGGAGAGCGTTCTGCACACTCGAATATAAATGAAGCTCTGCTTGGGCTGCAACGGGGTGTCGGGGCCCCCGACTGGGCCAACAGATGGGAACGCGGCGACCGGGACCCAAACGCCTGAGGACACGCTGCACCGTTCTGCATGGGCGCGCAGAGCTGGACGACAGTGGTCTGACATCTTGGGGGACTGCATGGGCGCGCAGAGCTGGACGACAGTGGTCTGACATCTTGGGGGACTGCATGGCCGCGGGAGGAGCAGAGTGGGCTGTTGGGGCCATACACCGTCGGTCGGAGTAGGAGTTTATGAGGTGGCCAGTAGGAGTATGGGACAGTGTGATTGATGACAAGAGGGGCGCACAGTAAGCGGAGGTCCAAGTACCGTACAGTGACAGACCTCTCCGCACAGTATACCTGCGGCCACATGCTAGACCTCAGAGAGGAGCGGCGTCACATCACGACGCCGGAGGCCCGCACAGGGGCGGTACTGCACTCCCGGATGGAGGACTGGGCCGGGGTGTCGGAGGACAACACGGTACAGGGGATGAGGGCTGTCCTGATAGTTGTCCTGTGCGTGGTGGTACTCGTGGCCCTACTGCTACTGGGGTGATGGCCGGTGACTCCTGCGCCCGACATGCTGGTGCTGCTGCTCCTCATAGTGGTACTGCTCCTGCTGGCCCTCCGGGACCGGTCGAAACGGGACACACTGCTGAGGGACGCACGGACATGGGTGAAGGCCCCGACTGCACTCGGAGTCTTCATGGCCGGGATGGCCCACGTAACACCAGGACAGAAGTACGTCTTCGCTGAACAGCGGGTGGTATCCGAGACATACAGGTATGTGGGCAGGTTCGACCAGGCCGTGCTGCACTGGGACAAGGGGCCTGTTGTCGATGCGGTGATTGAGAGGAAGTTCCCGACGACCACGCTGCCGGGCCGGGCACGGGCTAGGGACCTGTTCCAGGCGGGACTGTACGCACTGGCGCTTGTGGACTCTGGGGCCAGGGCGGACGACACGCGCCTTGTGGTGGTCTACTGCCTCCAGTCTGTGGCAACGAGGTGCACTGAGGGTACGACGAGGCGGTCATGTCTGACATGTCGGAGGGGGCGCGTGTTCCAGGTGCCATTCGACCGTGGGCGGGTGGCAGCAGAAGTTGAGCGCCTCGACCGTGAGTATAGACAGGGCAGGCTCAGACCGGTGCCGTCCAGGGAGACCTGTGGGCAGTGTCCGTTCAGCAGGGGCGACTGTAAGCACTCGGTACTGTGATGGATGGTGCCGGAGGTACCGGTGGCGGGCTGATACGGGGGGACCAGAAGAGTCATCTTGGGTAGTAGCACACGCAGGTGGTATGCGCGAGCTGGCGGAGTTCATGGCGGTGGTCGACGATGCCAAGAGGGACCTGAAGGAAGTGTACTACACGACGCGGTCGGAGAGGGTCAAGAAGGGGGCGAGGGAACTGGTAGCCCTCACAGTCGCCGTACAGCGCGTGGCAAAGGGGCTCCTTGAGAGGGCCTCGACCTCCCGGCTGGCGAGGGGTGTCCTGACCGACAGGCACGCCACGGCGAGGCTGGAGACATGGAGGACGGGACTACCTGCCCGTGTCGCCGACTACAAGAGACGTGCCCGCGAGCTCCGTGCAGGACAGTTGGAGCCCTTCCAACAGGCGCTGGCCAAGTACATCAGGACGATAAGTGAGGAGCTGACCGCGTGGGACGAGGACATCGACACGCTGGAGGGGCTGCCGCGGCCGCCACGTTGAGGGGGAGTGGTGGGGCAGGCGCGTGCTACCACCGCAGGCGGGCTGCAATACCTCCAAAGGACTTCAGCTGGGCGCCGGACTCGGTCTGGTTCGAGAAGACCAGGACGTCGGTGCCGTACTGGCTGGCCTCCTCAATGATGTTGCTGTAGTTGTCGTAGACATCTTCGGAGACCATCAGGGTATCGACACGTCCTGCGCGGAGCGCCTCGGTGACCTCGTCTGCGCCATATGCGACGTTCTGTTTGCCCTTCATCAGGTCGGCCATGAAGGCGTCCCAGGCCTTGCGCTCGGCATAGATCTCGGTCTCCTTGAGTATCCGCGAGGCCTCCTTCATTGCCTGGTACAGGCCGGTCTCGTCGACCACGCTCACAGGGATTATCTTGTCGGCGACCTTCTCACGGAGCCGGTAGTCAAGGCCGCCCTGCTCGAGGAACTCCTGTGCCCGGATCGTGTTACCACCCAGCACTATGGCGTCGATGCTGTCGAGCTGGTCGAGGAGCATCTCGTTCAGCATCTTGCCCACATGTTTGAAGAACTCGTGCATGCGTTCATCTCGGATCCGCTCGTACCGCCTTGCGCTCTGGCCGCCGGCGCGGGTCTTCCCGATGATATAGTAGTCCTCGTCGCGGACGAGCTCCATGTGCTTGCCACGCAGGTACCCAACAGTGACCTTCCCGCCCTCGATCAGTACGACGACGACCAGGCTCTTCGGCTTTATCATCTCTTCGAGCTCGTCGAGGACGAACTCACGGCCGCATATGTATACGAACTGGGAGATGGGTGACGGTGGGACGATGATCTCGCGGATCTCACGGTTCGAACCCCCTTCTTCAAGAATCCCGAAGAAGAATGCCACGCCGGTGGGTGGGATCTCACGCATCTTGGTGAGCTCGCTGAGGATGGCAGTGAGGTTGTCGGCCACGTTCTTGCGGTTCGTCTTGCTCTTGATGTTGTCAGCACCAGACAGCTCCTGACGGACAAAGTTGATGACATCGGTCAGGCTCTTTGTTGGGGGGATGTAGATCGTTGTGAACGAGCTGTGCCTTCCCTGCAGTGCCTTGAGCTCCTCGATCTTCTTCCTCAGCCTCATCTTCTCGATGGACACTGTCTGGCACCTCCGATAAGTCGTGTCAAAGAGAAACGCCCAAGAACACCGCAGAGGGCAAAGGGCACGCCACAACCGCTGGGAGGGCTTTTTAAGGTTGCGACGTGCCAAGAGGGGGCTGCTGGCAGGGTGTGCCGATGGATGACGGTCGCCTCCAGCATGTCCGGCCACCGGCCGGGCCGCAGTGGTTATAATGTGAGCCGACACTTGATTGTACCGGGGCGCCCACCGACACGTGGTGCGCCCAAGGACTGTTGGAGGCCCTTTCAACAGAGCAGGAGGCGCTGGTCACTGAGAGAAGGACTTGAGGCCCGACTCAAGAGGAGCCGCGAATTGCTGGACATGGTCAGACAGACCGGAAAGCTGCCAGCCGAGGACTGGGACAGGGACGCCATCCTCCGCACCCTTGACCAGGCAGTGAAGGAAGGGAAGGAAACAGCGGCGGCCGTAGAGAGGGAGGCAAGAGAGAACGGCTGGGACGACCTTGCCGAGCAGGCCGGGGAGGTGGCTGTGGCCATCGAGATAGAGGAGGCGAACGCACGCGAACGGGTGGAGGCCAACGACAGACGGGTACAGGCAGCACGCATGGCCCTTGGGCATGTGGCAGCCATAACCAAGACAGCAACCGAGAGGGACATGCCCATCGAAATCGCCATCGAGTACCTCGAAGAGGCACTTGTCAGAGCACGTCCACTGGTCGAGGGGATCTTGGAGGGCCAACTGGACGGGACAGAACAGACACTGAGTGAACTGAAGGAGAAGCACGCAGAGGCAATGGCACGTATTGAGAAGGCCCTGAAGGAGGCGTCTGAACACATCGAGAGGATTAGAGAGATACGGCGAGTGCCCCTCGACGGAAAGGCCGTGAAGCGGGCCCTGAAACAGCTGAGGAGCGAGGCACGAAAGGCCCAGCACGCCCTAGGACGCGCCCGGGACGTTGCCGTCCAATACAGGCTCCTGAAGATGATGAGGGAGGCCTTGAAGACAATGGAAGAGTTCAATACGGAGTTCAATACCACGGCCACCGTCCTCGAAACACAGCAGGACAGACTGTTTGAAGTCCAAGACGCCATCCATCACCTCATGACAGCCCTCGACACGTCCGACGAAGAGGACATCCCACTGTCCCAGAGGCAGGAACGGCTCCGTTCAGCCATGGACGAGGTGAGGAACGCAATATCACGGTATCCGGTGGAGGGAGAAGTCGAGGAGATTGCAGAGGCGCTGCTCGAACGGGCAGACCGGAGGGCAAGGCACCTGGACCACATCTACGACTTCCTCAGGAGCACGGGTCGTTCCACTGCCCTCAGCAACAAACGCGAGGCACGCGACCTTGTCAGGTTCCTGATGGCAGAGGCAGAGAGCGGTCTTGTGAGACTGGAGGCAGTGGGAGACCTCGAGGACGCACTGGTGCATGCCATCAAGGTACAGAAGGAGCTGACCATCGCGGCCTATCTGATTGACTCCTTCGGCCTGTCAGACATGATTGACAGACTGGAGGAGATCACAAAGAGGATGGAAGAGAGCTCCCGACGACATGGCCACGACTAGTCGGGTGCTGCAGGGCCCGGGCAGACAGGTGCTCACTGTAGAGTGGATGGGCGGGCGGGTCACCATGCACAGGCATGCTCCGGCCCACCCCCGTCAACATGCCCCTGACTGGAAGGCCTAGCATATGGCAGGTGGCAGGGCCGGCATCACGTGGGCAGCACATGTCAGCAGGAAGGGGGTGGACCCGGGACAGGGTGATAGTGACGTGTCCCAGACCCGCCACGGGGGGCAGCAGTGGGATGTGAGGCCCTGCAACGTGAGACATCACATGGGCTGCACCGGGCAGGCAGCGACCCGCGGGCAATCAGTCCCCGTCACAGTCGTCTTCCCTGTCCTCCTCACTGCGCTCCGACTCTGTTTCAGAGTCCTCTTCCGGGGGTGTCATCACACAGATTGCTCCAAAGATGATGATACAACCGGCAAAGACCCATGAGGTCAGTTGTGTATCCCGAAAAAGCGCAGCCTCTGACTCCGTCAGGTGCTCCGGGGGCTCCTGCCAGCACTTCATATAGACATCTACCCCGTCAGCATGTGCACGCATGGTGCGGTTATACACCACCGTTGGACTCGACCTGTACTCGGTGTCGTTGACAATTGCCTTGATACTGATCTCGGTCCCAAACCGCAGGCCGCTCGTATAGTCCACACTCACATTGTCGGTGGGGGAGGTGAGCACAATCATTTCGACCTCTGTAGTCCTACGTGGGGGCTCTATTATCACAAGGTCGAAGTCACCTCTAGCCCAGAAGGACAGCGTAGTCACACGCCTTTGAAGGGACAAGTAGTAGTTCAAGAACGGCAGACCGAGACCAGCAGTAACAGCAAGCGCTACTATGAGGACAGACTTGACCAGCACTCCCCTGTCCATCAGATATCACTCCTATACGCACCTACAATTTGACAGCATAAGTGGTCTTCTGGGCGGCCATCCGTCCACACGCAGTGGTGTTGCCGGTAGCCGGAGCTGCCCCTGTTGACCTGTCCCGCAGGGCCCCACACGGGAACAAGCTTAAAAGGGGGACAGCGGCTGAGAGGTGCGGTGATCAGGAATGTGCCCACGCCAATTTACACTGGTATGACACCAGAGTTCCTTCTTGGCGGAGCGGAGCCGCCGATGGCCGCACATTCCGCTGACAGCAGTGGCATCAGGGGAGCTGTCAGGGCCGGGCGTGGCACACCACCGCACGATGTTGCAGCACATTCCACAGACACCACAGCCACTCTGACCGAGACCGTAGAAGGGACTGATAGATGAGTAGTGACAGTTTGCTCAAGGACATATCTGGCGGCGAGAGGGACGTCTTGCTGTACTTGCTTGACCATGAGGGACTGGTGCCGGCCGGGCGCATTGCCGAGGACAGTGGCGCAGGGGTAGAGAGGGTAGTATCAGTCCTCAACTCCCTGTCCCAGAAGGGCATTGTGGAGCTCGAGACCATTGAAAGGAAGGAGTACGTGCTCAGCAAGGAGGGGGAAGAGTACTGTGAGAAGGGGCTCCCGGAAATGCGCCTGCTTGAGACCCTACACCGGTTGGGTGGCCGGGCACCCATGGACGAGGTGGTAGGAGCAGCAGGGCTCACGGGGCAGGCCAGAGGTATTGCCATAGGTTGGGCCAAGAGGAACGGCTGGGTGGCGGTGGGCCGCGAGGAAGGCAAGGCCATGCTGTTTGCGCTGACCGACAGCGCCGACTCAGAGGTGGCGGTGGTGCTGCGGGCGGTCAGGGACGGCGAGGCCGTCGATGATTGCCTTGACGGGGCGCTGCAGCAGGCGATAGAACGTGGCCTCGTGCTGGTCAGGACCCAGAAGGAGTTCGTGGCGCGCCTGAAAGACGACATGAGGGGATGGGTACGTGAACTGGGACACGAGGAGTCGGGGGTCATAGTTGACCTGACGCCGGAGCTGCTAATGTCGGGCAGGTGGCGGGGCAGGACCTTCAAGAGGTACAACATGGAAATCCAGCCGGCGTTTGCAAGCTATGGAAAGAAGCACCCGTATGCAGAGTTCAACGACTGGCTGCGTGAGATCCTCATTGGTCTGGGCTTCACAGAGTGGTACGGCCCATATGTGGAGACCGAGTTCTGGAACAACGACTCCCTCTTTGTCCCCCAGGACCACGTGGCACGGGAGGTGCAGAACCAGTTCCGGGTGGCCAGGCCGTATGACCACGGGCTCATACCGGACAGGGAGTACTACCAGGCCGTCAAGGCCGTACACGAACATGGTGGGGACACAGGGTCGACAGGCTGGCAGTCCACGTATAGCAAGGAGGTGGCCACGCGACTCTGTCTGCGCTCACACACCACACCAGTGTCCATGAGGTATCTCTACGAGCACCGGACGTCGCCACAGAAGATGTTCATCATCGACCGCAACTTCAGGGCCGAGAGCCTCAGTGCCAGCCACGCCCAGGAGTTCAACCAGTGTGAGGGAATAATCATGGACAGGGGACTGACACTCCGCGACCTGTTGGGATACCTGCAGGAGATATGCAGGAGGGTCGGCATCAAGAAGACCAAGGCCAAACCGGGCCAGTTCCCCTTCACAGAGCCGAGCGTCGAGGTGTTCGCCAAGCACGAGACCCTCGGCTGGATCGAGGTGGCACCAGGTGGTATCTTCCGGCCGGAGGTGACGCGGCCCCTCGGGATAACGGACACCGTGCTCGCGTGGGGCATAGGCTCGGGCAGGCTGTACATGGCAGCAATGGACATCTCAGACATCAGGGAGCTGTACACCCGCGACCTGAACTGGCTCAGGAGGAGCTACTTTGTGAGGTAGGTGGTACGGGATGATAGTAGAGTGTGACATATCGGAACTGAACCGGCTGATTGGGCGCGAACTCACACTGGAGAGGCTTGAGGATGTGCTGTTCCTACTAAAGGCCGAGATTGACCGTGTGCAGGACGACACACTGGACATTGAGATAAACCCCGACCGGCAGGACATGCTGTCAGTCGAGGGCATTGCGAGAGCTGTCAGAGCGTTCCTCCGCATCCAGCCGGGCCTCATCGACTACCCGGTGACCACGTCGGACAGAAAGGTAATTGTCAGGCGCGGACTGTCAAAGATCAGGCCGTATATCGCATGCAGTGCGGTCCTCGGGGTGGGGACCAGCGACGAGCTCATCAAACAGTACATGCGGCTACAGGAGGCCCTCACGACAACGCATGGGCGGAACCGCAGGAAGGCAAGCATCGGGCTCTACGTCCTCGACGACATAGAGTTCCCAGTGGTCTACAGGCCCGCACGTCCCGAGTCCATCAGGTTCGTACCACTGGGACACGACAGGGTCATGGACGGCACAACAATCCTCAGAGAGCACGACAAGGGCATCGAGTTCGGACACATAATTGAGCGGCACTCGAAGTGGCCAGTGCTCATGGACTCGCAGGGCGCCGTCCTGAGCCTGCCACCAATAATAAACAGCAATGACCTTGGCCGGATCACCCCCGAGACCCGGAACATCTTCGTGGAAGTGACGGGCACCCACATGCCAACTGTGGACCAGACACTCAACATAATGACAACTGCGCTTGCCGAGCGCGGCGGAAGGATAGAGAGTGTGACGACCGTCCACCCGGATGGGACCGAATACGTGCGCCCAGACCTGACACCGCAGGTGAGACATCTCAGCACGGAGGAGGCCTGTGCCCTTACCGGACTGGAGCTGACGGACGCCGAGGTCGCAGAGTGTTTCAGGAGGATGGGTCACGGCGCAAGTGTTGCTGCCAGCGGTCAGGTCGAGGTCAGAGTGCCGGCCTACAGGATGGACATCATGCACACTGTCGACCTCATAGAGGACATGGCAATGGGCTATGGCTTCGACCGGATAACACCGACGATGCCCTCCACCATGACGGCAGGCCGTCCACGTCCCGTGACACGGCTGAAGAACAAGGTGCGCGACCTCATGGTGGGGCTCGGCTACCAGGAAGTCCTGAGCTACATCATGTGCTCACCTGAGATGATGAATGACAAGATGGGGAGGCAGGCACCACTGATAGAGACAGGCAACCCAAAGAGCCGTGAGTACTCTGTGCTGAGGAATGCGATACTGCCCGTCCTCATTGACTTTGCAGCACAGAACCAGCACGCAGAGTACCCGCAGAAGGTGTACGAGGTCGGAGACGTCGTCTACCCGGACAAGGACGCAGAGACCCGCAGTCGACAGGTGCCCTCAGTTGCAGCGCTCACAGTGGCCAACCGCGTCAACGTCACGGGACTCATAACCGAGCTGGGCTTCGTCATGAGGAACCTCGGCCTCGAGGGCAGGTTCACACTGAAGGCTGTCACCAGCCCGTCCTTCGTACATGGGCGCTGCGCAGCTGTATACGTTGACGGGACAGAGATGGGCATAGTCGGCGAGGTGGCGCCCGAGGTGCTGGAGGCCTTCGGTCTGGCACGGCCTGCGATGGGCTTCGAACTCGAACTCCCGCCTGATGGCAGGTGGTAGTGCAGGGGCTCATGGTCCACCGGGCACTGGGAAACGACCGGCCCGGGCCCCACCAGCCCGGTACGCCCCGGTATTGTACCACATGCGGCCACTCGTTCCAGCAGCCCACCGGGTCGGGGGCCGTCGGGACCACACCCGGGCCTCCTCCCGGGGCCGGGCGGACAAGGCCTCAGCCCTGCATGTCACTGTAGCCCCGTCAACAGACCTCATTGTCCAATGTGGCCTGCACACGCGGATGGCACCGCAGAAACATATAAGTCGCCTGAACTGGAGTACGGAGTGCCTCTGACGCAAGGCCATGAGGTGTTCTCTGATGACTGGTGACACCGGGGTATCTTCGCCTGAGACCAGCGAGTACAAGTTCCGCGTCGTGATGCTTGGAGAGGAACGCGTCGGCAAGACATCGTTGATCCGGCGGTTCACCGAGAACAGGTTTGAAGAGGAGTACAAGCAGACTCTGGGGACCACGTTCTCGACGAAGGACACCAAGTTGCTGGACGGGAATGGCACGAAGCGACTGGTGAGGCTCGTAGTCTGGGACATGGGCGGTACGGCCACCTACCGTGAGCTGCGCCGTCAGTACATGCGAGGGGCTGCCGGTGGCGTAATAGTGTATGATGTGACCAGACCAGAGACCTTCATGGCCATGAACCGGTGGTTCGAGGTGTTCAGGAACACATGTCCGAACGCGCCGGTAGTGGTGTGTGCGAACAAGGTGGATTTGGTGGACCAGCGCATGGTCCCGGTGGAGCCCGGGCACATGCTCAGGGACTGGTTCCAAGCAGACTATTTTGAGACATCGGCAAAGACAGGCGAGCGGGTGGCCGATGTCTTCAAGCGCCTCGCAAGACGGATACTCATGCAGACCCTTGACAAGACCCCGAGCCCGCTCATGTGACGTGACGTGACGTGACGTGACGTGACGTGACGTGGTGTGGTGTGGTGTGGTGTGGTGTGGCGTGGCGTGGTGAGACCATCCGTAGTGCCATCGGTGTCCAATGAGAGGTGTTTGCCTTGCTCGTCCGGGAGTTCATGACTGCAGAAATCGTGACCGCAGAGGCGGACATGCTGGTCAGGAACGCCGCCAGACTAATGGCTGCAGAGGAGATTGGGAGCCTGATTGTTACTGAGAGGGACCAGCTCGTGGGCCTCGTCACACACAAGGACATCATTGGGGCACAGCTGCTCTCCGAGGAGGCGTACAACAAGCTGACCCTCGGCGATATAATGACCGCCCCGGTGGTGACCATCAATCCGGAGGCGGACCTGGGGCAGACGGTCTCCCTGATGTACCGGAGCGACAGGCGTCACATCCCGGTGGTTGACGGTGGCATTGTGGTGGGCGTCGTGACTGCCGCGGACATAATCCGGGTGCTGGCTACGGTCAAGATGGTCATCGAAGCAATACCCGAACGGCCGGGCGGGCCTGTGGACGCAGAGGACTACTACTAGCCTGGCTAGGCTGGAGAGTAGACTTCCACCTCGGCCTTGAGCTCCTTTTTCAGTTTGAGGATGTCCCGTGCCTGTAGCTCCTTCCTGCGGGGATACGCACTCACCACACCCATCCAGCGGTCAATCTTTATCATGATGGGGTCACTGGGCACGATCTTCATTATCTCGGCCTTGACGCTGGCCATCACGTCTTGGACGTCACCTGACACACAGCCCATTTTCAGGGACTTGATAATCGTCTGCAGCAGGTCTGCAATCCGCATCGCCTTGTCAGGTGG
>JALVPN010000093.1 GCA_027031765.1 Promethearchaeota archaeon | reverse complement strand
GAGTTGGCCTCCACCCAACAGGATACCCGTGGGCACATATACTGTCATTGGAAGCGGTACTGGCCGTGAGGTACGACCTCTGACAGGGCGCGGTCAATGGCCGCCAGTTGCGCCTCGTACTCCTCCCGTGTGATTGTGCCCTTCTCTAGGGCGGCCTTCGCCTTCCGCCTCTTGTACTCGGCCTTGGCACCGGCGATGTGGGCCAGCCTGAGTGAGGACTCGACAACAGCGGTGGTGCCCGTCTTCTCTGCAATGGCCTCAAGCAGTGGTCGCCAGCAGGTCTCCTCGACGTGGAATGCATACTCGAGGCCGCGTTCGAGCACCCTGTCCCAGAGGGGGCACCTGGTCACGGTGAGCTCGCCGCCATTGACCTGGACCTCCATGCCGATTGCCTCAAAGACGGAAGCGGCCAGTTGTGCTGCCGCCTCAGGGCCACTGCCATCATGTCCCTCTGCAATCTCAAGGCCGACCTGACGGAACCCACGCGAGTAGCCCTCGTACATGGACAGGGCACCGACATTGTCACGGAGGCCCCACCAGAGGCCGTCAAGGAATGCTATGAATGCCGTCCTCAGAGTCTCCAGTCCTGCCATCACTCAGCACCTCCCAGCGTGAACGGTTCTCCCCAACGGTTGAGGAACGCAATCTCTTCGGGCGGCTGTCGTGGTGGCCCGAGGGTGCGCTCGAACTTGGGGTACCCCACGGTAAGACACAGGATTGGTACCCAGTGCGGATACGGTATGCCGAGCCGCTCCGAGATTGCACCCACATCGTCAAAGTGGTCGAGCTGCACCGATGACACGCATGTACCAAGGCCAAGCGAGGCCGCTGCAAGACACATGTTCTGGAGCATCATCGCGCCTGCGATTATGGCGTGGCGTGGTGACGACCAACCATAGACGCCCCCAGTACCGCGCAGTGTCGGCTGTGAGTTGCCCACGTGCGTCTGGTCCACACACAACACCAGGAGCACGGGCGCCCCATTGGTCTCAGGCCTCCCCTTGATGTACTCGAACCTCCGTCCTGTGATGAGGATCTCAATGGTACGTTCGAGGCTCGCCTTCGAACGGATGTAGCCGAGCCGCCGCTCAAGCTCCTGGCGTGGTGTCGCGCGCCCGAAGAGCTCGACTGTCCGGTCGACCGCAATCTGGCCGATGAACTCCTGGGTCTCCTTGTCACGCACCACGACTATCCGCCAGGGCTGCTGGTTCTCTGCACTTGGTGCATACGTGCCCGCCTCGATTATCTTGTATATCAACTCGTCCGGCACGTCGCGCTCCGTGTTGTAGTCACGTATTGCCCGGCGCTCCTTTATCGTCCGGATGGTCTCGTTGTCCTCCAAGACTGTGAGTCTCCAGCCTATTGTTGGGCTGCCGACGATGCACCCGGCGTAGGTCGCGAAGTCAGCCGTCTACTACGGCACCCAACAGTGGGCCTGGGGTCTCCACGGGGCCCAGATACCGCAGCAGCGTCTATATGGCAGTCATTCCGGGTGAGTGCGGTGACCACGACCCCGACAGGAGCAGGCCGTCC
>JALVPN010000092.1:3156-5003 GCA_027031765.1 Promethearchaeota archaeon | reverse complement strand
GACAGTGAGGTCGTACGGGCCGGAGCCGCTGTACGAGCGCACCATGATGTACCACGTCCCTGCACCCGGGTTGTCATAGGTGACATCTTCACCACCCGAGGTGTAGCCACGCCAGTCGTAGGTGGACGTGGTCGGCTCAGCACCGAGGCGGCCGTAGAGGTCGTAGTCGTTGGAACCGCAGGTCAGCACAGAGTGCATGCTCTCACAGTTCTCTTCGACCTCAATCGTCCACGTCTCCGTGGCACCGGTGCCGCTCAGCGAGCTGGACACGGTCTCACCGCTGGTGAGCACATGGTCGCTCCCACCTCCACCACCTCCCGTCTCATACTCGATCTGGTCAATGGCGAAGCCCCAGTCCGTGACCGAGTAGTCGGTCTTCAGGCGGACCTTGATTGTGTCACCGTGGCTCCAGGAGCTCCACCCACCAGATGAGTACAGCCCTGTGAGGCTGTGGAGCGTGTTCCCAGCGTAGTCATACACGTACACATAGTCGTAGTTCTGTTCGGTATCAATCTTCGTGAAGTGCACACGAATCTGGGATGCGCCTTCCTTGGTGATGGTCCACGTGTAGTCGAAATTGTTCGAGTATGGGTGGTCAGACTCGACTACGTAGGACTCGACCGTCCGGGAAAGAGTCAGCGTCACGGTCTGTGTGCGCTGAGAAGTAGTAGGCACAGCAGCGCCGAGCCCGGGCGCGAGCCCGATGAAGAACATCACCAAGAAACAGGCCGATAGAAAGACCAGTTTCCGCTTCATGCAGTTACACCACTCGAACCGGTCTTGTTGACCGGTACGTTATGGTGCATCATCTGCAAACGACCTTATTAAGGCTCTGGCTTTCCATGTATCAAGAGGGGGCGTAGAGCACTGCCGTGACGGGATGGTAGTGCAACATGAGGACGGGATACTGTCATGGTGCAGTGTGTACCGGAAAGTCGGGGCTGAGCATGGGGCGTGCTACCGGGCCGGGCAACACCACGACATGGGGGTGGGCAACAGGGGTCTGACGACGGGTCACACGGTCTCGTATCAGTTGCTGGGAGCTCCACCCACGACCGTCCGAGGGGTCGGCCGATGGCAGCGTCGCGGTACTGTGGTCCTCACTGCTCATGCCTGTCTGAGGACGGAGAGCAGTTCCCGGGCTGGTACGGTCCTTGCGTCGTGCACCTGTCGCATGTGTTCAAGCGCCCACTCATGACGCGACGTGTCAAGGCTCGCAGTGCAGTCCGACAACACCAATACCCGGTAGCCGCGTGCGGAGGCATCGGCGGATGTGTACATCACGCAGATGTCTGTCAGCACACCCATGAGCACAACGTCCCTGATGCCGTGCTCGCGGAGGGTGAGGTCTAGGTCGGTGCCGAAGAAGCCGGAGTAGCGTCGTTTTGGGACCACCTTCTCGTTTCCCGACGGCGCCAGCCCGTCCACCACTGCGGCGCCCCAGGTGCCTGCAACCGCATGCCTTGGCCATATCTTGAACTCCGGGTCGTCTGGCATGTGGTTGTCAGCGAGGAAGAGCACCAACATCCCAGCCTCCCGTGCGGCACGGAGGACCTTTGCCTGAGGTCTCACCAGCGACGCGGCGGCCGGGACAACCAGGGCACCCTCTGGTTCCACGAAGTCGTTCAACATGTCCACAATGATCAGGGCAGTCTTCTCCGGGTCTAGCGACTCATTCATGGTCCTTTCTCACTCACCCTTGTGACCTGTGACAGTACGCGGGCGCGGGTCTTCTCAGGCGGTGGCGTGTCATGCACGACCTTGCCGGCCTCAATGAGCGGCTTGTCCAGCCTCAGCAGCGAGCCGCCACACAGAGTGCAGCTCTTCGGTGGGGGGTCGTCCACGAG
>JALVPN010000092.1:0-3146 GCA_027031765.1 Promethearchaeota archaeon | reverse complement strand
CCTGAGAACTTGCCGCGTTTTGCACATGGCACCCACTCGCCGTCTTGTTCGATGGCGACAATGTCCATTGCGAAGTCTATGGCCGGCGAGTTGCTGATTGCACCGCCGACACCAAAGCCGTCGACACCCGCGTCGCGTAGCTCACGCACGAGCTCGGGTGTCAGGCCCCCGCTGGCAAATATCTTGACATCACGGAACCCCCGTACATCGAGTTCCCACCGCACCTCCTGCACTATGTGTGCAAAGTCACCACGACGACTGCTCGTTGTATCAAGGCGGACACCGAGGAGATTCTCGATGGTCTCAGCAGCCATTACTGCCTCCCGGACCTCGTCGAGGTGTGTGTCCGTGAGGGCAAACCTTGGGACATCGGGCGGCAGGTACCGGTCATAGGCGAGCCAAGCCGTCCGGTGGTCCTGAAAGGAGATTATCAGTGCATGGGGCATGGTACCGGACGCCGGGATCCCGAGGAGCTGCGCACCAAGGACACAGGAGACCCCGTCACAGCCACCAACATAGGCCGCATACTCGACCTGGGGTGTGACTGCGGGGTGTGTCCTCCTGGCACCGAATGAGAGCAGGAGGCGGTCACCGGCTGCAAGACGTACTCGGGCCGTCTTCGTGACCATGCCAGAGGTATAGCAGAGGAAGCCCAACATTGGGGTCTCCAGTACTGCAAAGTCCGCGTAGTGGCCCTCAATCGCCATCACCGGTACCTTGACACCACGCGGGCTCCGGGGGTAGAACAGAGTGCCCTCTGGGAGTCCATAGATGTCAACGGGCCGCCCCTCGAACAGGCGCAGCACGTCGTGGACGCCAGCAAGGACGCCCCACTTGCTGCCGGTAGGCATGCCGGAGACCGTGACCTCAGCATACACCCTGGGGTTGACGCCCGCAGCCCGGAGGACCTCAACGGTCCGCTCAAAGTAGACATCGGTCGTCTTGCCAGCAAGGATTTCGCTCTCTGATGCAGTGCGCCACCGACGTTCCATGGTCACCATCAGTGACTGGGCCAGACCCCATAGATAGGTGGTGCTGTCGTGTCGCAAAATTGCCGTGTGGAGAGTTGGGGCGCAATTCTTGCCAGCGATGCAGCCCGCCGCAGTGTACAGCGGCCCGGAGGACAGTCGTGGACAGTGTACGTCATTGCCGCAGGCAGTCCACATCGAACGGTCGCTGGGGGGCGTCGAGGGCACGGTAGAGGTCACAAATACCCTTAACACTCACGGTTGAAGGGGGTGTTCGGGTGCCCATACTGTCAGGTAACAGGAAGTTCATCTTACCATTCATCTTCTCGGTCGCCGGAATGGCAGGGTCGTTCTATGCAATCTACATGGTCACAGCAGGCATGGCGTCCTTTGACCTCATCCCGTTCATTGGCGGGACTCTGTGGACGGACATAGTAGTGCTGTTCGTCGCAGCAGTCCCTCTGATCATCATCGTCTACTTCCTACTGGGGCTGCCTATTGCTGCGCTGCTGTTGGTAGTCAGCAAGATAGTACGCGGCGCGGCCTACGACACGAACATCATGGAAATCGGAAAGACATTCAGTGGCGTGCGGATGGTCCGCAGGTCGGCAGCACCCGCGCTGTTCGCCATAAGCTCCGCGGGGATGATACAGAACTCGATAGAGGACGCACTGTTCGGTACCCCACCATCGATACCGCCAGACCTGCAGTTCGTGTACCCCATAGGGCTGTCACTCATGGCGGCACTGATACTCATGCCACTGGCACTGGCACTGTATATCCCCACATGGCTGCTGGACGATGCGGGAATAGTCAGCCACCTTGAGAGAGGACTGTTGAACATGCGGGTGTGTCCACACACCGAGGGGGTCGGACGCTGGTACAGCAGCATGCTCGGTGGCTTCTCCATAGTGGCATTCCCCTTCTCCATGTTCGTCGCCCACTTCTACACCCCCTTCGTCGTGGAACACCAGCCACTGACACTACAGAACATCTTTGTGAGCAGCCTCTGGACACTGGGCATCCCGGTCATGATGATGGCCTTCATCGTCCCGGTGGTCATGCTCCACGAGAAGGTCCAGCACAAGATGGTCAGCAGGCTCCAGCGCTTTGCCAGGTGGCTCGGTGCAGTTGAGGTCAAGCGCGAGAGGGTACGTCGTACTGGTCGGTAGCCGAATCCTAATGGTTTAAGACCAGGCGTGCTCCGGCCGGCACCCAATAGGAGTCCGGGTCAATGGAAGACATCATCATGCAACTCCTCCCGATTGCCATCTTCGCCATTGCTGTCGGTACCGTGTCGTCAATGGTGGGCATCGGTGGTGGGATCATCAACACTCCCCTGCTGATCATAGTGTTCCTCTTCCCGGCACAGGACGCCTCCGCGACTGCTCTTGTGGCAGCACTGTGCGTGGCTGTTGCAAGCACGTATGCCTACTTCAGGCAGGAGCCGAGACCGGTCATGCCACGTGTGGGGCTGTTCCTGGCGGTCACCACAATCCCGGGCTCCCTCACTGGAGTCGTGCTGAGGACGACAATCCAGGACGACTACGTTCTGCGGGTCATCTTCGGGCTCGCCCTCTTCCCGGTGGCCCTCAAGATGCTGTTCGCCAAGAGGCGTGGCAAGACGGACTTTGCATCACAGATACTGGCGTTCGACCTGTCACAGCTGTCGAACAGGCGGCTTGCGGTCTCTCTCGGAGGCGCCTTCATTGGGGGGGTTGCAGCAGGCATGCTCGGCATTGGTGGCGGTGCCATTGTCGTGCCCGTGCTCAGCATCCTCCTGGGCCTGCCAATGCACGCCGCTGTGGCCACATCGATGTTCACAATGATGTTCACGGCAACCTCCGGTACGCTGCTGAACTACTCCTTGGGCTACGTCAACCCGGTCTACGGCCTGGCCCTCGGTGTCGGGATGGTGTTCGGTGCACAGATTGGTGCTAGACTGGCGACCATGGTCGATGCCGTGCAGCTGAAACGTATCTTTGGCCTGATACTGGTGTTCCCACTGGTCAAGATGATGCGCCTGGGCCATCTGTGGCTCGACCCGACAGGCAGCCCGAACACGGCCCTTGCCATTGCCGGCGATGTCATCATCTGGCTCGTGATTGTCGTGCCAATAGCCCTGCTCAGACTGTACCAGCTGCGGAGGAGCAAGGAGACCGTGGGTGCCGCGAGACC
>JALVPN010000091.1:33652-37691 GCA_027031765.1 Promethearchaeota archaeon | reverse complement strand
CGTGGACAGCCGCAACTTGATGCCCTTTCTGAGCTGGTTCTCAAGCCGTTCCATCCGTTGGAGCACCTCGCGCATGAGGTCTTCCAGTCGTTTCACGGCAATCGTCTGACGGTCAACCGTCCGGAATATCTCGTCAGCAAACTGCTCGAAGTTGAGTCCGTACTTGAACGAGTCGAGAATCTCCTTGATCTTCTGGATCTGGTTGATCAGGCGTCTGCGCTCTTCCTCACTGACAATGCTCTTGGTTTCTTCTGCAGGGTCAGACATATGTTCAGTCCACCTCGATATCACCTACAATCTTGAAGTCAATCTCTTCGAAGGCCAGCCCTCGTAGCAGCTTGAGCCACCGGTCGCGGAACCCGCGCCTGTTGGCCTGCATCCCATAGGCAGGGACGCCCAGTATACGGGACACCTCCTGTGGCGAGAGAGCACCTTTCAGGTCCTGCTTGTTTGCGATGGCGATGGCCCTGGCATACGGGAGCTCGTTCTTGAGCACCGGATACGCCACCCTCTTCGTCCACATGAGGTTCTCCCTGGTCGAGTCGGTCACGATGACGACCATGCTGCCGGCCCGGATAATCTTGCCCCACTCCTGGACGAACCGGTCCTGTCCGCCAAGGTCGAACATGCTGAAGACATAAGGGTCGAAGTCTGCTTTCAATAGGGCCTTGTCGCCGAAGAATGTGGGCACATACTCCTGTGGCGGTCCCTGAGATGGCATCGTAGCGAGTTCGAGCAGGGTTGTCTTACCGGTACCACCATGTCCTGCCAAGCACACTTTGACAGGGATGCGGCTCACAATCCTCCTGAAACCGACCTTGAACGGGGAGAAGTCGGTCGTCTTCCACTCGTCAGTCTCGAGGGTCCTCTCAAAGGCGGTCATGAACTTGGACACTATGTTCATCAGGGCCTCGGTGACCTTGGAGAGAGAGGCCTGCCGGTCCATAGTGACGATGAACTGCGTGTCATGGGAGTTCATGTATACGTAGCGGTACCGCTCAATCTCCATGCTGTCAATCTTCCACTCTTGTAGCTTCTTGGCCGAGGACGACACGAGCATCATCACAGCTTTTGTGTCGAGATCCTTGTTTGGGATGATCACATCTTCAAAGAGCGTCTGTCCGTCCTTGAACACATGGATTTCACGAATCATATTGCATGACACTCCCAAACTGTCAAAGTGGGGCAACAGGCGGCCGCAGCCGGTGTCGGACCTGTCGCCATGATTGGGACTCCTTTGCATTTGAGCGTATCTCGTTTGTGTCCCCAGATACCCACAGCAACACTACCAGTCCACCACACATGCACGTTCAGTGTGAGGGCAAGTGCCCCGGAGAAACTGGAGGGGGTATCATCCCTTGCCCCGACAAGCTGCAGCCCACATGACTGCAGAAAAGATGGAGCTGCACCCAACGGCTCCTGACCGCCGTCGGGGCAGGACTCCATCAAGTTCATTCCTCGCCTGCAGTGTCGGACTCGTCAGAGTCCTCTGGGGCTGCCCCCTCAGCCTCGGGCTCAACAGCCTCCGGCTCTTCCGTAACCTCGGGCTCAACAGCCTCCGGCTCTTCCGTAACCTCGGGCTCAACAGCCTCCGGCTCTTCCGTAGCCTCGGGCTCAACAGCCTCCGGCTCTTCCGTAACCTCGGGCTCAACAGCCTCCGGCTCGGGCTCCGGGACAGTGACCTCCTCAATCTCGGCAGCAATCTCGGACTCGATCTCCTCGGTGCTGGGCCGCCTTGGCTCCTCGGCCTCAAACCCAATCTCGTCGAGGGCCTCAAGCTCCTCAAGCAGCTCTTCGGTCTCTTCGCCGAACACCTCGGCTCCGCGCTCATGGACCACATCAATGGTGGGTACTGGAATGTCCAGTTCGGCCAGGCCCGGTGCCAGCAGCTCTGCAATCACATCGCCCATGGTCTTGATGCCCTCGACCTTGGCGACCTTGCCCTTTTCGATGTCCTTGATAGCGCGGTTGATCTGCTTCACCTGGTACGGGATTCTCCAGCGCTGGACACCGATAGCAACGACTGCCACTCCGACGAAGAGAGTCGTCATCAGGAGGACTGTCCTGAGAGTCGATACTGGCAGTACGAGCACTCCTGGCAGGCCAACATAGCCGAGGAGGTCGACGGTTGCCTCGGTGACGGTCACCCGGATGGCAATGTCGGTGCGGTTGTGGTACATGGGTGCGGATGCGGATACCAGCACGGTGTAGGCCTCGGCACGCACCTCACCGACCTCGTCACTTGACAGGACAAGGAGGTAGTGCGTACCGTTCCAGTTCAACTGGTCAAGGCTGTATGTGGTGCCGGTGGGAGTGACCACTGTCACAGAGGCGACCATGTCTGGGCCGAGCGACAGGTTGTTCCAGGTGTCAAGGTACTGGAAGCTCAGTGTGAAGAGCTGTCCCTCCTCAACGACCACATCCTTACCGGTGAGCAAGGTCTCACCGTATATCTTCAGGGTCAGGTGGACGGTCTGGGACGTGTAGTTCGTCAGAGAGGCCGTGATGTTGAGGGTGAAGACACCTGGGATGTTGGAGACGTCCATTGCTGACGGGTTGAAGCTCAGCTTGTACAGGCCGGCATAGTCCCCAGAGGTCTGGAACTCAGCCCCGGACACCAGGCCGGCATAGGTCATGACAATCCTGGCGTCGGGCAGGACACCACTGAGTGACACCCGCGGGTCATCAATCGAGTAGTTGAGGTAGATGTCAAGGCCGGTCGTACCATAGTAGACCTCGTACAGTTCCTCCGTAGCGGTCAGGGTCGTGTCGACCGTGTCAATGTGTACCGTTATTGTATAGTCGGGTATCGTGTAGTTCTGGTTGAGGGCACGGATGACCAGTGTGTAGGTACCTGCCGGTACATCGTCCGTGAACACTGTGCCGTTGTAGAAGAGGTCTGAGCCGACAGCATAGTATGTGAGTGGGTAGGTCTGCTCGTAGCCACTCCAGACGTAGAACACGTTGATGTTGGCAAGTGGCTGCACCACACCGTAAATCCTGTTCACACGCACTCTGACTACGAACGTGTTCGACCACACCATGTCCAGCTCCGTAGTCGCTGGTGAGTCGAGGATAATCTCACCCGCAATGGGAATGACGACCACCGTTGTGGTGTTGTAGCTGTCAACGTAGTTCGGTAGCGTGTAGACGAGTGTCAGGACATAGGGCGTGGCACTTGCGCCGAACCACTCGTCCGACTGGATGGTGACTGTGAACGTACCGTCACCATTGTTCGTCATCAGAGCACTCTTCGAGCCGTAGCGGAGGGTCACCTCTGCACCTTCGTAGATAGTGCCACCGTGCAGCGCGTCGTACAGGGTCGCTGTCACGGTGATCTCATCGGACCAGTTGACCTCGCCGATGGGGTCAATGACGAGGGAGGCATCGGTCTCCCGGACAAGGACGATTGCTGCTGCGAACGGGTGCGCCTCAAAACCATCACGGCTCATTATGATGCGGACAACGTACACAGTGCCCGGGTACCTTGCGGTCATGCCGAGGGCACGGGTGTCAATCGTCAGCACGAAGGTCCCGTTGCCAAGACTGACACAGGAGGTCACATTGGCCGTGAGGCGGGGCACCACGAACTGGGCAGTGCCCACCTCTGTGATCGGCTGGTTGTCAAGGGTGTTCATCCAGCTGAAAGTGATGTTGAAGACATCGGCGTAGTACTGCTCAAAGTAGTCATTCGGGAGCACGACCTCGTTCGGGACCGCGTTTATCTTCACGAACACCGTTATGGCGGCATCACTGCAGCCGGCCTTGGAGGCCGTGATTACCACTGTGTACAGCTGTTCCATCGGTAGTGCGTCGTAGGCGTTCAGCGTCACAGAGTAGACCCCATTGCCGAGGCTGTTCAGCGGGCCGTCCTGGTCAACGACCGACTTCATGTACCATCTGAACTGTACATCGACATCCTCCACGGTCTGGTTGCCGCGCGAAACGTCAACAACCGTGACGTTGATCGTGAAGGTGTGTGTCCAGTAGGTCTCCAGTGGGCTCTCTGCCGAGCTGTACTCGGACTCTATCTGTAGCG
>JALVPN010000091.1:25571-33642 GCA_027031765.1 Promethearchaeota archaeon | reverse complement strand
GTATATGACCACTGAGAGGTCGACGCTCGCGTCCTGGTGGTTCGCCGTGCTGAACGTCAGGTGCAGCGTGTATGTGCCTGCCTCAAGAAGCGTCTTTGCAACCACCGTGTAGTGGCCGTCGCCGAGGTCGGTGATGATTATGGGCTGGGTCCAGTTGTGGGTCACAGTAGCACCAGCAAGACCGGCAGAGTCGCTGTTTCTGGAGAAGGCCACATCGAACGTCGCATCAGAGCCCCAGTCCACCGACACCGACGCGTGGTCGGGTGTTGCAGTGGTCGCTGCGGCAGAGACCGTGATGTAGACCAGCACATCTGACGCCTCTGCATAGTTGTCGGCCTTGCATGTGACCCTGACCTCCCACTGGCCGACAGGCACCACATTGCGTGTGAACGAGTAGATATAGTCCCCACCACTAAGGCTGAGAGTCCTCTCGACCGTGAGGTACTCGGTGCCAGAGGTGTGGTTGATCCACACAATGGTAACGGAAATACCTCCTAGGTCGGGCGTGGTGCCGTTGCTGGCGATGTTGTACCTGAAGAGGAGCTGGTCCGCCGCCAGTGACCACTCGTAGGAGGCGTGCGGCGAGATGTCGACAGCCATTGGCACCTCACGTATTGTGACCTCGATGCTGAGCACAGCCGACTCGAAGTTCTGCTTGGTCAGGTTCGCAATCAGAACGTAGGTGCCCACATCGAGGCCGTGGAGGGCACTGGCGGGCAGTGTGTATGTCCCATTGCCATTGTCGGTCAGCTGTCCTGAGCGTAGTACGGTCAGCCCAAGGTGCACCGAGTAGGAGTGGGTGTCCAGACTGCTCACATTGCCACCATTTTTCGTGTCGTTGAGCCAGAACAGGTGCGCACTGTGCATCTTGTAGTACTCAACAATTGAACCACCCGTATCGGAGCCCGCGGTGGTTTCAGCCTCCAACACGGTCAGGTATATGACGAGTTCCTTGGGGTCAGCGTAGCCGTACGTGTGGGCAGACACCACAATGCGGTACGGTGTGTCGCTCGCATTGAGGGCCCAGTGCACAAGGTCGATTGTTGCATTGAACGTGTGGATGTTGGCATGACAGGTGATGTACTGCGATGTTGTGGTGGTCCATACGTCCTGTCCTATCAGGGTGCTGCCCATGAATATCTTGAACATCACGAATGTGGTAGCGTCGTACGTCACGTTGGTCAGGACTGAGGACGACTCGCTACCTGTCCGGTTCCAGTAGTCGAAGGTGAAGGTGAAGTTCTTGTACCACCACCGCTGTTCAAAGCTATAGCTCGACTGGAACTCCGTGTACGGTTTTGGATATGCTGGCTCTGGCAAGACCACCAGGTTCCAGTAGGTGTAGTTGTAGTCTGCACGTACGCCCTGCCGTGTGACATTGGAAGTGCCCTTCGCAACATCGATGGTGTACCACCAGTGAGGTGAGGACATGTTGCCACGAATCCACTTGAATACCACCTCACCGCTGGAATCAGTCTGTCCAGTCGCTACGAGCGTTTCATTGTTGAGGTACACTTTCACTGTGGCGCCCTCGACATTGTTCTGCTCAGCACCATACTTGACTACCACGTTCAAGCGGGTCAGCCTGAGCTGCACTGTGAATGCAGTGTACGACTGGACATTGTGCAGGACTATCGCAGCAGTGTTGTTGCGCACTTCAAGGCCGAAGTCATCTTCGCGCCAGACATTGAGTTTCCATGTCCCACTGACAACGCGTCTGAGTGTGACGTTACCGTTGGAGTCTGTTGTCTGCGGGTTGATGCGGTACGCCTGCTCGTCCATGGTGTTGTTCAACTCGACGTAGGCATTGGGGACTGGGAGGTTGTCCCAGCTATGGACATGGATCTGGAGTGTGACCAGTGGGAGGGCCCAGTGCTCTGTGAACGAGCCACTTGCAAAGTCCGCGGCGCTGACGTTCCAGTTCGCAAACTGCTTGAGCTGGTCGTATGAGTACGAGTTCCACGAGTGTGCGCCAGCATAGCGGGCACGGAAGTAGTACTCCGTCTGGGGCACCGGCACCCTCGGGAACTCCAGCCAGCCCGTACCGTTCGCCTGTGCGATGTGGATGTACTGGGAGTCGTCACTGGTATCATTGCACATCTTCATCAGGATGTCCTCGTCCACCGTGTCGTCCATGGACTCGCCATTGAGGTCGTTGAGGTGGACATAGACCGTTGCAATGTTGAGCGTGATCTGGACATCCGTTACTGTTGCCGTCATGGCGTGATTGGATGTGTCCGTCACCCAGACATGGGAGTATGATGTGGACAGCCACGTTGCGGCATCGATGCGCGTCCTGATCTCGTAGGTCATGTTGTTGAGGCCCTCGAATACGACCCTGCCGTTCGCATCAGATACGCCTGTCCGGTTGAGGCCGTTGTCATCCAGCCAGACCTGGTGGGTAGCAGGGTCATAGAGTGTGACGGTTGCGCCTGAAATGGCTGCACCATCGAGGTCGGTCACAACGATGTCGAACTCGAAGAGGTGGCGCTCTGGACTCTCTGTCACTGTCACGCCGTGCTCGTCCCCTTCCGGAGAGTAGACGGGTACCATCCAGCCATAGCCCTGGTCACCGCGTGGACCGTAGGGTGCCGATGTGTAGAACCGGGAGGCACGCACGATGCCGATGGTCGCGTTCGACGTGACCGTGTACAGGGACGGGCTGCTCGAAAGTGGCAGGAACGTGTCAGCCCCACCAGCTGGGATCTGGAGGGTGCCACCGTTGGAGCCGGTTATAGTGACCTGTGCGTTCTCCCAAGCGAATATGAAGAACTTGGACTGGGAGAAGCCCCAGATAGTGAAGTGAGTACCAAACCGATAGCCACCCGTTGTCGGGAACCAGTCACCGTGGTCACTGCGGCCCCCGGGGTTGTAGGTGCCCTCGACCATCAGCTTCGCACCGGCGGGAGCGACAATGTGTAGCACATCCTCAGGATTGGAGTCGCTTGCAACACCGTTGGGCACGTCATAGTGACTGTTTGCTGCAATCAGTGGAGTGGCAATCTGTGTCCAGCCGGAGCCGCTGTTCCTGTAGACCGTGACCGAGACCGCAGAAGTACCGATATTGGTGATACGCGTGCGGTCGGAGGAGTGGCCCATGTCGATTGTGTAGAACTCGTTGCCGACAAGGAGGCCGGTCACGGCAGGATAGAAGCCCATCACGTCACGGGAGTAAGCAGCGTCGACATCACCGCTCCGCACTGAGATCAGGCCGGTGGCGTTCACCATGTAGAAGGTCTGGTAGTTGACACGCTTCTTCGAGATATACTCGCCCGCATGGAGTATGGCTGGCCACGACGACACTGCGGAGCCATTGTAGAAGTACCAGTTTGTATCCGGGGTCTCCGAGACCGTCCATACCCAGACACGGGTGTTGTTGGTCTGTGCCTGTACCCAGTACTTGCCCTCGTAGTAGTTGTCGAAACCGGAAACACCACCAATGATGAACCGTGTCCCGACACCCCAACCAATCTCGTCGACATTCGGGTACCAGTCGTTCACAGCCGGGTTGGAGTTCTTGTGCCCACTGCCAGCCGTGAATGCAAGCGGGTAGTTCGAGCGCACCATGTAGGACCCGAGGAATGCTGTGTTGGTGTAGGCCACGTTGGGCTCTATGCGCACGTTCTGGTACTTGTTGAGCGTACCTGTGGGGACATTCGTCACAACACCCGACTGGATGATACCGGTGGCTGAGGCCCACTGGGAATCGACATTGCGTGGGTCGTCCCACTGCTGGGCTGCGCTGTCCCACATCAGGACCTCGTAGTTGTTGTTGTCATAGTAGGATGCCAGCTCCAGCAAGGAGTAGGTGTAGGTCTTGTAGACGAACGGGTAGAAGTCAGGATAACTGACAGTGCCCACGTCGTTCTTCGAGTAGTAGATGTAGTAGTTCTGTTGGACCCCACTCTTGGAGACGTTGACCAGGAAACTGACACGGGCAGACAGGATATAGTCGCCCGTTGCATCATAGGTCACGTTCCAGACCTGGAACGGCCTTGTTGCCCACGACACGCCGTCGTAGTACAACACGCGGATTGAGCCACGGTAGCAGTGCCCTGGTGCGAAGGTCAGGGACAGGTGGACAGGGGTATTGTGTCGTGCGCTTATCCCTGGTTCGGTGATGTTGTAGTACCGTCGATATGCAAAGCTCGTGTTCCACCACGGTACAGTGTCCTGTGCTGATGCGGTCTCGTGGTGGGGCCCTCCTATCAGCAAATCCGGTACGAGGGCATCATCCCTGGGACTCGTGGTGTTGTTGCCCCCAATGGACGGGAGAGCCATGAGGACTGCAAGGACAACAAGGACTGCGACTCTTTCTACGCGTACCATCTCACTCACCCCCCGTGACCGTCACTGTCGCATAGGTCGGGTGCGACTTCTTCAGTATCTCAAGGTAGTGGACTGCCTGACGACTGGGTATTGCCTCATCATTGTAGAGCTCGACTGTCCGCTCTATCAGCCACTCAGGGTAGACCGTGACAACTTCTGGGTCTGACTTCAAGAGGACATGCTCACGTCCCCCCTCATCATTCACACGCATTACGATGTTGGCCTTCTCAAGGGCCGAGAGCTGCTTCCGCAGTCGGGCCTTGGTCGTATCGAGCAGGCTCGGGAGATGTTCTGTCTGCTGGGGCCCTTCGCGCAATATCTGAATCAGGTCGTATGCATCGAAGTCGAGCAGCACCTTCGCTAGCTCCTCTGCGTCCTTCCAGAGTGTGTCGGTGAGGTCTCGTTTCAGGCGAGCAATGTAGTCCCGGTGATACCGACGTGTCGACTCGACGAACTGGGCGACCGTGTCCTGCGGCAGGCCACCACTCTTGACCGCACGGACTGTTTCCATCGATATCTTCCGCAGTATGAAGATGGCACGGGTGAGATATATCACCTCAGACGCTAGGCCCTCGACCCAGCCGGTGGCTATGATCCCCATCTTGACCAGGGGGCGGAGCACCATCTCCACATCTATCTTCTTGCCGACCTCTTCGAAGATTATCTGTTCGAGGTCATTGGACTGGATGGTGCCATCACGTACAAGGGTCTGTAGGATTGCCCTGCGGACGGGGTCGCTCAGCACGGACGCCTGTCGTTGTTCAGGCGTCATCAGCGTGTACCGTGCAATCTGCTTGAAGAACTTGGGTATCAGCTTCTTGTACTTGTTGCCCTCGGCGTTCAGGAAGATCTGGGTGGCCAGCTCAGGTAGGGCGTCCTTGTAGACGTCAGGGTCTTCGTCGGGACGCAGCACCAAGAACACCATGGACGGAAGTCCCTTCAGGTGCATGCTCAGACCACCATAGTACACAGCAAGTTTGAAGTCGTCAAACGACAGTGCACTGAAACCAGGCTTCTGTGACTCTTCTGTTTCCCCTAGTGTAGCGATACCATAGACGCGCATGGACGTGGTCGGGTCCAGACCCTTGGTCAGGGACTTCGGGGTCTTTGCTGCGACCACTGGACCAAGTTCATCATCCCACTTCAGTACTGCTAGTCCTTCAGGCATTCTGGGTCATCTCCCAACTGCTAGGTGTGCGGGTCCACTCACAACGGTCAGGCCCGAATGGCCACAGAGCGGGGCTGCGAGGTCGAGACCACTCGCAGTACAGATGAAGCGACCCGCGGCAACAGTCCAAGACAATGGACAGAAACATTAAGCAACATGTTTATTATAAGATAATCTCGGACGGACTGTGTTTCATAGACCGAGAAGCGTCACGACCATGTTGTTGCCAAAGCCACCAATGTTGTGGGCCAGTCCCACACTGGGGGAGTCCACCTGTAGCCCCTTGGGTGCATCACCACGTAGTTGCAGGACGAGGTCACGGAGCTGCGCGACACCAGTAGCTCCGGTCGGGTGACCCCTTGCCTTCAGGCCACCGGTCGTATTGACTGGGATGTCTCCCGAGACCTCTGTCAGGCCCTCCTTCACGAGGTCGATGGCGTGTCCACGCTGCGCAATGCCAATGTCCTCCATCGCTATCAGTTCTAGGATTGAGAAGGCGTCATGGAGCTCACAGACATCAACATCTGATGGACGGAGGCCGGCCATATGAAAGGCGTTCTCAGCAGCGCGCACGGTGGCGCCCATCGATGTCAGGGACAGACGGTGCTGGACAGCGAGGTAGTCAGTGGCATGACCTACGCCCAGCACGCGCACGGCCTGGTCACGCAGACCGAGGTCACGTACAACTGACGACGATGCGAGGACGAGGGCTGCGGCGCCGTCACTTGTGGGACAGCAGTCATACAGAGTGAGTGGGTCTGCTATGACCCGTGCCCTACGGATCTTCTCCACTGACACCCCCTTCTGGAAGTGGGCCAGCGGGTTCTTGGCACCGTTGGCATGGGCCTTGACGGGGACAAGTGAGAGCTCATCGCGTGTCAGACCGTAGTCGTGCATGTACCGCCGAGCAATCATTGCGGCCAGGGCCGTGGGCGTTGCACCGTAGCGGGTCTCGGACTCGTATGACATCATCTTGGCAAGGACCCGTGATGCCGTGCCACGCTCCACCGCCGTCATCTTCTCGACACCGATGACCAGTACCAGTCCTGCCATACCGGACGCGACTAGGGCCGAGCCGAGTTCGAATGCACTGGCACCTGAAGACGGGCCAGTCTCAACGCGCGTGGCACCGGCGGGTACAGTGCCCAACAGGTCGGCCAGCATGGTGGACACATGGCCCGTATTGACAAACTCCTCGGGGCTCTGACTCCCCACGACCACCCGGTCAACGGACATCTCAAGGGTATGGGAGTCACGCATCGCCTCGACTGCCGCTGACAGGGCCAGCTCAGCGAACGACTCCCCGAGCACTCCGAACCGGGTCATACTCACACCGATGACGAACACAGGCTCCACTGCACACAGCCCCAGTCACTCTATGAGGACCAACAGGTCATCTTGCTTGACAGTAGCACCAGGCGTCACGTTCACCTCACGCACGGTGCCACTGCAAGGTGCCTGCAGCTCATTGAACATCTTCATGGCCTCGAGGATGCACACGGTCTGGCCCTCCTCGACCCTGTCGCCCACACTGACCAGCACCTCGGTGATCTTTCCGGGCATGGGCGGGTACACACCGCCGGGCTGCCGGCCGCCGCCCCCTGAAGGTACCTCTGGGGCCTTCTGTGCAGCGACCGTCCTGTGTACTCGTTTCCACTCGACCTCTCGTGACACCCCGTCGAGCTCGATGGTGGCGTTCCGGCCCATGCGACGCACGACCCGCACCACATGGCTGGATGCCTGGTCGCTCACGCTCCACGTACCATCCTCATTGGGAGAGGTCTTCAGGGTGAAGGTCTCGTCTCCGACGCGCACTACCAAGAGGCCACCCCTGTCAAGACGCTCAATCCTCACACGATAGTCCTGACCGTCAATGGAAATGTCATACTCGAAAGACACTATGCTCCCTCCAAGGTCCTCGCACGCATGAGGAGCCTGCGGCCGACAGCGGACCAAGGTGAGCCTGAGTTGCCCCAGCGGCCCGGGCCGGTATACACTACGGGTATCGATACCGCCTCCTCGCGGCCGGCGGATGCCCACGGGCTGCCATGTGACATAGCCCTGGTGGGGCTGGTGCCCATCTGGATGGTCTGGTGGAGCACCGAGGCGATAATTGCTGCCTCCTGAGGCCCGGTAGTCGTACCGCGCTGTCTGCGCTGGGCCCTGCGTTTCAGGAAGTCCAGTGCGTACTGTGGGAACAGCGCGTACGACACAAGGTCGCGCGGCTTATGGGGGATGTCCTTGAGTGCCTCCCGCGCAGCAGGCAGGCCCGGCTCGAGGAGGTCTGCTGGTCTGCACGTGAGTGGGGCCTCGTCCCCGATTGCGAGCCGACGGACTTCCGGGTCTATCTCTGCTGGGGGACGGCCGTAGAAGCCCCGGATGTACTGCTTGACCTCATGCGGGATTATCTTGTAGCGCTCGCCAGTAATGACATTGAGGACCGCCTGTGTCCCGACAATCTGGCTTGAGGGCGTGACGAGGGGCGGGTACCCGAGTTCGGCACGCACACGCGGCACCTCCTTGAGGACCTCGTCGTACTTGTCCAGCGCACCCTGTTCGCGGAGCTGGTTGTCA
>JALVPN010000091.1:17619-25561 GCA_027031765.1 Promethearchaeota archaeon | reverse complement strand
TCAAGGTTGGAGAGCATCCCGCCCGGGACCTGAAACACGAGCACCTGTGGGTTGACGCCCTTGAGGGTGCCCTCGAACTGTGCGTACTTGCGCCGGACCTTGCGGAAGTAGTCGGCAATCTCGGCCAGGAGGTTCAGGTCCAGGCCGGTGTCACGTGGTGTCCCCTTCAGCGCCTCCACGATGGACTCAGTGGCAGGCTGGGATGTGGCAAGTGAGAGAGAGGATATCGCACAGTCGACGACGTCCACACCAGCATCAGCAGCCCGCAGGTACGCCATGGAGCCCATGCCACTCGTGTAGTGTGTGTGGAGCTGGATGGGTATGTCCACTTCCTCCTTGAGCCTCTTCACAAGCTCGTATGCCACCTGTGGAGAGATCAGACCGGCCATGTCCTTGATGCATATCGAGTCCGCGTCCATCGAGTAGAGTACCTTTGCCTTCTCGACGAACTTCTCAATGCTGTGAAACGGACTCAGTGTATAGCAGAAGCTCGCCTGGACATGTCCGCCCTCGCGCTTCACGAAACGCATGGCGGCCTCCATGTTCCTCACGTCGTTCAGCGCGTCAAAAATCCTGAAGATGTCAATCCCTACCTTTGCTGCCTCGACGACGAACGCCTCCAGGACATCATCCGGGTAGTGACGGTAGCCCACAACGTTCTGTGCACGCAAGAGCATCTGGAACTTCGTGTGCGGCATGGCATCACGCAGGGCCTCGACACGTTCCCACGGGTCTTCGTCCAGGAAACGCATCATGCTGTCAAATGTAGCGCCACCGAACATCTCAAGGGAGTGGTAGCCGACCCGGTCCAGCTTCTCAGAGATTGGGAGCATGTCCTCAGTCCGCATTCGCGTTGCCAGTAGGGACTGGTGGGCATCTCGCAGTGCGGTCTCTGTTATGAGGAGCTTCGTCATGAGAGGTCGCATCAGGAGTGAGACCAGTCAATAAAGCCGTTCCGCTGGGGCAGCTATGGCCAAGGGTATTCGTACCCGCCTGCTGGCGACCACACCCGGCTGAGTGACCATGAGGACAGGCGCACAGTAGACCCCAGATACCGGGGGCCACATGACAGGGACTGCTGCCCAGTAGTGGCCGGTCAGCAACAGGGCCCTGAGTATGAGGGCTGCCAGCACGGGACACAGGAGGGCCTTGTTGTGTCCCTACGGGGCGTCCCCATTGCCATCAGCCCCTCAAGAGAGTCGGGGGACCCTTACAGGACACCGGGCCAGGCCCATGTGAGGACGGCACCAGTCGTCCGTGTGGGCAAGCACAGGCCTACCAGTCATATCAGTGGTGGCACTGAAGGACATGGTCACTATGAGAATGGCCAGGCCCATGCCCCTTGCCCAGTCGACCATTGGGGGCAACAGGAGCGACGTACCCGTGTTGCGATGACTCCGCAAGACCGTCCTGATGGACGATGGCATGGACAACAGAGATGACGCAACTGTGTTGCCCACGGTACCGCAGCCCACGGTACAGTCCAGCCAGCAACGGTGGAGCAACGAGTATCACAGCACTGGCCCAGACGGGTGCTGGGTACCTCACATGACCAGGAACACTGCTCCTGACGACGTAACACTTGCCGGGCAACACGGACTGGAACAGCGGTCTAGTGCACACGTAGGCGGAGGAACATGCTGGACATATCGACCTCCACAATCTCGAAGGGCTGTCCCGTACTGGTGCCGATTTCCTCCAGCTCTTCTACTGGTAGGGTGCGTGACACGAAGCCGTCCTTGCAGACCACTACGCCCTCGTGCGTCCTCGACCAGTCGATTGGTCCAATAAGGCCGTGGTCAGACTGCCGCACGAACCACTCCAACCTGTGTTCCCAGAACCTCGGCGAGTAGGTCGAGAACAGACACGTCCCACCATGTCGTGTTACCCGGACGGCCTCGTTGACCAGACGCCGGGGGTCGCGACCGAAGGCCGACAGTCCGTTCTGGATGCAGACCACAACGTCGAAGGTCTGGGGCCTTATGGCGAGAGAGAATGCATCCATTGTTGCCAGGTCCAGTGACGAAAGTACCGGGAGCTCGCGGTGCGCCATTGCCAAGCTGGGATAGGAGATATCAATGCCGACAAGGACAGCACCTGCCGGGAGGAGGCCATGGAGGACCCGGCCGTAGCCGCAACCGAGCTCCAGCACCCTATCAGTAGCGCGGATATGGTCGAGGACATACCTCACCTCCGCGGCGAGGTACTGGACAACACGTGGTGGGGCAATCTCATAGCATTTCTTGAGGCGTCCTGCGGACAGGGAGTCGGAATAGTATGACAATGGAGGCCCTCCGTACACCAGGCCCGGTCACAGCCCTGCTCGGAGTGGGACAGACCTGTTGACGGTGGACTGACACTCCCGGGCCCTATTAATGGTGCGGCCGGGCCCTCACGACAGCGGCCACGTGGGCGTGCAGCCTTGCCTAGCGCGGTGTAGCTGGACAGGACAGGTCAGGTCGGGATGACCATACGCAGTGGGACTACAGTGGGATGTTCCCATGCTTCTTGGGTGGCCTCGTCAGACGCTTCGTCTCAAGCATATCGAGCCCCCTGCATATCAGCGGACGGGTCTCATGCGGGAGTATCACCTTGTCAATGTAGCCCAGCTGTGCGGCCACGTACGGGTTCGCAAACTTCTTGCGGTACTCCGCGACCAGTTCCTTGCGCTTCTTCTCCTTGTCCTCGGCCGCCTTGATCTCCTTCCTGAATATGATGTTGATTGCGCCATCAGGGCCCATGACTGCAATCTCTGCGGTGGGCCAGGCGAACACGAGGTCTGCGCCGATATGCTTGCTGCTCATCACGTCGTACGCGCCACCATAGGCCTTACGGGTGATGACCGTAATCTTGGGTACTGTGGCCTCACTGAAAGCATAGAGGATCTTGGCACCGTGTCTGATTATGCCGCCCCACTCCTGCTGCGTGCCTGGGAGGTATCCCGGGACATCCATGAATGTGATGAGGGGGATGTTGAAGGCGTCGCAGAACCTCACGAAGCGGGCGCACTTGTCGGAGGCATCAATGTCGAGGGTGCCAGCAAGGTGAGCGGGCTGGTTGCCAACAATGCCCACCGAACGACCGTCCATCCTCGCGAAACCCACGACAATGTTCTTTGCCCAGTGCTCGTGCACCTCAAAGAAGTCACCGTTGTCCACGACACGGGTTATCACATCCCGCATGTCATAGGGCTTGTTCGGCTCGGCAGGGACGACCTCATCGATTGACATGTCCACATCATCAGGCGCATGTCCGGTCTCCACTCGTGGCGGGTCTTCCATGTTGTTGCTCGGGATGAAGCTGAGCAGCTTCCTTATCTGCTGGAAACAGTGCTCCTCGTCCTCACTCATGAAACTCGCGACGCCACTGACAGAGTTGTGCTTGAGCGCACCACCGAGCTGCTCAAAGTCGACCACCTCGCCCGTCACGGTCTTGATAACCTCGGGCCCCGTGATGAACATGTATGACGTGTCCTTCACCATGAGGATGAAGTCGGTCAGCGCCGGACTGTATACCGCCCCGCCAGCACACGGGCCCATGATTGCCGAGATCTGTGGGATGACACCGCTGGCGAGAATGTTCCTGTGGAACACCCATGCATAGCTTGCAAGTGCCCTGACGCCTTCCTGCACGCGGGCCCCAGCACCATCGTTGAGTCCGATCACAGGTGCCCCGACCTCCATTGCCAGGTCCATGACCTTACATATTTTCAGACCATACATCTCAGAGAGGGAGCCTCCAAAGACTGTGAAGTCCTGACTGAAGACGAAGACCTTCCGGCCGTCGATGGTGCCATACCCGGTTATCACACCGTCACCGGGTATCTTCTTGTCCTCCATGCCGAAGTCGTAGCAACGGTGCTCCACGAACTCGTCAATCTCGACGAAGGAACCAGGGTCGAGCAGGCGCTCAATCCTCTCGCGTGCAGTATACTTCCCCTGGTCGTGCTGCTTCTTGATCCGGGCCTCACCACCACCAAGCCTGGCCCGTTTCCGTTTCTCTTCGAGCTCCTCGAACTTGTCAGATAGCATGGGTGGACACACCGGACATCTTTAGGGCGTCCACATGGGACCCGTGATTTGAATGTATTGCTGCACCAAGGAGGGGACGGGTCGCACACGGGACAACGGAGTGGTGCTCCCTGATGCGTCCAGGACCCCACAGACCACGGTGACCGTACGTGTCCCACAGACCAGAGAAGTGGTCGCGAGTTGGGGCATCATGTAGAGGGGCAACTCCTGTGTGCCGTGCTCATGAAAGGGGTCGAAGGGCTAGGAGCGGGCAGCAAACCGGCCGTCATCGTGGATGTGGGGCAGGCGGTCGATGTTCCGACCGAGCCAGCCGATACGGGAGACCTCTCTGTGGTCGAACTGTGGGACGTATGGTTTGATGTCGAGGAGTGGGGTCTCATCGAGCACATCGACGTCCTCAATGTGGAGGGTGTTCCCTCTGACCTCGACCAGTCTGACCACCGAGATGCCAATGGCATTCGGCCTGCTTGGAGACCTTGTGGCAAACACACCATGGACCTGCGAGTCCATATAGGGCCTGACCCGGAGGCGGTACTCCTTTGCCCTGTGAAAGTGGTAGAGGAGGATGATGTGAGAGAAGCCATCAATGTCCTGAAGGCCCTCGACGTACTCGGGGAATATCTCTATGAAGCCCGCAGAACCCTTCGCCACTGATGCCTGTATCGGAGTCCCCTGCGGCTCCTTGAACTTGGAGTGTATCACGCCAATAGGCCTGTACTGTACCGGGAGCATGTGCGTCCCCCTTCCAGCACACGGTGCTGACCGATAAATACCTGACCATAGGCCAGTCGGGGACTAAGGGGCCCTGCTGGTAAGCATGCGTGAGCGACACTGGTCGCAGTACCCTGCCGGCTTGGCGTCTGTATCAGCAAGTGTGTTGGAGAACCGCATGACACAGTTGTTGGTGCAGTGGTCAAGGCCGAAGACGTGGCCAAGCTCATGGAGGCACTCCTTGAGGACACGAGTGAAGAAGAGTTCCGGGTCAGGGTCGAGAGCATAGAACTGCGGTCTCAGCCGGGCAAGGGCCACAAGGGCGTTGCCGTTGAACGTGGCGACACCAAATATGAAGTTGAGGTCTTCGACGTAGAGGTCAAGGTCTACGAGAGCAAGACCGTGCGTGTGCGGTGGCGCTGTTGCCCTCAGGGCCTTCAGGAACGGGACTGCCCGGTACTGGTTGCGTGTGGGGTTGAAACTCCCCGTCGGTTCTGGGATGGGGACGGTCTCCACAGCCAAACCGTCGACCACTCCTTCGAGCTCCTCGGAAAGCGGTGTGACGAGTCCTTTGAGGAGCGCTGCGTCAACGCCCTCGAACCCGTACAGCCGGACTTCGTGCGTCACCGGTCTCACACATCCTCCAACGGTGGTAGCAGACTGGCCGTTCCTGCACGGCCCGTGCACAGGTGCCAGTAGTCATGAACCCCTGCTGCTGTACATGAGCGGAAACGGAAGCGGCCCTACACAGATTGTTGTGAAGCGATACCTGAAGTTTTTTATCAACTCTTCTCGCGCGTCTGGGGTGCACGGCTGTCGGTCGTGGCCGGTGCACGCCGGTGAGGGCACATGACACCCGTGCACACAACCCCAGATACACAGGACCCGGTGTTTACCGTGCGGATCCTAAAGATGAAGTCGGAGTTCCTGAAAGGGTTCTTGGAGAGCCTTGAGAAGTTTGGAAAGCTCTACGGGCCAGTAGTGAGAAACGGCGTGCTCAAATATGACGAGGTGCACGACGTGGACGAGGTCGTCCTGACAGGGGACTGGCACACACTGCTCCCGCTGAAGAAGCTCGTGCACCCGACGCGTTTCGACATGTTCAGGTTCGACAATGATGGTTTCACGACCGACTACCCGGTCGTTGAGAAGAGAGTAGTGGTCGGTGTGCACCCGTGTGAGATCCACGGGCTCCTGAGGCTGGACGACGTGTTCCTCCAGGACCCGGTCGACCCGTACTATGAGAGGGCACGTGCGAACACCGCAATCATAGGGTTCTCGTGCCTACCGGACGAGGCGTGTCTGTGCAAGAGCACCGGCACCGACATTGTCGAGGAGGGGTTCGACCTGTTCTTTGTGGACCTGGAAGACTACTACCTCGTCTGGGTGGGCTCAAGCCTAGGACACGACATGGTACTTGAGAACGAGGAGTACTTTGATGAGGACGTGCTGCACGAGGACATTGAACGGTACATCCAGTGGCGTGCAAAACGGGACAGCATGTTCGTGACCTCCTTCGAGTTCAAGAACATGCCCGACCTGATGGAGCTCAGCTACAACTCGGACATCTGGGACTACTTTGCTGAGAAGTGCATCTCATGTGGACAGTGTACAATGGTCTGTCCGACGTGCAACTGCTATAACGTTGTGGACATCCTCGACGTCAACAGCGAGACCACAGGACGACGCGAACGGGTCTGGGACAGTTGCATGTTCGTGGACTACAGCCTGGTCGCGGGGGGCCACAACTTCAGGGGCAGCCGGGCCGACAGGCTGAAGCTGTGGTACACTCACAAGCTCAGGGCCTTCGGTGGTGAGTATGGGAAGCCGAGCTGTGTGGGGTGCGGTAGGTGTGTGAGGACATGCCCTGTCGACATAAACGTGCTGACAGTGTCGAGGGCGCTACTCCAACAGGAGGTGCCATCATAAGATGCAGACAGCAGACACTGCGGACAACCCGTTCCAGCCGGAACCGGCAAGGATTGTCAGACACTACAACCTGATCAAGGACCACAGGTTCTTCCAGGTGCGCTTTGTGGACATGGCCCGCGCAATGTCGTTCACCTACAACCCGGGCCAGTTCATCATGCTGTCAGTCCCCGGCGTTGGGGAGGCGCCCTTCTCGATATCGTCCACTCCGAGCCGGCCAGGTATCCTCGAGCTCGGCATCCGGAAAGTGGGCCGCCTGACGGACGCCCTCTTCCAGAAGAAGGACAACGACATCGTGTACATCCGGGGCCCCTATGGCAATGGGTTCAAGATAGACCAGATGCGTGGCAAGGACATCATAATCGTGGCGGGTGGTCTGGGCGTCATCCCACTGCGCTCAATCCTGTACTACGTACTTGACAACCGCGACCAGTTCGGTCGGCTGTTCTTCTTGTACGGTGCGAGGAACCCCGACGAGATACTCTTCAAGGATGAGTTCTTCCAGCTGAAGGAACGCGAGGACATCGAGTGCCTGTACACGGTCGACCGGGTCGGCGACCACAAGGACTGGAGCGAACACGAGGGCGTCGTGACCACACTGTTCCAGTACCTGCCCGAGATGGACCCAAAGAGGACGAACGCAGTGGTCTGTGGGCCACCAGTAATGTACAAGTTCGTGATACAGGAACTGCTCAAACTGGAGGTCCCAAAGAACCAGATACAGATGACACTGGAACGCAGGATGAAGTGCGGCGTGGGCAAGTGTGGTCACTGTGTCCTTGACCACCTGTACACCTGCATTGACGGGCCAGTATTCACCTACTGGGACACACTCCACTTCAGGGAGCTGATATAGATGGGTGCGACCAAGGATGGACAGTCAGGTGAAAGGCCAAAGATTGGCATCTACGGGTTCACCGGCTGTGCCGGCGACCAGCTACTCATCATACACACGGAGGACGAGCTGCTCAACCTGTTCGGTGCTGCCGACATCAGGTCGTTCGTGATGGCGTCCAGCAACCCTGTCGAGGGAGAGCTGGATGTAGCACTCGTTGAGGGCAGCATAAGCACTGAGGAGGAAGCCGAGCACATAAAGGACATCAGGGCGCGCGCACGCATCTTGGTGGCAATGGGCAACTGTGCTGTGAGCGGGGGGCCCCAAGCGATGTACACTGGCGACGGGGACTTCGAAGCTCGCATGCGGGAAGTGTACGGCGATGTGGAGTTCCTGACAGCACCGGTCGAAGGCAGTCCAATTGACAAGTACGTGA
>JALVPN010000091.1:0-17609 GCA_027031765.1 Promethearchaeota archaeon | reverse complement strand
CTCCCAGGTTGTCCTGTCAGCCAGTCGCAGACCATGGCACTGCTGTCACGTCTCCTACACGGTATGGCGCCAGAGCCGTACCCCCATCCGGTGTGTCACGAGTGCAAGCTGAACGAGAACAGGTGCCTTCTCCACGACAAGAAGTTCTGTCTTGGGCCCCTTACTGCAGGTGGTTGCGGTGCGGTGTGTCCCAGCCACGGCCTCCCCTGTGTGGGCTGCTGGGGGCCAAACCCGGATGGGAACTTCAAGGAGCACTTCAAGCTGCTTGAGAGCTTCGGGATGACGCGTGAGGATGTAGTCCGCCGGGTCAGGAACTTTGGCGGGCACAAGATCCTGGAGTACATCGCTGACGAGTAGGCGGAGGTAGAGAGATGACAAGGAGAGAGATCAAGGTAGAACCGCTGGCACGGGTCGAGGGGCACGGCGGCATCCTCGTCGAGATTGAGGACGACACGATTGTGGACGTCAAGGTGCGCATCCTGGAAGGGCCGCGACTGTTCGAGACCCTGGTGATAGGGAAGACCCCAGAGGAAGACCTCAGCATAGTCCCGAGGATATGTGCGATATGTAACCTTTCGCACAAGTACGCCAGCCTGCGGGCACTTGAGAAGGCACTGGACATCGAGGTGCCTGAGGCCACTGACCACTACCGTCACCTGATGCACCATGGGGAGATCATCGAGAGCCACAGCCTCCACCTGTACTTCCTGGCCCTGCCAGACTTCTTCGGTTATGACAACGCCGTACAGATGGCGGAGAGGTTCGGTGATGTGGTCACCAACGCCCTCAGACTGAAGAAGTTCGGCAACCGTGTAATGCGGACCATGGGGGGCCGGATGATCCATGGGGAGAACCCGGTACTGGGCGGGTTCGGCAAGCTCCCCAGCCGGGAAACCCTGCTGTCAATCAGGAGTGAGGCGGAGGAGCTGCTCCCGTTCGCCCTCCAGACCATAGAGCTACTCAGCACGCTGGAGGTGCCCGACCACATGGAACGCGACACCCAGTTCCTCTGCTGCAAGCCCCCACACAGTGGCTACGACTACTTTGGCGACGCCTTCCTGACCTCAGATGGGAAGGAACACCCGACGGAACACTACCAGCAGGTCATAGTGGAACGTGTTGTTGGGCACAGCTTTGCGAAACGGAGCACGTACAACGGGAAGCCCTTCTCTGTCGGAGCCCTGGCAAGGACCCTGCTGCTCGGTGACCGCTTGGAGGGACATGCCAAGGACGCCCTCAACGACCTGTACAGCCCACAGTGGCACCGCAACCCACTCTATAACAACTTCGCGCAGGCTGTCGAGCAGGTCTTCTCCCTTGAAGGGATCATCAGCACCGTGGACGCAGTACTCGGGTGTGAGCCGCCAGAGGTCGTGCCCCCGGCCCGGGACAGCGGGACTGGAGTGGGTGCTGTGGAGGCACCACGAGGGACACTTGTCCACCACTACGAGCTCAAGGGCGGGAAGACGGTCTTTGCCAACTACATCACGCCGACGGCAATGTTCCTTGATGACATCGAGGCGTTCATCAGGCGGAGTGGCGAAGAGCTCCTGACACGGGGCGAGACTGACAACATGGAACTCCAGTTCGAGATGATTGCACGGGCCTATGACCCCTGCATTAGTTGCAGTGCTCACCTCGTGACGGTACGCCGACGCTAAGGCCCAGGACGCCCCTGCTGGACATGCTGGACATCACCGGCCCTGACGAGCAGGGGACCCGAAGTGGTCTCCAGCATGAGGGCCCCTGACGGCCCAATGCCAGTTGCGAGGCCCTCGACCACCTGCCCACCGTCAACTACCTTCACGTGGCGACCGAGTGTACAGGAGAGACGCGACCACTCCTCTATCACTGCCTGGTCGTCACCTGTAGCCTCAAGACGTTCCAGACGTGTCCCGATGCCCGTGAGCACATCTGCAATGAACGTAGCAATATCCACTGTGTGGCCGGTGACCTCGCGTACAGTTGTGAGGCGCTCTTGGATTTCGTGTGGGAAGTCAGCAACATGAGAGTTCAGGTTGACACCAATGCCCACAATGAGCGCCCCGTCCACGACCTCACATAGTATGCCCCCGACCTTCCGCTCACAGACAAGGACGTCGTTCGGCCACTTCAGGGCAGCACTCACACCAAGAGCACGCAGGGCCTCGCAGACAGCAGAACCTGCCAGCAGGGTCAGGAGCGGATACCTGTCGGCTTCGAGCATCGGACGAAGGAGCAACGAGAAGTAGGCCCCACCTGGTGGCGAGGCCCATGTCCTGCCGAGCCGCCCACGCCCTGCTGTCTGGTGCCTGGCGACCACAACAGTGCCATCGCATGCCCCGCCCTGTGCCATGGCCCGGAGCACATCGTTCGTCGACGGTGTGGTGTCGAAAACAAGTACGTCTATGGTGAGCCTGCGTGATACGACCCTGCGTTCTATCATCTGTGCCAGCGACATGTGACTCAGGCCAGCAGGTCTAGATGAGCTGGCTTAAGCTTTTGCCGGCCGCCACCGCCCCGCAGTGTCCCACACGAGTGGACAGGGGGCCAGCTGGATGTGACGAGTCCGGACATGCACCACAAGACCTGGTCCCGACGTGCCCATACGTGGGAATTGGTCCAATCGGGGAGCATTTATATCGGGAATGCGGAACCACTCCCGCCAGAGAGGAGTGTCAGAATGACGAGCTTTGCTGGTGCTATAATATTCAAGGACATGCAGAAGACACTTGTCTTCAAGAATAGGGATTTGAAACCCACGACCGGCCAAGACGAGCTGTTCTATGACATTGACTGTTTTGGGATTAGAGGGCTCGACTCCCACACCGGGGGGCTCAGCGGGCTCGCCATAGGCGTCAACCGCTACGGACTGGCGGTTGCCAACACGCATGTCAAGACCACCAATGACCCCTCATACGACATCCTGACAGAGCAGATCCTGATGTTCGCAAAGGATGTCGAGGACGGGCTGAAGATGACGAGGGATCACCTTGAGAAGGGACGCAGGTACCAGTGGGGAAACCTGGTCCTCGCAGACGCAGACGGCATGCTGGCCATTGAGATTGCAGGGGACGAGCACTCAATCGAGTGGTCGGAGAAGAAGGTCATCCGTACCGGGCACCACATCCTCCTTGACACAGAGGACGAGGTAAAGAAGGCCACCTCAGCCTTCGGACTGGACACGTACTATGATGACTCAACGAAGCGAGTCGAACGTGGGTACGAACTATTGCGGAGCGCCACGAAGGTTGACGATGTGTTCGACCTCCTTAGAGACCACGGGAGCGCACCCGGGTCTGGCAGCATCTGTAAGCATGCTGATGGTGTGCACGAGTTCAGCACTGCTGCCAGCTACGTCATTGAGATTGACTTCAACACTGAAACGGGACGGCCGCAGGTCGTGTTCCACGTGGCCAAGGGCCTGCCATGTCAGTCCACCTATACTGCAATCCCGCTCGTGTTTCCAGCGGACGACGACATCATGAGACGCGCTCGGGCCCTGTACTTCGGGACGCCGTGAGACCAGCGGCCAACCGAAAGGGCCTACGTGGTACCTGCAGCCCGCACGATGACAACGGGTCATCACTCCCTCTGAGCTCTGCTGTGCAGTGTAGTGGACAATGGCTGCGGTATGTGTGTGGTGTCACGTAAAAGCTAGAGACACGATGAGTGGCAATGGGCCAGATGGGGTCAGCACATGGACTGGGCGGTCCGCGGGACTGGGCAATGGGCCATGACCCACTTGTCCGACAGTCTGCCGGGCAGCCCCGGTACCGGAAGACCGCCTCGGCGACGAACACCCGCTGCAAGACCACAGCCTACTGTGCAGCCGCACCAATCATCTCCTTGAGCTGGCGGGCCTCATCATTGTCAGCATCCCACTTGAACACCATTTCAACAGCATGCATTGCTTCGTCAATCTCGCCAGCCTCATACAGCACCTTGGCCTTGTTGAGCCATGTACCCGCCATCCTCTCGGCCTCTGGCGGAGAGGTCGTCCCCTCCTCTTCGACATCGGTGTAGACAATCGTGTCAACTTCCGCAGCTGGGGAGTAGCCCAGTAGGATGCGGGTGTCCATTGGTGCGATGCGCAGACCGACACCGAGAGCGGCATAGGCGGCCCCGTACAGACCAAGGACTTTGAACAGATAGAGAGTCATGCCACCATATACGCCAGCAACAGCAATCGCGAGGCCGATCACCAAGGCGACAAGGGTGGAGATACCGTGACGGTGGACTGCACCCCGTGTGAAGTACATGACCCCCGGCAGGGTGAGGGCAATCTCTGTGAACCACACAAGAGCTCCAACAGCAACCGGACTCGGCTGCATGGCTACGAGCATGGACACGACAATCTCATTTGTGTATATCTGGTCGAGCCAGATGACGATAGATGCGAAGGCCAACAGGCCCACGGTCTTCTGATGCGCCGAACGCTGTTTGCGACCGAGGTCATCGTGTGAACGTACCCTCCACGGGCGGGCCGTAACCAGTGATGTGGACAGGATGCCAATGCCAGCTGCCAGTAGGAGTGCGAAGGCCACGAAACGCATGAAGGGGATTGCGGCAGGGTTGGCAAGTGTTTCATTGATCTGCGTCCCGCACCACCATACAAGGACGAGGCCGATGACCGCCTCTACATGGTTCGTCCACCATGACATCTCAAGTGTAGTGAGCCATAGACCGGTGGACACAACGGAGTACACGGTGATGGTCACGCCAATGACCAGCAGGAGCCAGAACATAGGGGCGTACATGGGACTGTCAGACGCAGGGAGCTTGATGGCACCAAAGACAATAGCGATGCCGACAATGATGCCGAGCACGTTGAGCCAGCGTTTGTCTGGGCGGGCGGCCGATGCAACAGCTGCTATCATGAGCGATATGATGATGACGTCACGTACGGGGTCAACTGGCACCGAGAACGTGGCAACCAACCACCAGAACACCGCGACGTAGCCGACGCGAGCCTGTGGGTGGTTGAGAGACCTGAAGAGGCGCTGCGCAGTTTCCCTTGCTTTCTCCACGTTCGACATCGTTCCCGGACTCCGCAACGGCCCGGCCAGCCGCCAGATAAATACGTTTCCCCTCGCGCTTTCGGAGGGGCTGCCTGGCAGGTGGCACTGTGGCGCGCACACAAACTTTAATGGGTCGGCCCTGCGAGTCCTATTGAAATGAACGACGTCATCTGTCCATATTGTGGCGAGCGTCCGTGGGCCGGCGGGCCGCCTGGACTTGACAGGTCGGTCAAGGTCAGGTGCCGGAAGTGCGGTGGCGTGTTCGAGTACATGCCGGGCTTTGGTACCTTTGCCCTTCCGGACATGGGCCGCCATGAGACCCCCGATGTAGTCCCTTCCGGCGTCACCTTCGGGCCATCATACACCGATGGCACTTCGCCGCAGCCCGTTGGGATGGTGGAGGAGGAGGAGGCTGAAACACAGGAGGCACAGGGGTGTTGTGGCAAGTGTGTTATCTGTTGTGTGTGCTGGGTACTGATTACACTCCTAGTCGGCCTGCTGACGGTGGCCATACGGGGCCTGCAATGAACAGGCCACACGGAGTGCTGCTAAGAGGGACTCCAGTGGCCGTGCTTGCATGAAACAACCGTCCCACGCGGATGACGGGCAATGCTTCCACATACGGATGTCGACAGGACAGGACCATACACGAAACACCCGCAGCCCAGGGAGTGGGCTGACACGGCCCCAGGCCTGACCCTCACAGCCACCAAGTGTCACTGATACCGTAGAGGACATGATGGGTGGGTGCAGGCCCCATGGACTGAGAGAGGCGGACAGCAAGAGCGGACCTATCAAATGAGTGTGGATGTGGCATGTACTGTGTTTCAACCCAGGACGTGACTCCTACTGGGACACAGCTTGACACCGTGTGTTTCCCTGCCGGAACCACCCATAGACTAGTGGCAAGAGGCCTCGAAAGGGTCTCCCGACCAAGAACAAAGATAAAAGGTGCATTGCCAAAGCTCGTCCGGAGGTCCGGGTGACCTCAATGCAGGTGAGCCCCTGTGACTGAAGGAGAGGTTGAAGACAAACGCATCACGCTCGCCGAGGCCGCAAAGATGGTCCCTGATGGGGCCGGCCTGTTCTGGGGCGGTTTTGGATACCAGCGTGCGCCCATCGCCTTTGCACAGGAACTGGTGCGCCAGAAGAAGAGAGACCTCACCATATACACATGTGGCTCGGAGGTGGACCTCGAGATAATGGCTGGTGCTGGTGTTGCCGGCCGCTTCGAGATCGCCTTTGTTGCCATCGAGGCCATTGGCCTAGCGTACAACATGCGGA
Source organism: Promethearchaeota archaeon (assembly GCA_027031765.1). Taxonomy (GTDB): domain Archaea; phylum Asgardarchaeota; class Thorarchaeia; order Thorarchaeales; family Thorarchaeaceae; genus JALVPN01. Next base: position 11,325 of record JALVPN010000091.1, on the reverse strand, counting down.
GGCGAGTTGCGGAGGGAAAGGTCGAGATTGAGGACTACAGCAACCTTGCCATGGCGATGCGCTTCTTGGGAGGCGCGCTCAATGTCCCCTTCATGCCCATCCGGAGCCTGATGGGGACGGACATGGCCAACAAGTCGAGGTACAGGGGCGACAAGAAGCTGAGAGTGATAGACTGCCCATTCACAGGACAGAGGGTCTGTCTTGTGCCCTCCGTGCAACCGGACTTCAGCATCGTCCATGTCCAGCGTGTTGACCAGACCGGGAACGCCCAGATTGATGGCATTGTGGGGGAGGACATTGAGGGCAGCCGCTGTGGCAAGAAGCTCATCGTGCTGGCGGAGGAGCTTGTGGACGAGGCCGAGATCAGGTCACGGCCTGACCAGACGAGGATTCCCGCTATGTACGTGGACCATGTCGTCGTGCTGCCCTTCATCGCCCACCCGATGCAGTGCCACAACTACTACGACTACGACCTTGAGTTCCTGCAGTTCTTCCACAAGATGACCCGCAAAGAGGAGACCTGGCAGGAGTACCTTGACGAGTACATTTTTGGTGTGGATGACCACTGGAGCTACCTGGACAAGGTCGGCTGGGAGCGCCTGAACCAGCTGCGGGCCAAGAGGCCATGGGGGTACTGAGGAGGTCTGGAGAGTGAGCAGGTACACAAGAATCGAGTTCTTGGCGGCGTGCGCGTCGCGACACGTGCGAGATGGTGAGAACGTGTTTGGTGGTACTGGTCTGCCACTGCTGGCGGCCCTCCTTGCAAAGAACACCCACGCACCGAATGCGAACCTCATCTCGGAGGCCGGGTTCATCGATGCCATGCCCAGAGAGGTGCCGCTCTCTGTCGCCGACTCGCGGTACTACTATGGGTGCTCCGCGTCAATCGGCCTGATTGAAACGCTGGGCTTCATCCTCCAGGCCGGCCGTATCGATGTCGGTTTCCTGGGTGCGGCACAGATTGACGAGTACGGGAACCTCAACACCACATACATAGGCCCATACGAGGCCCCGAAGATACGACTGCCTGGCAGTGGTGGTGGTAATGACATCGCTTCCTCGGCCAAACGCCTGATCATAATGATGACACACGACAAGAGGAAGTTCGTCAAGCAGCTGGACCACATGACGAGCCCGGGACACCTTGAGGGCCCCGGGTCAAGGGAGAGGTGGTCGCTGGTGGGTGGTGGGCCCGAGGTCGTAATAACAGACATGTGTCAGATGGACTTTGACCCCGTGACACGCAAGATCAGGCTGATGAGCGTGCACCCGGGGTACACAGTGGACGATGTCCTGGACAACGTGATGTTCGACCTGATTGTACCGGACAGTGTACCAACAACGGAGGAGCCGACGCAGGAGCAGATTGAGATAATGCACCGCCTGGACCCCCACGGCGTGTACCTCGGCAAGGCAAGGGACTGACACGGGCCAGGTGGCGACGTGACCAGCATAAGGCTCGGAACACAGGAAGGCATAATCTTTGACCTTGACTCCACACTGATAGAGACCCACGATTTCCCGGTCCGCGCCTCCGAGTGGCTGCTGCGTCAGGTCACTGACCGGCACGAGGAGATGTTGTCGTCGTACTTGGGGGCACTGATCAGGGCCTACAGACAGGAGATAGACAACGTTGTCCGGGGCGGTGACTATATCCCACCAATCGAGGTCATCCGCAGGGCCATTGCTGCCGCTCTCCACGAGGTGGGACTCGACGCCCCCATAGAGACCGTGGAGCGTGGCGCCAAGGAGATACGTGACCAACACATCAGGCTTGCAGATGTCACACCTGCTGTCAGACAGCTGGTCAGAAGGTTGCACACAATGGGTGTCCGGCTCGCCGTGCTGACGAACACCTTCGAGGGGCACGCGTCCCTAGTACTTGGACGCCTGGGGCTAGCAGACCTGTTCATGGTGGTCGCGGACACGGGTGACGTGAAGGGCTACAAGCCAATGAGAGGGGTGTTCGAAACGGTCCTCGACCAGCTAGGCACGCACAGGGAGAGCACGGTCTGTGTCGGCGACGAGTACTATGCCGACGTTGTTGGTGCCACTAGGGCCGGAATGCAGGCCGTGTGGGTGAACGGACGGCGGCACTCCCTGAGCAAGATGCTGGAAAGGTATGGTGACGATACGAGACCGGTCCTGGTCGTGACCTCAGCCGATGACCTTTTGGCCCACGTCTGAGCTGAAAAGGCACGCGGACTGCGTATGCCTCGTGGACGTGCACACGTCACCCAACGCGCATCATGTACCAAGATGTGCTGGCCGTACAAACAAGACATATTAGCCGACCGGACAGACTGCACGTGAAAGACTCCATCCCGGAGGCCAGTCTGGTTGACAGAAGAAGAAGAGCTGGGCCCGCTGAGGGCTCGTTCTGAGCTGGTCGGCATGCTAATGCAAGACCCGAAGAACGTAGAGGCGTTGGTTGCCATTGTCCAGAACGAGCTGGAAGCCCTCAAGGACAACTCGGCTCTTGAGAGGATGACAGAAACGCTGGACGCAGCAGCGGACAGGGCAAAGGTCAGTGACGAGTGCAGGGATGTTGTGCTCTACTGGCTCACAGAGTCCGAACCCAGCATCCGCCAGATGATACTTGTCGAGACCATAGAGCAACTCCTGTCCAATGATGCCAGCCGGGAGACCGCACTTGAGGCCCTCGGCAGGGTGTCATCGCCTGAGAGTGTCGAGGTCGTAATGAGTTGGGTGGAGCGCGGAATCCTCACCACGACTCAGGCCGTCTACGTCCTGCTATACCCTGACGCGTCAGCTGCACTGCGGCCCCAGGTGAGCAGCGGGGAGGGGGCTGGCACACCCACGTAGGGCGCCATTACTGGTCTCGGCACACCAAGACGGGGGTGTTGCAGGCGTCGAGTATATCGAAAGCCTTTATACACCAACAGAGGTGACTGAGCGCATCCACTTGCCCGAGGTGGGTCCGTGAGTTCGTCCAAGAAGATTAGAGTCGTCATTGCCAAGCCGGGCCTTGATGGACACGACCGTGGGGCCAAGGTGGTAGCCCGTGCACTCCGAGATGCCGGGATGGAGGTGATATACACAGGCCTCAGACAGACGCCGGAAATGATTGTTGAGACCGCCATCCAGGAGGGCGCCCATGTCATCGGGCTCAGCATCCTCAGTGGGGCGCACAACGTCCTCTTCCCACGGGTGATGGAGCTGCTCCGTGAGGAGGGTGCTGACGACATCCTTGTGATTGGTGGGGGCATCATCCCAGAAGACGACATCCCAGCACTGAAGGAGTGTGGCATAGCCGAGATATTCGGGCCAGGGACGCCCCTGTCCGAGATTGTGGAGTTCATCAGAGAGAACGTGAAGTTGTGAAGGCGTGTCCGGCGGGAGTGAGGCCTTGCGTGTTGATGACCTGGTGCAGGGAGTCCTTGGACGTGACCGGAGGGCCCTTGCAAGACTGATATCCCTGATTGAAGAGGAAGACCCGGTCGCACTTGATGCTCTCAGCAGGCTGTACCGTCACACCGGCCGTGCACACATCATCGGCATAACGGGACCGCCGGGCTCGGGCAAGAGCACCATTGTGACCAGGCTCACATCAGAGTACCGGCGGGCAGGGAAGACCGTTGGCATAATATGTGTCGACCCGTCAAGCCCCTTCACAGGCGGCGCCCTGCTCGGCGACAGGATACGTATGCAGGAGCACAGCCTCGACAGGGAGGTGTTCGTGCGCAGCATGGGTACGCGGGGACACCTCGGGGGCCTGTCAAGGGCAACATCCGACGCCGTCCGTGCGCTCGACGCCTTCGGTAAGGACATTGTCCTCGTAGAAACAGTGGGTGCGGGACAGTCCGAGGTCGAGGTGGTGGAGATAGCCCACACAGTGATAGTCACAGATGTACCGGGCAGCGGGGACGACATTCAGGCCATCAAGGCCGGCATCATGGAGATTGCAGACATATTCGTAGTCAACAAGAGCGACCTGCCAGGGGCGGACAAGAAGGTCACAGAGATAAACGCGATGCTCGACATCGACCCCGGCGAACGTGGATGGCGACCGCCCGTCCTGTTGACGAACGCCCGGAAGGGCGAAGGAATACCCGAGCTCGTGGCAACAATTGCCGAGCACTACAAGTACCTGAAGGAGAGCGGTCTGCTTGAGGAACGCGGGCTGAAACGCAGCAAGGAGGAGCTCGAGCAGATCATGGAGTACAAACTTACCCGCGAGCTGCTCACCAAACTCCAGGGCCGGCCAGAGTACGAGGGGGCAATCAGACGGATTGCGAGCCGTGAGGAAGACCCATACACGGTGGCAGACCGCCTGATAGTCGAGTTCCTATCGAGCTATAAGGAGGAGTCGAGTGAGTGACCGACAGGGAAGAGCTGAGGAGAGCGCTCAGTGAGTGGGAAGAGGGGCCTGTTGCGAAGACCGTGGCGAGGTTCCCGGAGCGAGAGGAACAGTTCGAGACCCCCTCCGGTATCCCCGTCAAGCGCCTGTATACACCACTAGACACCTGGGACCTCGACTACGACAGACAACTCGGCTTCCCCGGCCAGTACCCATTCACACGTGGCGTGCAGCCGACAATGTACCGTGGGCGCTTCTTCACCATGCGCCAGTACAGTGGCTTCGGTACCGCGGTCGAGACCAACAGGAGGTTCAGGTTCCTGCTGGAGCAGGGCCAGACCGGTCTGTCAGTGGCCTTTGACCTGCCGACACAGATAGGGTACGACTCCGACCACCCGATGGCAAGAGGGGAGGTGGGCAAGGTCGGTGTTGCGATAGACTCCCTCGCCGACATGGAGGTGCTGTTCGAGGGCATCCCACTGGACAGGGTGAGCACCTCGATGACAATCAATGCCCCCGCAGCAGTCCTGCTGGCAATGTATATTGCAGTGGCCGAGAAACAGGGCGTCCCGATGGCAAAGCTGCGTGGCACCGTCCAGAACGACATCCTCAAGGAGTATGTCGCGAGGGGCACATACATATTCCCGCCGGGACCGTCGATGCGCCTCGTGACCGACATCTTTGAGTTCTGTGCCGAGAACCTGCCACTCTGGAACACGATATCAATCTCGGGGTACCACATCAGGGAGGCAGGGAGCACTGCCGTCCAAGAGGTGGCCTTCACTCTCGCTGACGGGGTGGCCTATGTCCAGGCAGCCGTCAATGCCGGCCTTGATGTCGACCGCTTCGCCTCCAGGCTGTCATTCTTCTTTGGCTCGCACAGCAACTTCTTCGAGGAGATTGCCAAGTTCCGGGCAGCCAGACGACTCTGGGCAAGGATCATGCGTGAGAGGTTCGGCGCAAAGGACGACCGTTCCTGCAGGATGCGGTTCCACACCCAGACAGCAGGTTGCACACTCACAGCACAGCAGCCGGACAACAACGTCGTGCGTGTGACCCTCCAAGCACTGCAGGCTGTCCTCGGTGGGACGCAGTCCCTGCACACCAACTCCAAGGACGAGGCGCTGTCACTGCCCACAGTGACGTCGGTACAGGTCGCATTGAGGACACAGCAGATAATTGCGTACGAGACCGGCGTTGGGGACACTGTTGACCCCCTGGCAGGCTCGTACTTCGTGGAGACCCTGACGGACGAAATCGAGCGACGGGCAATGGAGTACATCGAGAAGATCGATGCCATGGGTGGAGCGGTGAGGGCAATCGAAAACGGGTTCGTCCAGCGAGAGATCCATGAGAGCGCCTACGAGCACCAGAGGCTGGTGGACGAGGGCCGGAGAGTGATTGTGGGGGTCAACAGGTTTGTTGTCGAGGAAGAACCGACGTATGACTACCTGCGCATCGACACGGAGGTGGAGGCCGAACAGATACGTCGGCTCCAAAGAGTGCGGGAGGAGCGTGATGCCCGTGCCGTGGACGAGAGGCTTGAAGAGCTGCGACAGGCCGCACTGGGGTCAGACAACCTCGTGCCATTCATACTGGATGCGGTCAGGGCGTACGCAACGTTGGGCGAGATATGTGGGGTGCTGAGAGAGGTCTTCGGAGAGTACAGGGCCCCTGACTTTATGTGATACTGCTGTCCAGGAAAGGCCTGTGGTGATAGCAAATGGGTGTGAGAGGACTCGCGCACATCGGGATTGCAGTCAAGAGCATCGACGAGTGGCTCTCCTACTACTCCGACACCCTCGGCCTGACGCTGCTACGCACAGAGGTCGTTGAGGAACAAAAGGTACGGGTGGCATTCCTGCAGGTCGGGTCGACCCGGATAGAACTCCTTGAGCCGACCGACGAGGACAGTCCTGTCGCCAAGTTCATCGAGAAGCGCGGTGGCGGGGTCCACCACATTGCCATCGAAGTGGACGACATTGAGGAGGCCCTTGAAAGACACAGGGCTGCCGGGAGGAGGCTCATTGACGAGTCGCCACGCATGGGGGCCCATGGTACGAGGATAGCCTTCGTACACCCAAAGGCAACAGGTGGACTACTACTGGAGCTGTGCGAGTACACCGACCTTGACTAGGAGGTCACCGGGCGTCGGACCACCGTCCCGGGTCACGACACGCTATCGGTACTGCCTGAGGACATCTGCAACGGCGTCGGCGGCCACATCGACGTCCTCCGCGGTCACCATCCGGTGCAGCACGAAACGCACACGTGTGCCGTGCTTGCCGTATACGAGCACACCCCGTTTCCGCAGCTCCTCCGAGAAACGTGGCGCGTCAATCCGGGACCCCTCAAGACCGATGAACACAATGTTGGTCTCGGGTTCCTCCACGGTCAGGCCGGGGATCTCAGTCAACCGACGGTACAGACGACGCGCGTTCTCGTGGTCTTCACGGAGCCGTGCGACCATCTTCTCCAGGGCGATGAGCCCGGGTGCTGCAATGATGCCAGCCTGACGCATGCCACCGCCAAGACGTTTGCGCACCCGGTGTGCGTGGTGGATGAACTCCTCAGTGCCGGCAACGATCGAGCCCACAGGGGCAGAGAGGCCCTTGCTCAGACATATCATCACCGAGTCGACATCCCGCACCAGCCTCTCCGCAGGGGTGTCAAGGGCCACTGCAGCATTGAACAGCCGGGCCCCGTCACAGTGTACCTTCAGGCCGTGCTCGTGGGCCACAGTTGCCAGTGCACGCACCTGCTCCGGGGTCGTGACCGTGCCCCCTGCGTAGTTGTGCGTGTTCTCAAGCACCACCAGGGCGGTGTGGGCGTAGTGAGGGTCGTCAATGTTGATGGCAGCCTCAAGGGTCTCGGGGGTGATGTAGCCCCGGACACCTGGCACGGGCTTTGGGAACAGGCCGCCCAGGGACGACATGGCACCGGCCTCAAAGAGGAATGTGTGGGAGCGCTCTTCAACGACCACCTCATCACCGCGACGCGTATGTGCCAGCAGCGAGACGACGTTCCCCTGCGTACCCGATGTCACGAGAAGAGCAGCCTCTTTCCCGAGGAGTCGTGCAGCCTTCTCCTGCAACTCATTGACCACCTCGTCCTCCCCTATGACATCGTCACCAAAGCGGTCTCGTCTGTGCGCCTGGACGATGGCCTCAATCATCTCGTCCGTGGGCTTGGTCACAGTGTCGCTCCTCAGGTCGATTGGTCGCATCTATCACACCAGCACCAGAACGGCCGGGGCATGCGCGCATCCCACAATGGATAAAGGTTGTGTACTAAGCCTGTCCCACAAGCAATGGGGCAATGCAGGGACATGGACGAGGCCTTTGGCGACCACCCACATAGCAGGCAGGGGTACCTCGACAGACTCAGGGGCTTCAGTACGAATGCCAAGCTGTACGTGGCCTCAAGTGCACTGGGTGCCATGTCCGTTGGTATATCGGGTGTCGTCTTCAACCTCTACATGCTCGAAGCGGGCTTCACAGAGGACTTTATCGGCTTCTTCCTGTCGATATCGATGTTTGCTGCAGGCGCAGTGGCACTGTTGGCTGGAATGGTCACTGACAGGTCTAGCCGCAGGCACACTGTGGTCTTTGCAGACATCGTGTCCACCATGGCCCTGGTACTCCAGTATACGCAGAAGGAACCATTGCTCCTGATCGGTTCCCAGGTGTTCGCCGGGGTGTCGGTGGTGTTCCATGGTGTGGCAATGACACCATACATTGCGGGCCTCACGACCGACAGCGAGAGGGCGCACCTATTCAGTGTGGCCGGTGGTTTTTCGCTCATCGCAGTGTTCACGGGCAACATTGCCGGTGGGCTGCTACCCGGGATTGTTATGTCGGCACCAGAAGTGGTCACCTTGGAACAGGCATACCGCCTGACACTGTTATTGAGCATCGTGCCCCTCGTGCTCAGCACTGGACTGGTGGTGCTGATGCCCCCTGACACTGCGCAGGTGCGTGCCCAGCCCTATGGGTTCAACCACGTCCAGAACTGGGACTTCATTGGGAAGTATACCATAGTGACCGCCACTGTCGGCCTTGGTGCAGGCATGATTGTTGTCTTCTTCAACATCTTCTTCAAAGGGGCCTTCGGTCTCGACGAGTCGACGATAGGCCTCATTTTCGGGGTCAACACAGTGGTACTTGCCATCGGCAACTTTGTCGCACCGGCACTCTCAGACAGACTCGGGAAGGTCAGGACGGTCGTGGTCACCGAGATGCTGTCCGTACCGTTCCTGCTGATGCTCTCATGGGCACCAACACTGTGGTGGGCAGTCCTCGCATATGTGTCCAGGACGGCCCTTATGAACATGGCGGGGCCAGTGTCCAGTGCCTTCTTCATGGAACGCCTTGACCAGGAGGAACGTGCCACCGCAATCGGTGTGGTCAGGACCGGCGACTCGATAGCACGTGGTGTGGCTGCGAACATTGGGGGCCTCATCCTCGCATCTGGACTCTACAGGCTCCCATATGTGCTTGTGAGCGGCCTCTATGTGCTGGCAATAGTCATGTTCTATGCCTTTTTCCACGAGGAGGACGAGGAGCTCCGTGCACGCAGTAGCGCCACGGTGACGAGGGAGTTCACAGAGGAGGAGCTGGACATAGTGTGAGGCCACTCACTGTGAACGCGGACCCGTCGAGAGCCGCGGGCTGACAGAGGGACACACAAGCAGGCAAGCACTGAAATACCACAGGGCTACCGAAACGGAGTATGTCACTATGTGAATGGCTTGAGAGGACACCGAGACCAGTCCTCGCAGCGTATGTGGGCCCGCTCTTTGTGCTGTTCACAATCGGGTTGGCAATCCTCCTTGCACCGCACTGGACATGGACAGACAACGCACTTAGTGACCTCGGCCACTATACGCGGACCGACATAGGGCTCAACCCACTGCTCAGGGCCATTGTGTTCAACACTGGTCTGATGGTTGCTGGCGTCCTCATGTTCTGGTTCAGTGTCTGGCTCATCCGTCAGATGGACGACCGCCCCTCACAGGTGTCAGTGTTGCCCCTCACCGTATCAGTGGTGTTCCTTGTGGCCATAGGCGTGTTCTCGGAGAACTTCAGTCCGACACACTACATTGTATCGGTCGGGTTCTTCCTGAGCTTCCCGTTCTCCATGTGGTTCATGGGGCTCTCATGGCTCAGGTTCAGGGAGCTCCGGTGGTTCGCAGCGCTCTCACTCGTCCTGCCATTTGTCTCAGTCTATCTCTGGTGGGGCACTTACGAGAAGGTCATGCCATGGACAAATGTCGCAATACCGGAGATCCTTACGGCCATGACCGCAATAGTCTGGACATGGATACTGGCCACAATGCTCGTCCAGGGCAGACTGACCGCCGTGCTCAAGGAAGGGACGCCCGGGAGTGCCGCCTGACTGCATTCCAAGCCGTGTCCCGTGGCCATACCCACGGTACTGTGATGCGGTCACCCCAAGTCCCCAGCCTGTAGTACGACTCGTGGGGTCGGCCCCTGACAACAGTGGATGAGAGGGGGGGAGGTCAAAAGGAGGACGCTGGAGGCCCTCGCACGGGCCCCCAGACATCGAGAGCTCACAGCAACTTGTCGAGGAGCTCCAACAACTCGACGACCTCGAGCTTTGAGCCCACTGCTGAGAGGTCCTGGCCGGTCTCAGCCTCCTCTGCGCGCAGGGACTTGAGACCGTCGTTGAAGTTGGTGACACAGAAGGGACAACTAGTCATCAGTATCTCCGCACCGGTCGAGGCAGCCTCCTTGAGGCGCTCCTTGGCCGTTGCGAGGGCCATGTCAGGGAACTGGGCTTTCACACCGCCACCGGCGCCACAGCAGAAGCTGTCACCCTTTATCCGGTACATCTCACGGAGCTCCAGGCCCGGGATGGCACGGAGTACGACACGTGGGACCTCAAAGTGCGCCTCCTTTGCCTTCTCGGCCTTCCTGCTGTCCATGAGCCAGTTGTCAGACTGGGCGAGGATTTCCTTCTCGATGGCGAGGCCGACGTGGCGGACGCTATGGCACGGGTCGTGCCAAGTGACCTTCTTGTCGAAGGGCGTCTCAATCTTGAGCTTGCCCTCCTTGATGAAGTCATAGACGAGTTCCACGGTGTGGCGTACCTTGAAGGGCAGGGGCTTGCCGCTCATCTTGGGGTAGTCGTTGCGGATGGTCTTATAGCAACCGGCACAACTGAAGACGAGCATGTCAAAGTCCTTGAACAGTTCGAGGTTCATCTCCATGACCTCGCGGAAGACATCGCGCTGGCCCGTCCGTAGGATTGGCGACCCGCAGCAGACCTCACCCGTGAGGACGGTGAAGTCGATGCCGAGCTTCTTGAGGATGCTGGCAGTGTGTTCCGCGATGTGCTGTTGTCTGTAGGCCCCGGTGCAGCCGACAAAATAGGCCACCTTTGCGTCGAAGTTGTCCACCTCACCACCGAACCATGCGGTCCTCTGGTCGCGTGGCTCCTTGTAGGGGTTGCGCATCTTGTCGTCGTGGACCATCTCGCCGAACTTCTTGTGCTTGGACAGTGGCTCTACACCGGCCTCAATCACAGCGGCCCTCAGGGCCTCCGTGACGGCAACGGTCTCAATGTAGTTCGGACACTGGGTCTCGCACATCCCGCACGTAGTACATGCCTCGACGACCTCAAGCAGCTCCTTTGAGGGCTTGATCTCACCGTTCAAGAACGCCCGGGCCATCCACTGTTTTCCAGAGTTGTAGTAGCCCTCCCAGCCAAAGTAGATACCGGCCGGGCAGCCCTGCAACATCCCTGTGTACTCCTCGGTCTCGCCCTCCCTGTCCGGCTCTCCAGAATAGGCGTACTGGCAGGCCCGACAGTGGATACAGCGGGCATTGATCCGTCTCAGGTCTTCGAGAGTAATCATGGGTCCTCTTCCCCCGTGAACCACGGCTGGACTTCAATGTTACGATATGTAACCCCAGTCATTTCCTACCCCTCGAGCGGGCTTGGCAGGTCCGTCACGCGCTCCCATCGGATGGAAAGCCGAC
>JALVPN010000090.1 GCA_027031765.1 Promethearchaeota archaeon | reverse complement strand
AGGTACACCAGCGAAGTGTAGACAGAGTTTGGGATACCACGTGCGTGCTCCTGTCCGCCGATGAAGTAGAGGGCAAGGAAGACCGAGCTGAGGAGGGCCAGGAGGTCTCCGAGAAAGGCATCGTTACCAGGAGTGCCGAGGTCCACCAAGGCCAGCATCACAGCACCCATGGTTGCAATGAGGATGCCGGCCGAAGTCCGACGGCTCAGACTGTGGCCCAGGACACCGACCGAGACAATTGCAGTGAATATGGGCGACATGTCAACGAGTACGACGCTGGCCGCAACCGTTGTCATGAACAGGCTTGTGAACCACGTGGTGAAGTGCAGGGAGAGGACGGCACCAATCAGGACAAGCCAGTGCCAGCGCTGACGGAGCTCCTCACTCCGGTACCAGTGCCAGTCACCACGGACACGCCCCACACCAGCCATGATGACCGCGCCATAGAACGTCCTCCAGAAGACAATTGCAAGGGGGTGCGATATACTGAGCCGGATGAGGATGCTGGCACTGGACACCATTAGTATTGCTAGCGAGAGGAGGAGTGAGACATCCCTCCGACGGACTGTGGGTACACCGGTCTCAACGGACATGTGCCCGTCCCATCACCCCACCGCACTCTATACACCTGAGACCGTCCCCCTCTGGCACTGCAACACCACACGTACACCTCCCACACTGGTGCACGACGAGCCGGTCGACCGGGAGCACCCCGAGCACAGACTCGACATCGGTGAGCGACGCGTATTCGAACAGTGCAGTGCTAGGAGCACCACGTACCATGAACGACAGGGGCTGCGCGTCTGTGTGCCTGAAGAGGAGTACGGGCTTCCGGAGCTCCACCGACAGCATTATTTCCATCCCCACACCGTGCGATGGGCCCGACACCTCGGCCACGACCACATCGCATGCCCTTACGTGGCTGGTGTCGCGCTCAAAGACAGCCCGGGGGCTGTCGGCACCAATGAACTGCGGCGCGAAGACCTCTACGCCAGCACCCTGTAGTGTCCTGATGACCGTGTGATAGAAGTCGTCGCGACGGAGAGCACCATGGATGATGGGGCCAGAGAGATAGACGAGTGTCATTGTGGGCACGACCGTGGAGGACTATCAGTCTTCTCATCACTGCTCAGACCTTGACCCGAGGTCAGCAATGGACGGGATGGTGCCATCGTCCGGTACGACCTCATAGCGTCCTGACCGGCCGAGGGTAATCTGTATCCGGCCCTGCCACTCCTTGGCCCAACCGTCCACCAACCGGATTACTGCACCAACACTCAGGCCTGAACTCTCACCAAAACCCCATACGGTCAGGACTGCTGTCCCGGTCTCGTCGGCCACAAGCACTTCGGTGAGCTGTGTCTTCCGACCCGTACGTGTAGTGATTATCCTTGGTGCGGCCTTGGAGACCACACGCACCACAAGCTCAGACACCGGCTTCCCCGGCTCAAGATCCCTGATTTTCAAGTGACTCACTGGACTGACTCGGTGCCACGTACAAATCAGTCTTCCGAGTCCGGCGATTCCTCGTGCCCCTCCGACCCGGCATCGTCAGTCTCCTCGTCACCCGCACCGGCACCCCCACCCTCTGCGTCGGGCCCCCACTGGGCATCATGTATCCGGCTCAGCATCTCGTCAATATCGTCCAAGAGCAGGTCGAACCTCGATTGGGACTCCTCATCTCTGGCCGGGCCTGTAGGACGGTGTGGCGTATCAAGGCTGTCAAGGATTTCCTCCACAGCATGCTCGTCGGCCTCCGTAGAAGAGTCGTCACCGTCCGCTGCGACCTCGTCGTGGTGCAGGACCTCTAGGGCGGCGTCTATGTCATTGTTGAGTACCTGTTCAGGCTCTGCCTCGACCATCTCGTCTGCATCAGGGACATCCACAACAATCTCGCGCACCAGCGCCGTTGGGCCGGCGGGTACTGTAGACGCCTGATCCGACTCTGCCGTCACACCAGACTCGGGGGCCCCCGGCGTCTGTGGGGCGGGCTCAATAGAGAGCCCTCCAGCCCCCTGAGAGACCGGCCCAGCCCCCGCCGTGGTCTTGGGGCCAGCACCGTCGACCGTCTCAACACTCTCTTCTATTACCTCCACAATCTCCTCGATGACCTCGTACTCCTCGTCCCCTTCAACTACGCGGCCATCCTCATCGACAAGCACCTCCTCCACGACCTCCACCAACCCCTCATCTCCTGGCGCTCCTGCGACCGCCTCGGCGGATTCTTTGGTGTCCTCAGCCACCGCAGCCGTCACCGTCGTACCTGTGGTCTGGGCCCCGCCGGTCCCTGTCGGGGCCTGGGATGACACCGGCACCGACACTGACGGCGCTCCAAGATGTCCGGCATCCGTGTCCACAAAGCGGAGGATCTCCGAAACAGGGAGGTCTGGCAGTGCAACACCGACGTACTGTGCAGCAGCATTCATCAGGATACGTAGCATCTCCTCACGGCGGCTCTTATCAATGGCCACCATCGGATACGTGGGCACCCCGAGGATTTTCTGGATGACGTCAGGCTTCATTGCACCGGGCTTGTCCTGCTTGTTGGCAATGGCGAAGACCGGCACCTTGGGGGCGTCGCGCTTTATCAGTTTCAGGATGTCCTTGCTCACAATGACGTTGCGCAGCGTCGAGTCACACACGAGAAATATCACGTCCGCACCGTGAAAATAGAACTTCCATAGACGGCGGAAACGCTCCTGTCCTGCGAAGTCCCATATCACGAGCGAGTAGCTCCCAAAACGGATGTTCTCTACGGTTTCAAGGTTCAGGGCGATGGTCGGCACGTACTGTAGCGGCGGAGTGTCGCCCAGCAGCAGGTGGAGTGTAGTCGTCTTGCCAGTGCCGCCCTCACCGACCAGTGCTATCTTGAGGCGGGTCGTCACAGCAGGCTCAATCAGGGACTCGTAGTTCTCAACTGCATACTCCAGGCCGTGTTCCTCGACTGCTGCACTGATGGCCTTTGCCCCTTCCCTCAGCTTCTCACTGACGAGCCGTTCGTCCTCCCCAGGGTCGGTTGTAAAGACGAGCAGGAGCTCGTCGTCCTTGCCACACGGCTGTGCCTGCATCCGCATGTCACCAATCATCAGTGGCAGCTCTGCAATGCTATCACTGGAAGCACTCTGTATCTCACTACGCGTGGCCAGGAACTCGCGGATGCTCTCTTCTGGCACCTCTATTGGCCAGTACCGGGAGGAGGCCAGCACCTCCCCGCCGGGTAGTCTGAGGAGGAATGTGTTGTGAATCATCGACTGTCGCTCCAAGAAACGCCAGGCGGCACGGGCAGCCCCGGCCCCCGATGCGGATACACACTTCCGGGACTCGATACACGAAATACCGGACGACACGGACGGCCCCGTCACCCGGAACAACATGCGCTCTCTTGAAATGTTATTAAAAAAAGTAATGTGTATCCATTAGGGTATGTGTGACCGCACCTGGCAGGCCTGACGCACAGCGGCCACAGCGTCCCAGAAGATGTATGCATGCATGTGGGCCCCAGGTCGGGAGGAAGCATAGTCGCTGCAGACAGGCCCGTGAAGGACGCGGTGGCTCACAGTCTGGACCCTGGCACGAGTCGCCTCAGTCAGAGGGCCTTTCCCACGAGCCGCATTCAAGCGCCGTGTGACGGGAATGCCGTGCTACTCCCAGGACGGCTGTCGGGCCCACCAGCAGTCCCTCTTCCGCAGACATGGTGCTCGTAGACAACAAGTGCTGTCCGACGCACTCCACCGAGGTCTATGGGTACAGTGTCTACTGGTGGGAAATGACCAGCCCGCAGTGGTGCTGAGAACGGACACGGGACACAGGGCGCAATACTTGACAGTCGGTTGGAAGACTGAAAACAGTTGTGGGACTGGAAGCAAGTGGTTCGCCGGTGGCGGCGAACCCCCGCTTCCTCCTTGCTCTCCTCCTCGAGTGTGCGGCCAATGAGAACAAGCTAGTGGGGGGACTCATCCTCTCGGGCGTGATGCCTCGAGAGTTCAATGCAAGGGGACCTGTTCGGTCCAAGAGGACCAGTACCGCAAGAACTCATCCGGGGACTCCGGAGTTGGACACCTGCGTGCAGAGTCCAAGTGCGAGTTCCTGTGACGGGGCTGGCCACACACTCTGTGAGCAAGCAGACCACCGTATCGCTACAGTGACCCGTACTATACTGGTCAGAACCAGATATGAATCTTCTTGTCCGCAAGGTACCGTGTGGTGGGTGCAACACGGTGTCTATGTGGCACCGTACTGACACACACACTACACTGACTACAGACCGTGTTGGGGCGGGCGCTCGTTGACCAGTCACGTAAGTGGCGCGTGGATGGAAAACAGACAAGGGTACCACGTACGATGGGACAGGGCTCACAGCAATGGCACGGGACCCGCACATCCATTGACGTTGTCTCTGACTACTCTAGTGGGACAAAGATTACACTTGCTGTATGCGACGCATCAAGAAGTCAACGCCCAACAGGCCTGAAGAGTGGATTGGACATCCCCAAGCATCCCCCGACTGTAATATCCGCGTAGTCAGCAACAAGTTTGACCTCAGAGAAACATTGGACAAGGGTGTAGCACAGGAGTAGAGGACTGCATTCGCGTCCAAGTATGGTGATGTGTCCACAGGCAAGAGTATTCTCACACCCTACTCTCGGCACGCTACAGAGGAGGATTTAGGGAGATGGTGCACATACCGTATGGACGACAATGGAGCCCGACTTCGAGCCGGGATGCACTGGAGCTGCTGCCGCACACACGGCCAGTACTCCAACACCACATCCGGAACTGGGGGTTGACTTCACGAGTGTGACGGCAGATACAACTGCTCCTGTCAGCAGGCCGTGACACGCATACGTCCTGACGTGGGGCTGGTGGGGTGGAACGCTCAGCGCGGGAAGTTGTCTCTGAGCAGACGGAGGTGTTGGTGGGCCATTTCCATCGCAGCGGGGTCGCTGGCGTCCAGGCCTTCCACGAGTGTCTGGAGGAAGTACTCCGGGAAGAATATCCGGACACGGATATCGTTCAGTAGGAAGAG
>JALVPN010000089.1:11737-14666 GCA_027031765.1 Promethearchaeota archaeon | reverse complement strand
CTTCCAGTCACCAGACCACCAGCTGTTCCTCGACAGCGTCCACAAGGAGGTGGTCTTCGGACTCAAGAACCTGGGGTTCTCCGAGGCGGAGGCGGAGGAGCGCTGCATGCACACACTGGCAGGGCTCGGTCTGGAGGAATACCTCGAACGCTCCCCCTTTGCGCTCTCCGGGGGGGAACGCAAGCGTGTGGCCCTTGCCTCGGTCCTGGCCACCGAACCGGAAATCCTCGTACTGGACGAGCCGACAATAGGTCAGGACGCGTTGCAGAAGGAGCGGCTGGCAGGACTCCTTGTCGAGCTCAACAGGAAAGGCCGCACTGTCATTGTCGTGACGCACGACATCGAGTTCGTGATCGAGTACTTCCCACGCACGGTGGCAATGTCTGCGGGGCGGGTTGTGGCGGACGGGCCGACCGGGGTCGTCCTGAGCAATGAGGAGGTGGTCAGGTGCTGCTCGCTGACACGGCCGCAGATGACACAGGCTGCTGTAGCCCTGAACCACGCATTCCCGGGTGTAGATGTCCGGGTAACGCAGGTCACAGAGCTGGAGGACATCATTGTAGGACTGTTCAGGGGGACGTGAGTTGAGCTTTCTCGAAGTGTTCCAGTACACACGCCTCGACACAGTGGTGCACCGTCTGGACCCCCGGTCCAAGATGGTCATGTCCATATGCCTCTCAGCGGTCTCACTGATGTTCATGGACATTGTGCCCCTGCTGGTCATGCTCCTCGTCCTCGTGCCCATAATTGCGCTGGCAAAGTCACTACGTCGTTGGGCCAAGAGCATGCAGAGCTTGGCGGCACTCCTCGTATTCATAGTGGTCTTCAACACGCTCCTCTCACCAGCAGAACACCCGTTCTCACACTCGCTTGCGCTTGCGCTCCGCCTCGTCGCACTGATGACATCATTCTCGATATTCTTTCTCACAGTCCACCCAGACCAGCTCTCACAAGCACTGACACAGATGCGTGTCCCCTTTGAGTTTGCATTTGCGGTCAGCATGGCAATGCGCTATGTCCCGACGTTGGGCCTTGAGGCGTATGCAATCATGGACGCGCAGAGGGCGAGGGGAGTAGAACTTGACAAGGGGAACATAATCACACGGATAAAGAACATCATACCAATAGTTGTACCCCTGATCATAGTGTCCATCAGACGCGCGCTGTCAATCGCCGAGAGCATGGAGGCCCGTGGGTTCGGTGCGGTAAAGGAACGGACGTACCTTGAGAGACTGGAGTTCAGACGCAGAGACTGGGCGGTGGCAATCGGGTCTCTGCTCATCCTGGCAGTCGTCACATACGTGACCCAGTTCGTAGGCCTGCCGCGGTGGATGACATGGGAGCTCCCATTCTAGGCCCCGGGGTATCGGCCCAGATATGTTACCGCGCCACCGCAGGGCCGGACATGGACGCATGTGGGGCCAGCCGCGTCACTTCCAGCGTGTGATACGTCTGGAACGGGGCACGAAGGCCGCTGCAAGCGAGTGTGTCCGGGCCTTCAGGAGTACGATGCGGCCAGCACGGTTCCTCGTGTATACCAGGTCCATCTTGCCCACCCGACGCCGCCATGCCTGTGCAAGACACTGGGCATAGCGCTTCTTAGTACCCAGGACGGACGGCACAGGGTGGAAGTCGGTACGACGGAAACGGCCCAAGAACCGCGACTTCCGGACCAGGAGGTAGCGCGGGTTCCTGACCGGGCCCAGCAGCTCCTGGAGGGCTGACAGGTAGACCCACCGCTCCCGGTTCGTGCCGCCTTCCAGATGACAGTACACAGCTCCCAGATCGGTGTCCTCGGTCTCTGCGACCACCTCAAGCTCGTCAGGGGGCGTATGGATGTGACCGGCATCATAGAGGGCATCCACCAGTGCCTGCCCCACCTGTCGCATGCTCGAACGGATTGGACCGTGGCGTATGAACAGGACTAGCGCCCTGACCATGTTTGGCAGGCCGAACAAGATGCCAACAATCGCCCCGACCATGAGGTTGGACATGAGCATGTCAAGTGACGACGCATTTCTGTCGAGCTCTAAGGAGCGTGTGAAGACATACAGCGCGGTCATGACCCCTTCCCAGAACAGTGCAGAGATTGTGTTCCTGAACACGAAGCCACGTGGGAGTACTGTCTTCTGTAGTTGGACCTCCTCCACAAGGCGCACTCCACCCTCGCCAGCAGACAGTGCGGTCTGCCAGTCAGTGACCATCCTCGTCCGGTCCCGTGCACGCGCGAACATCCGCTGGTTGAATGACCGGACATCGGATCTTGAGAAGGGTGGCTCACCTATGCCGAGCCGTGCAATCCCGTTCTCAATGAAGGGTGTGACAAACGATATTCCAACGAAAGCCCTGAAACGCCGTGCCATCTGTTCATAGTCCTCACTGCCGTAGTCCAGGCCGTCCTCCACGCAGACGAGGTGCCAGATGTTCGCAGTCTTGTCCGGGTTGCCAGGCTGTGTCCGGATTGCACGGCCTCGCATCTGGTTTGAGAGCATGTATGAACCAACAAAACTGGCGATGACTAGGGAGTTGATACTGGGCGCGTCCCAGCCCTCACCGAGGAGGGACTTTGTGCCGACAAGGATGTTCACCCCACCCCTCTCAAACAGACGGGTCACGAGCTGGACGCTCTGCTCCCGGGACTCGCCCGATACCGAGACCCGCAAGTACTCCTCTGTGAAGGCCAGTGGTTCCACGTGCACATCGGTGGGGTCAATCCCAGCATGTGCGGCGGCGTCATACAGGATGTCCTCTGTGGCACTTGGGACAACCACTAAGGAGCCTGTCAGGATACCCAGTCGTACCCCCCGTATGCCGGCCCGACGGATAGCCTCGAAGATGGGCACAACGCCAATCTTTGTCAGAGGTCGGAGGTCACCGCTGTCCTTTGGCAGGAACTCCTTGCGGATGTAGTCTGTGAGTACGACCATCC
>JALVPN010000089.1:0-11727 GCA_027031765.1 Promethearchaeota archaeon | reverse complement strand
TTCTGCAATCTCCACGATGCGTTCCAGTTTCGAGATGCTCTGGCGCAGGAGCCTCTCAATGAACTTGGTGCGCCTGAGGACAACACGTCTGTGTTCGATTGCACCGATTTCATACAGGCGGTCACGGATCTCTTCGACAGCGGGCTGGAGGACGCTGGAGGGGTCGTCTGGGGGGAATATCAGGCCCTGGAGGAGGGTCTCGAGCCACTCCAGGTCCAGGCGGGGTATGAAACGGGAAGACCCGGCCACAAGGCGGACGGCATCCTTCGGGACCTGCACACCACAGCTGTGCAGGAATACGAGCATGCTTGAGAAGAACTCGGGGTGCTCCAAGATCTCGGCCTCATGGGACTCCACCGACGTGAGCCAGGGGTGGGACTGGACATGCCTGATGAATGCATCATTCTTCCGGAGCGCCGCCACAAACTCGTTGACCTCATTGCGGAACCTACGCACTGCAGCGGCCTCCTCAGCAGATGGCATCGACATAAGGACGAGGTCCTGGTGCGGACACAGGTCGCCTGCAGCCACCAGCTCCGGTATCGAGACCTCAGCGTCCACGGGACCGCACATGTCAATATAGCGGGCCCACTCGAAGTCGGGGACATCATACGGTGGGGTCGCAGTGAGGGCTACAACTGTCACATCTTCAAGGCCCCGCAGCAGCTCATTGAGGCTCAGCCACCATGCAGTACGCAGGTGGTGTGCCTCATCAAGGACGATGGTCTTGATCCCGGCGGAACGCAGGGCTGACACGACATCAACGGCAGAAATGACTGTGCCCCCGAAGGGGTTGTCGTGACTGGCGAGAGGGCCGTCCATGTCCCCGTCTGAGGACTCGTCAGACTCGACCTCCGACCCCTCGTCCTCATCCGACTCTCCAGACAGGGCCATGTGTAGGGCCTGATATGTTGCCACAGTGAAGGCCCGAGGGGCACGGATGTCGCGGGAAACCCACGGTGGTGGGCGAGTGCCGTCCAAGAACAGGGATGTCAACCTCTCGACCCACTGGTCCCGTATTGCACGGGTCGGTGCCAGTACCAGGGCGGGTCGTCCAAGGCGGTGGACGACCTCAAGGCCGAGTACAGTCTTTCCCGAACCGGGCGCGGCCACTACGTGTAGGCGTCGGTCATCGAGGTGTTCCTGGAGCTCGTCCAGGATGCGCTCCTGATAGGGCCTCCAAGTGAACCGGAACTGCATCTGTGATAGAGGACATCTCATCTTGATGAAGACTGGCGAACAGACATATATCAGGTCTCTGAGGGCGGCGGAGAAACTGGCAGTACGGGTGTTGTGAGCACTGCAGACCATACATGGGCACTCGTGGGACAGGTATACAGTGTGACTGTAGTGATGTCTGGGTGGGACGGGAAAACGGATGGTGCTGATGGAGCAACAACGCCACCACTGACCGGCGCGGTCAGCAAGGCATAAATGGGGACACACGATAGTCGGGTGACGGTGACTCCTCTTGGCGGGTCCTCGCAAGGTCAAGGCACCGACTGGAACTGAACTCCACTGTAAGTCATGGCAGACCGAGGCACCATACCGCATGCTGCAGAACAATCTCGACCCGGATGTGGCACGAGACCCTGACAACCTGATTGTGTATGGTGGTACCGGCCGCGCAGTACGGAACTGGGACTGTTTTGACGCCACACTTGCCATCCTCAAAGAACTGGAGGAGGACGAGACCCTGCTCATGCAGAGTGGCAAGCCAGTGGGCGTGTTCAAGACGCACAAGTTTGCCCCCAGGGTACTCATTACGAACTCCCTCATCGTACCATACTGGGCCACATGGGAGTACTTCAGAGAGCTGGTAGGGCAGGGCCTGACAGTGTACGGCCAGATGACTGCAGGCTCGTGGATATACATCGGCACCCAAGGTATCCTGCAGGGCACATATGAGACACTGGCCGCAATTGCCAACAAGTACTTTGGCGGTACACTGAAGGGGCGGCTCGTCCTGACGGGTGGCCTGGGTGAGATGTCGGGGGCACAGCCCCTAGCCATCACCATGAATGAGGGCGTCGGCATCATCGTGGAGGTCAACGAGAAACTCATTGACCGCAAGATTGAGCAGAAGTACCTGATAACAAAGGCAAACGACCTTGACCATGCACTGGAGATGGCATTCGAGGCCATGGAAGAAGGGCGTCCGCTGTCAATCGGGCTCCCTGCAAACTGTGCTGACATCGTGCCGGAGTTTGTCAGGCGGGACATCACACCAGATGTCCTCACCGACCAGACCAGCGCACACGATGCTCTCAACGGCTATGTGCCGAACGGCATGAGCTACGAGGAGGCGCTTCAGCTCCGGAAGAGAGACCCCGAGAAGTACGTGGAGCTGAGCATGCAGGCCATGAGAGTACACTGTGAGGCAATGGTCAAACTGCAGGAGCGCGGGGCAATCACCTTCGACTATGGCAACAACCTCAGACAGATGGCCTTGAATGCAGGCTTCAAGAAGGCATTCTCCTACCCGGGCTTTGTCCCGGCATACATCAGACCACTGTTCTGTGAGGGCATGGGGCCGTTCAGGTACGCGGCGCTCAGTGGTGACCCAGAGGACATCTACAAGCTGGACGACCGCTATATGAAAGAGTTTGCAGACAAGAGGTACCTCGTCCGATGGCTGAAACTCGCAAAGGAACGCGTCCGGTTCCAGGGCCTCCCAGCCCGGATTTTCTGGCTCGGTTATGGTGACAGGCTCAGGGCAGCACTGATAATGAACGAGATGGTGCACGACGGAGAGCTGTCGGCACCACTAGTGATTGGGCGTGACCACCTTGACTGTGGTTCTGTCGCCTCACCGAACCGTGAAACCGAGGCGATGAAGGACGGCAGCGATGCTATTGCGGACTGGCCAGTCCTGAACGCACTCGTCAATACGGCCGCTGGTGCCACATGGGTCTCGGTCCACCAGGGTGGAGGTGTGGGCATCCCATACAGCATCCACGCGGGGCAGGTCACATGTGTCGACGGTACAAAGGACACCGAAGAACGACTGAGGAGAGTAATGACCACCGACCCCGGGATGGGCATCATAAGACACGCCGACGCAGGCTACGAGAAGGCCATCCAAGTGGCCAAGGAGAAGGGCGTGCGGGTCCCCATGCTCGAGTGGCAGGAGAGGCAACAGTGAGCACTATGGGTGGCGATGTGCCCCACTACGGACAGTCCTCCCGAGCAGGTCCCGGGCCCGTAGGTGTGCCAGTCGGAGCGGCTCAGGGAGCCCAGACCGGGTAGCAGAACGTACTATCGACAGGGCCGTGGGAAGGCTCACCCTGTGACCAATGGAGACATACAGCGGTCTGGAGCGCCCCGGGGGCCACAGGGCAGCACCAATGGTCTCGTCATTGTCAATGACTGGTGCCCAGTCCCCCGTACGTGGGCCGACATGGCCCAGCATCAGACGCTTCGTGACACCGATGGTCTGACGACCCGTGAGAACACCGACATGTGAGGCAAGGCCACACCTCCGGGGGTGTAGGACACCGTTCCCATTGACCAGTACAGGTACACCTGCCTCCAACTGTGAGAGCAGTGCCATGACGACCGGTCCCTCACGCAGGAAAAAGTACCCGCGGACATATGGGTAGTGGCACTCACGGACATGCTCTAGGGTCACCAGCGTCTTGAACGACGCCGTGTCGATGACAACAGCACATGCTGCTGCGACATCACCTGCATATACCACATCGACCCCGGCGACGGGGCCGCCAGAGAACGACGGGTCGTCCTGACGAGACACCCGGTCTGCAAGGCGTAGCTGCTCCTCTTCGAGGGCAGACTCAGCAGTTGAACCACGTTCCAATTCTCCGGCACCATGATATTGTCTATAACACGCCCCAACCTCTTCCATGGGATAGGTCTTTCGTACAAGTGGGGCGGCAGCGGGTATGGCGCTGCAGGGACTCAGATACCCTTTGCGATAGATTACTAAAGACGTTGGGGCATCCAGCGCCACGTGAGTGGAGATGGTCGTCATCGTTGATGGAGAGAACCTGACGATACCCGATGTCGTCCAGGTTGCAAGACACAACGAGCCCGTAAGACTTGATGAGGATGCCCGGCAGAGGATTGAGCAGTGCAGACTCGTGGTCGAGCGTGCCATTTCGGAAGGACGTACGGTCTATGGCGTCAACACAGGGTTCGGCGACCTCGCACATGTGCGCATTGACGAAAAAGACCTCACACAGTTACAGGTCAACCTGATCAGGAGCCACAGCGTAGGTGTGGGGCCCCCGTTCCCAACAGAGGCGGTCAGGGGGATGATGCTGCTGCGGGCAAATGCCCTTGCAAAGGGCTACTCAGGGGTGAGGCCCGAGCCGGTGGAGATGTTGGTCGAGATGCTCAACCGCGGGGTGACACCGGTCGTCCCACAACAGGGCTCGGTCGGTGCCAGTGGTGACCTTGCACCCCTTGCCCATATCGTGTTGGTGATGATAGGCGAGGGGCGTGCGGAGTACCAGGGCACCGTCATGGACGGCGACGAGGCCCTCAGGAAGGCAGGACTGGAACCAATCACCCTTCTTGCCAAGGAGGGTGTTGCGCTCATCAACGGCACACAACCTATGACTGCGGTCGGTGCCCTGGCCGTATACGACTCGATGGAGCTGATCCGTAACGCCACGGTGGCCGCTTCACTGAGCCTTGAGGCCCTGCGGGGGACGAGAAAGGCATACGACAAACGCATCCAACGCATCCGGCCACACAGGGGACAGACCGCCATTGCGGCAGCCCTCAGGGAGATACTGCGTGACAGCGAGATCAACAGGTCACATGCAGACTGCGGGAAGGTCCAGGACGCGTATGTGTTGCGCTGTGTGCCCCAGGTGTTGGGGGCATCACTCGACGCTGTGGAGTACGTGTGGGGTGTGATAGAGACCGAACTCAACTCGGCCACAGACAACCCGCTCGTATTCCCCGACTCTGACGAGGTGATATCTGGTGGGAACTTCCATGGTCAGCCGATGGCCCTCGCAATGGACTTCCTCGGTATCGCTCTCGCAGAGATTGCAGACATGGCCGAGAGGCGGGTCAACCGGCTTGTCAACGCCCATCTCAGTGGCCTGCCGCCGTTCCTTACCGAACACAGCGGTCTGTCGTCTGGGATGATGATAGCCCAGTACACAGCCGCAGCACTTGTCTCGGAGAACAAGGTCTTGGCCCACCCCGCAAGTGTCGACTCGATACCCACCAGTGCTGACCAGGAAGACCATGTCAGCATGGGCACTATTGCCGCGAGGAAGGCCAGACAGATACTGGACAACGTAAAGCGCGTGGTGGCAATCGAGTACATGTGTGCAGCTCAGGGGGTCGACCTGCTGACACCACTGAGACCATCAGAGCCGCTGAAAAGAGCACTCGGGGCCATACGGGATGTGGTGCCAAAGCTGACCGAGGACCGTCCACTATACCCGGACATTGAACGGATATGCGAGCTGATTGACAACGGCGCAATCGTCGGGGCTGTCGAGGAGGTCACGGGGCCACTACTGGCGGGCCGGTGAACGGGCAGTGGCTCTCCGGGCCGGTCAATGATAACGGTCAAGGGCCGAGGCGAGTGTGGACCACAGTGCCATTGAGGACAACAGTGTGGACCAGGTTGACGCCGAAACGGTAGCTTATGTACTCGGGGTTTGGACACTCGAGGATGACAATGTCGGCACGCTTGCCCGGCTCGATACTCCCGACCTCGTGACCACGGGCAAGGGCATGCGCACCATTGATTGTCGCGGCCGACAGGGCCTCACGTGGGTGCATCTTCATCTTGTAGCAGGCCAAGGCCAGAGTGAAGAACATTGACTCGTTGCAGCAGTTCGGGTTGAAGTCTGTGGCCAGGGCCACTGGTAGCCCCATGTCAATCATCTTACGGGCATCGGCATACTCCGTGTCAAGGCTGAAGGCGGTGGCAGGCAGCAACGTGGCGACAGTCCCAGCACGCCGCATGGCCTCAAGACCGTCATCCGAGGCCATTAGGAGGTGGTCAGCAGACACAGCACCCATCTCAGCAGCAAGTTCTGCGCCACCAAGTGACACTATTTCGTCAGCGTGGATCTTCAGCTCCATCCCGGCCGCACGCCCGGCACGCAGGACTGCCCGCGACTGGTCGATGTCAAAGACACCATCCTCGCAGAAGACATCACAGAACTCCGCAAGACCACTCTCACCCACACGGGGGATCATCTCGTTGACCAGCAGGTCGACGTAGTCATCCGGTCGGCCTGTGTACTCTGGTGGGACGGCATGGGCACCGAGAAAAGTGGCAGGGATTGTCATTGGAACCATGTTGCGCAGGTCAGCAATTGCCTGGAGGATTTTCATCTCATTCTCTGTGTCGAGGCCGTATCCGCTCTTGGCCTCCGCAGTTGTCGTGCCACACGCGAGCATCCTCTCGGTAGTGGAGAAGGCGTTGGTGCACAGCCCCCTGCGCGATGCGGCCCGCGTTGCCCTGAGCGTATTGAGGATGCCACCGCCGGCCTTCAGGATTTCCATGTACGTCTTTCCTTCGAGCTTCATTGCGAAGTCGTGCTCGCGGGAGCCGGCAAAGACGAGGTGTGTGTGACTGTCGACAAAGCCCGGGATGGCGAGCATGCCCGGGAACGACAGTGTTGGCGTGCCGTCCGGGTCCTCGACCTCTGACAACACGTCACGTGACGGGCCCACTGCAATGACCCGGCCGTCCCGGATGGCAATGGCACCGTCCTCGATGACTCCCAGCTCCATCATCTCCTCGCCGGTCTTCGGACATCCCGAGTGGCCTGCAAGGGTGGCAATCTGGCCGATGTCTGTCAGGAGGAGGTCTGGTCGTTCCATAGGGAGGGCATGTGCGTGGTACCTGATTTACCTTGCGGGACATCACACCCCAAAGATACGGCACATAGTGTGTGACCCACAACAGTGCCACACTATGAGGGGTGGGTTAATATGTGGTCACCCCCTGCGAGGGGCAGAGAACTCCGTGGTCGAGTGCAATGGAGTATGAGATATTATCGTGGGGCGACATATACAACCTTACGCTGCGTCTCTCGGAGCTGATTGTTGACAGCGGCTATAGTCCTGACCTGATTGTCGGCATAGCTCGCGGTGGGTGGATCCCAGCTAGGATACTCTCGGATGTCCTGTATACCAGCCAGATGATGAACGTGCGGATTGAGTACTATACGGATGTTGGGGTACGTGGGAAGGAGCCCAAGATTGTCCAGCCTGTGACAGGGTCGATGACCGAAAAGAGAGTCCTGATAGTCGACGAGGTGGCAGACACAGGCGACACGCTGGCACACGCCATCGAGCATGTGCGCGCCCTTGGTGCACGCGAGGTGCGCTCGGCGGTGCTCCACCTCAAGCCCACATCACGGGTGACCCCGGACTACTATATGGTGAAGACAGACCGGTGGACGGTATACCCATGGGAGCACAGGGAGTCAATCATAGCGCTCGTGAGAATGTTCAGGCGCGAGAACCTAGGACTCGCGCTGGACGAAATCCGGGACAAGCTCGTCTTCGAAGTCGGGTTCGACCCCACGGTAGCAGACTATTTCATCAAGAGGCTTTGACAGCCATCTCTGCCCAACAGTGGTGACCGGAGATGATAGTAGAACCACTCTTTGGCATGCCCCGACGAGTCGTTGGGATTGCAGAGGCCTCCAACATACATTGTCTAGGGCCGACTGCACTGGTGGAGATGGCAGCCGAGGCGGAGGGTGTCGAGGCAGTACAGCTACTCGCCTGCGACCTTGTGGCGGGCCCTGAACACCTGCTCTCGGCAGCACAGAATGCGCTCAACGCCTGGCGTGGGGGCTATCAGATCACGCGGTCACTGGCCACGGAGATACTGGTATGCGCGTCCGGTCAACGCCAGATACACAGGGCGATTGATACTCTTGGTGTCTATGATGGCATTGAGCGGGTAGCAGTGGTGGTGGTGGCACACACTCAGGAGCAGGTCAGGACGACCATGGAGTGGGTCATTGAGAGGATAGGCCGAGAGGTGGAGCCGCCGTTCGTGCATGACGAGATAGGCCTCAGACGCATCATGGAGCACTTCGGAGTGTCGGAGGTGGAACTGGCAGCGATAGCAGAGTCGGACGCGCTTGAGGACAGACAGGACGCACTCGCGCGATGTGTTGCAGGCAGGGTGACAGGTGTGCTCATAGAGTCATGACCGGTAGTCAGTACATGTCGTCACGCATGGTCATTATTGCAAGGATGTCCTCTTTCGGTCTGAGCACCGAGACGCCCGACCACTCGCCCACAATCTCAATCCAGACAGTCCAGTCGGGGCTGTCGAGCTGGACACGTGCAGCCACCTCCTTGGCTGCCGCGTGCACGACCTCCATGTGGTCAATGCTCGTGTGACGGCGGCGCACCGTGACACGGAACGTCTCGTCCTCCTTGACCTTCGTGCTCAGTTCCCTGACGGCCCCCACGATTGACTCGATGTCTGAGGGGACGCAACGCTCAAGGGGTGTGAAACGGATGGCAAAACGGAACTGGTACGGGTTCTCCTCGGCCATAGTCCTGAGGCCACGCACGACCTCGAAGGGGTCCATCCCAGTGCGACATGCAATCAGCCCGGGAATGCGGGTGATGTGAATGCGGAGACGGGCATCCCCGAGGAGGTCTCCGACAAAATACTGGACCTCAGCACGTGCAGCCCGTTCACGGTCACGGGGACTGGCCACGAGGAGGTTGTACCTGAACAGCAGACCCACACCCCTGCCCTACATGTCTGCACCAACAAACCGCTCGGTCCACAGGAGGGAGGCATCGTTGTCCACACGGATCTTTGCAGCCAGAGTGCTGATGGACAGGACGCCCTCGCGATAGACACGGATGTCGCCATTCGGGTCAACGCCGACAATCGTTGAGTTCTGCCTGACACTTGACGGGCCGCCATCAATGTACAGATCCACCGAGTCCTGCAACTGACTGATAGCGACAGACACCTCGAATGGACTGGGGCCACCACTGATGTTGGCACTGGTACCAACTATCGGGGCACCGAGTTCGCGTGCGATGGCACGTGGTACGTCGTGGTCAGGCACGCGGACGGCAACCGATGGGCGCCCGCCCGTCACCTGGTCGGGGATATGCGCCTTCGTGGACACGACCATGGTCAGCGCACCGGGCCAGAACAGCCTCGCAATTGCCCGCTCAAGGGCTGTGAAGTCATGGTAGCTCTCACACTGCCGGAAGTCGTGGAACAGGAGTGGGACGCCAACACCCGGGTCGCGGCGTTTCGCATGGATGAGGCGCGACAGGGCATCTGGCAGCCTGGGGTCACATGCAAGACCGTAGCTCGTGTCTGTGGGATAGACCACAAGGCCGCCCTCACGGAGGACGGCGACAGCCTGCTCTACGGCCGTTTCAAGACCGACCTCATGGACACTTGTCGTCTCAACACTCACTGCACAGACCCGCGAACTATGTCCGCAATCACATATATGAACTCGCGCATTGTTGGATGGTCGGCTGCCAGTCAGGAGATGCAACAGCCTGCCGGTGTCACACTGCAGTCGTGTTGTACACAGGTGACGGGCCCACCAGGCTGCCACCTCACGCATGGCAGTTGACCAGCCACGGAGGATGTGGTCAGATGAGATGCAAGGGCATAGTACTTGCGGCGGGCCGTGGCGAGCGGCTCGGAGCACTTACAGAGAAGACCCCAAAGCCGCTGCTCCCAGTAGCAGGTGTGCCGGTCATAGCAAGGCTACTCGAGTGCCTAGTGCAGGCAGGAGTCGACGAGATTGGTGTGGGCACTGGCTGGAGGAGCAGCGAGGTCATGGACTATGTCCGGAAAGAGTTTGACCAAGAGGCCCAGGTCATATACGTAGAGGACTACGAGCGCGGCCCACTGCACACCCTGGTCGGTACCCTCAAGGCGCTGGAAGGCGGGGGGACGTCCATAGTGGTACCAGCAGATCTCGTGGTGGGGGCGGACGACATCGCCAGCTTGTTGTCGGCACACGCACCAGACACGACTGCCACTCTTGCAGTCAGCACACACGGACATGGCACCAAGGTGTATGCGGATGAACTCGGGAAGCTTGGGGGCGTGGGAATGCCCATTACAGGGAACAGCGAGGTCGGGGTCTCGATGATGGCCCTCGTAGTGGACGAGCGCTTTGTGGAGCAGTGCATTGCTGGAGTCCTGTCTGGAGAGAGTAGTGTGGTTGCAGTCCTCAACAGGGCAATTGCTGCCGGTGAGAACGTGGGCTACTACCAGTCAGAGGCCCCTTGGGCAGACATTGACGATGTCACAGCACTCCTCGACGCAAATGCACTTGTCCTGCGCAGCAGCACCACACACTCCGTTGGGGATGTCTATGTCCCCCAAGGTGACCGTGTTGAGGTGGGAGAAGACCTGACTGCAGCACGCGAGGTGAGGCTCTCCCGCGGGGTGACCCTAGAAGGGCCGGTGCTCATCCAGGCCGGGTCGAGCATAGGGATAGGCTGCTCAGTCGGGCCAGACGTGAGCATTGGCCCGCAGTGCAGGATTGGGGACAGGTGCGACCTCCGCCGGACAGTGGTGTTTGC
This sequence comes from Promethearchaeota archaeon, assembly GCA_027031765.1. Classification (GTDB taxonomy): domain Archaea; phylum Asgardarchaeota; class Thorarchaeia; order Thorarchaeales; family Thorarchaeaceae; genus JALVPN01. The sequence goes on along the minus strand of JALVPN010000089.1, from coordinate 1,182 downwards.
CGGTGCGACCGTAATGACGGGAGTGGGGCTGGACGGGGCCGTGGTGTCCGGTACCACTATCGTTGAGGAGGGACATGGCAGTGTCACCGAGTAGGTTCAGACTCAGACGCGTCTTTGCAGGGCCGGTGAGGAGTACTGCACGACTCCTGGCACGAGCGGGCGTCAGACCAGACACTGTTACGTACACCACACTCCTCCTCTCAGTGATTGCATTCCTAGTGCTTACAACAACGCACGTGCAATGGGCCTACGGCACGGTCGTCTTCATCATGGGGTTCATGGACGGTGTTGATGGGAGCATCGCAAGACTGACTGGGAGGTCAACACCGCACGGGGCCTTCATGGACTCGGCCATCGACAAGCTCACAGAGACCATTGTCCTCATTGCAATACCGTTTGCCTATCGTGACACGACGCTGCTGGGGGTGCCACTGGACATGTGGGCCATGGTATGTCTCGCGGGATGGCTCCTCACCAGCTACTTCCGTGCACGGGCTGAGAGCCTCGGGGCGCATGACCTTGATGTGGGCCCAGGTGCACGGTCTGAACGCCTGTTCATGCTCGTTGTCGCGTCCGTCCTTGGGTTCCTCGGCCATGGGCTCGTGGTCGTAACATTGGTTGGAGTACTCACTGCAGGGTACCGTTACTGGCACTACGGACGTGAGATCAGAGAGATGGAGAGAGAGGAGAGGGGAGCGGGCACAGCTGGTGAAACACACCATCACGTTTAAGTGGTGTGCCCGACAGGCCGCAGCCAAAGCATCACTGGAGACTCAGACCGATGCCCGTTTTCAGAGCCGACCACTATCTCATTGCTGAGTTCGAAGACCCTAACATGACCACTGATGGTGAGGCGGTCTTCGAGGCACTGAAGGAGTTACCAGAACTCAAAGACCTGTCAATGGTCACACGAAAACTTGGGGAACGACAGTGGCGTGAAATCCTGGGCCGTGTCGACATCCCCGCCGGCTCAAAGGCGTTCTGGGCACTAGTCAAACAGGAAGTCACTGAGAGGGAACCATACAACCTGTTCATCCGCGTCGATGTGAATGCAGAGGGCGACGACATCGAGCAGGCCAGGGCAAAGGTGAAGAGCTGGATTGAGGCCTCGTTCGTGCCACGCATCAAGGAGCGGGTGAAGGTCAAGAGGATAAGTGTGCTCAGGCCCGAAGAGGTCTACAT
>JALVPN010000088.1:1345-5076 GCA_027031765.1 Promethearchaeota archaeon | reverse complement strand
ATTCATGCGGGTCGGGGGCGGCATCTACACTAAGGCCGCAGATGTGGGCGCTGACCTCGTCGGGAAGGTCGAGGAGGAGCTCGAAGAGGACGACCCCAAGAACGCAGCAGTGATTGCAGACCTTGTCGGTGACAATGTCGGCGACTGTGCGGGGATGGCAGCTGACATCTTCGAGAGCTACGAGGTCACAATCGTGTCGTCGCTCATCCTCGGCCTCGCAATATACCACTCTCTCGGTGGCCTTGCAGGCGGGGCCCCGATGTACTGGATTGTCTTCCCGCTCGTCATCCGCGCAGTGGGTGTCATCTCTTCGATGGTCGGTACGTTCATGGTCGCCGTCTGGAAGACCGAGGACGCAGAGCACGCGATGTTCATGTCCTACGAGGTCTCCAGCGCCTTCACAATCACGATATCGTTCCTCCTTGCGTGGTTCTACGTCGGCGACTGGAGGCTCGGCGCACTCATTGCAATCGGTGTCATGCTCGCAGTGTCCTTCAACCCGGTCACCAGCTACTTCACCTCCACCGCAAAGTCCCAGGTCAAGGAGATTGTGAAAGCCGCTGATACGGGGACTGCGACCTTCATCCTGCAGGGCCTCGCGTCCGGTTACGAGTCCACGGTCGCGGCACTCCTCGCAATCGTCGTCAGCTTTGTCCTCTCAGCCGCACTCTTCGCAGTCAACGGCTCACTGTACGTGCTCTACGCCATCTCGCTGGTCGGTATCGGCATGCTCTCGCACACCGGCAACAACGTCGCAATGGACTCCTATGGGCCCATCAGCGACAACGCCAATGGCATCGGAGAGCTCTCGCCTGACGACTTCGACAAGGACGCACGACAGATCATGGCGGACCTGGACGCAGTCGGCAACACGACCAAAGCGATTACGAAAGGAGTCGCAATCGCGTCTGCTGTCATTGCAGCGGTCAGCCTGTTCTACAGCTTCGTTGTCGACGCCAACCTGCCGGCAGTGACCGGCTCCCAGTACCTGCGTCTGTCCGAGCCCATGGTGTTCACCGGCCTGCTCGTTGGTGGCGCAATCCCGTGGCTGTTCTCGTCACTGAACATCAAGGCGGTGTCCAGGGCCGCAGGACAGATGGTCATGGAGGTCCGCAGACAGTTCAGGATCCCAGGCATCCGCGAGGGCACGAGGAAGCCCGACTATGCAAGACCGGTGTCAATATCCACCGTCGCGGCCCAGAAGGAGCTCATCAGCCTCGCAGCAATGACCATCTCGATACCGTTGCTCGTGGGCATACTGCTCAACGTGGAGGCACTCGGCGGGTTCCTCGCAGGGGCCATCCTGTCAGGCCAGCTGCTCGCAGTCTTCATGGCCAACACAGGTGGCGCATGGGACAACGCCAAGAAGAGCATCGAGGACGAGCCCAGAGACCCGGCAAGGAACCTCGGGAAGGGCTCCGAGCGGCACAAGAGCGGTGTGATTGGCGACACCATCGGCGACCCGCTCAAGGACACAGCAGGGCCGGCCCTGAACCCAATGATAAAGGTCATCAACCTGGTGAGCCTGATTGCCGCACCGATACTCGTCCAGTACCGGTTCGGGCTCTCCTTCGAGACCGATATCGCCCTGCTTATAGCAGCACTGCTGCTCGCTCTGCTGACCATCTGGGCAATCAGAAAGAGCCGCAAGCCTGCCGAGTTCGACGAGCTGGCGCACGCAGAGGTCGAAGAAATCGTAGTATGATAGGCGTGGCGGCCCCGGCCGCCACCCGCCCTCTTCTTTTTTCCCGCTGGTCACCATCAGTTGCCGGCTGTGTGTCCGGTCTGCGGTCACTGTTTGTCTGGGACTATAGGCTCCGCGTCACGAACTCGCTGCCTTACTGTCGGGCTCCACCTCCATCATATCAGAGGTGACTCTGGTGTGGGGCAAGAACACGCTGGCCCAGACACCCCAAGGTTGATACGCGGCGGCTGTCGCACAGGGGACAACAAAGGCTGAGAAGAAGGATGGCTTGGTGCTGATGATGACGGCATGGCGAACCTGGACGAGCATCTTGGACACACAGACCCTCAGGATTCCGACTCGGACAACGACCTGCTGGCAGACGGCGCCGAACTAGGTCTGCACATGGACCCGCGGTCACCCGTGGACGGGTACGCACCGGTCATGGGGTCTGTTCTCGTGGCCGTTGTTGGCACTGTCGCAGCCGTTTGGCCGTGGAGGGCCGTGGGCAGGGGGCGAGTGTCACGTACTCGCCGGGGAGAGGGGTCTGTCCCGACTAGAGGTGAGGACTTCATGAAGCTGGATGAAAGCTCTATGTCAGTTTTCTTCTGGGCGTTCACCATCTTGGATGCGGCTGTGTCTGTCGTCGGCGTGGTGACACTTGTCATCGACTACGTCTATCAACCTTGGAGCTCTGGCCTGATTGACGGCGTCCCGAACGCATCACTACCATACGTCCCGCCAGCGTACGTCCTGCTGTGGCTGCTCGGATTCGTCGTGTGCTACCTCGTGACGCGTCACGTAAACGGGAAACTGGACACGACCGGGGAGGTCCAGCTCTCCCCCCTTGCCGTATGGTTCATCAAAGTACCCCCGTTCTATCTGCTTGGAGGGATAGCAGCTAACATGTTCTTCCTCCTCATGCCCATCGTGAGTGCGATTCGTCTGACCCTGCTGCTGCAGTCGCCAGCCCTGGGGTTCCTCCTTGGCCGTCTTCTGCTCTGGTGGGCGGGGCAAAGACGGTGGGTGTTTGAGATACACCGTGTCGGAGAGGAACGGGGGCATGCCCGTAGGTGGCGAGTCAGAGTACGTTGGCAGTCCGACCTCGACGAGAGCTCAGGAGTCCTGGTGTAGCCATGCCAGCTTGCCCTCTCAGGGATGCACTCACTGCAATGCCCTTCCTAGGCTTGCCCCATCTCGGACTCGGGCCTCGGAGTCTGGACACCTCACGCCTGACAGAGACCCCAACAGGGCTCAGGAGGCGCCATATGACATGGCCATCGAAGACCGTCCTCCAGTCGCCTGAGAGCAGGCCCGCCGAGTCTGAGGAGCTCCTTGAAGGACCCGTGGGCATCACCACCGTCGCAGACGCAACAGCGTAGGACACGCCCTGGTGGCACGTCCTGCCTCCAGTCCCCCCTCTCTTCTTCTCCCCCTATCCCATATCTTCAGGGCTGGACGTCGCAGTATTGCATGGCATGGTAGCATGGCACCTGCCGATGAGAGGTCACGGAGGGGGCACGGTGGGACTGACCGTCACAGTTACCGGGCCCCCGGTGCTACAGGACCCGGTGTACGCGGAGGACGTGCAGTCAGCGTGGGATCAAGACGCACATGACATTGTCACGGCTGCCAGACGACGTGGAGAGCGCCACTTTGGATTGTCAGTGATGGTAAGGGCTCGGACAGAAGCAGAAAGAGAAAGGTATTCGCGTGGTTATTCCCCGCGAGGAGCGACGTGCTCAACGCTGTTCCCCGCCAGCCGCGGCGTGTCGGCCAGCTGAGGGGAGATATGAATATCTTCTGTCCGAGACCCTGCGTTCGTTCAAGAGAGAAGTATATTAAACATTGAGATGTAGTCATTCGCCTATCTGGAGCGGGGCGGACGAGGGCCTGGGAGAGGGCAACAGAGTGGGACATACCATGCCTTCTTCTGTACCACGATGATAATAATTTATAGTTTGGTGAATCGTGAAAGACCGAACACATACGAAGGTAATCGAACCAGTTGCGGTCGTTTGGCAGTCCAATCTCGTTACCTGCCTGC
>JALVPN010000088.1:0-1335 GCA_027031765.1 Promethearchaeota archaeon | reverse complement strand
CTCTTGGCGGGCTGCCTCCTGCTGGGCCCTAGTACCCCCACTCTTTTCCAAGGCGCTGTCTGTACCAGCGGCGTCCCCGTCGTGTCAGCTGGTAGCTGCCACCGACCTGGACTATGAACCCCATGTCAATCATGCTCTGCAGGACACCATAGAGCTTGTCGTCTGACGCACCCGTGGCATCCCTGAGCCCCATGAAGCTCATGGAACCCTCGCGGTTGAGGAGCTGTGCGATGTCGAACTTGCCGACGGCACGGGTCTCCTTGCGGGTGATAATATGGCCGCAGTTAGTGCACAGGAGGTCACCCTTGAGGTCATCCCGAGCGACCTCCCGGCTCCCGCACACCGGACATGTCGCTCGTGCATATCGAAGAGACCGTCGTGACATGTTAAGGACCACTGAGGAGGGGCCCGTGTCGCCTGATAAAACTAGCGAATGCGCAGTGACCGCAGCACCTCCGGAAACTGCAGGGATGGTACCACCCTTCAGCCGTCGACCGGGGCCGCATCGCGCGACATCTCCGACAGGCGCCTGAAGAGGTCAGCCACATCGACTTCGAAGGTGAGACGTACACCCGGACGGGCCCGGAGCTGGCCCTGTCCCCGGTCAAGCTCTACGTATCCGAGGTCGGCCAGCTGGCGCAGGTCCTCCCTGATCCCACGCGGGGTCTTCCCACGCACGTCACGTATCTGGTCTATGGAGACCCAGCCACGCGACACGTATGACTGTACGATGACGGCGACAAGTGTAGCCGCCAGCCTGTCAGGTAGTGGCAGCCCACCAATGGGTGTCCGCACGCGCCTCGTGTCAAGGAAGAATGTCTGCGTCACCGGGTTGAAACGTACGAGGAGTCCCAGCGGAGACAACAGTCTGTGCAGTGCTGCGAGCAGGCGGAAGAGGACGGACGGCCCCACATCCTCTGGCAGTCCCAGCGCATCGAGCAGGTCGTCGACACCGGCGCCCATAGGACTGCCCGGACGCGTGAGCATCCTGACAATGACCATGAACTCGTTCATCTGAAATGCGGTCCCCTCCTGCTAGCTATGGCCGTCCCCTTCCGTCCGCCACACGGTCCGTCCGTCCGGGTCGTACGAGAGGGCACCCCGTGATACGAGTACCACCAGACACAGGAACAGCCTGAGTGCAGCATCATAGGTGTCAGTCCGCAGGAGGTCGTCCACGGCCACACGACTGCCCGGTGGCACGAGGCCGAGGAATGCGTCCAGTTCTTCCTGCGTCAACACCTCCTCACTCGGGTGTACGTAGTAGTCCGAGACCTCCACCGGCTCGTAGGGCGGCTCTTCAAGCTGGGGCCCACTGAGTCGCGCCTGCAGCTC
>JALVPN010000087.1 GCA_027031765.1 Promethearchaeota archaeon | reverse complement strand
CCTCTGCACTGGTCACCCACCCTTCCTCCAGTAATAGGCCCGTGCCTGCAGCCAGTTCCCGTGCCCGGGCCAGAAAGGCCGCTGCCCGCTGCTCCGTGTCTTGCAGTCTCTTCTTGTACCGCTGCAGTGCACGGATGTCCCACAGTCCCTCCAGTCCCGCCTCTGCCTCCTGTACCGCTTCACGGGCCTCTGCGATATGTTTCTTGACCTCATACTGTCGGAGTACGCGTGTCAGCCTTGTCCATGTGGCCTCGTACCAGTCGGCATCCCTCTCCAGCAGACGACGACGTCCCCGCCCGAGTGCTGCCACGACCTCCCTCAAAACCGCAGCCGCCCCAGCAAAGTCCTCCTTGGCCTCGAGCAGACCGGCTTTCCTCTCCTGCTGTGACACCCAGTCCACCATGCTCCGTGCCTTTCCACCCCTAGACTCGATGTCCGGGTCATAGCGCCATGGACGTAGACGTTGGTCACGCCGCCTGTGCCACTTGACAGCCACAACAGACACGACGACCACATTGGGCACGATGAGGACGGCCCACAGGATGAGCCCGTCAGTGGGCACGAGCGGGGCCATGGCCACGGACACCTCCCAGCCGTCAGAGAGGCCATCACCATCAGTGTCGGGATTGTTTGGGTCGCAGCCGTACCGGTACTCCGCGAGGTCCGAGAGGCCGTCATGGTCGGTGTCCAGTGCAGCGTCACCCCCATCAACGGGCTCCAGACCGTTCGCCACCTCCCAGCCGTCAGGCATGCCGTCACCATCAGTATCATTGTCGTGGGGGTCGCAACCGTTCTGGTACTCAGCAAGGTTGGTCAGCCCATCACCGTCCGGGTCGTCGGTCTGGTCACTGGCGTCCGTTGCCCCGAGGCCGTTGATGACTTCCCAGCCGTCAGGCATGCTGTCCCCGTCCGTATCGTTGTCCGCTGCATCGAGTCCGTTGGCGACCTCCCAGCCGTCAGAGAGGCCATCAGCGTCCGTATCGTTGTCCGCTGCATCGAGTCCGTTGGCGACCTCCCAGCCATCGAGTAGTCCGTCACCATCCGTATCGTTGGCTGTTGCATCCAGGCCGCTCAACACTTCCCAGCCGTCCGGCAGTGCGTCACTGTCCGTGTCGTTGTTGTTGGGGTCACAGCCGTACTGGTACTCCCCAGAGTTCATCAGCCCGTCGCCATCTGGGTCGGCCCCCGCATCGCCCATGTCAGTCGGGTCGAGGCCATGTGCGGTCTCCCAGCCATCGGGCATGCCGTCATCATCAGTGTCGGGGTCGTGCGGGTCGCAGCCGTACTGGTACTCTGCCAAGCACGACAGCCCGTCGGAATCCGGGTCAGTGCCCTCATCGCTGGCGTCAGCGGGGTCCAGGCCATTCTCCAGCTCCCATCTGTCAGGCATGCCATCGCTGTCCGTGTCGCTGCTATGTGGGTCGCAGCCATTCTGGTACTCCGCCAGGTTCGTCAGCCCATCACCGTCGGGGTCACCACCAGCATCATCGGTGCCTGCAGGGTCCAGGCCGTTAGTTACCTCCCAGCCGTCAGGCAGCCCATCACCGTCTGTATCGGGACTGTGGGGGTCGCATCTGTTCCTATATTCCCCAAGGTCCGAGAGGCCGTCGCCGTCAGGGTCCATAGCCCCGTCGTGTCCGTCCGTCGCGTTGAGGCCATTCGCCACCTCCCAGCCGTCAGGTGTCCCGTCTGCATCGGTGTCGGGGTCCCCAATGTCGGTACCGTAGAGCCCCTCGGAGTAGCTCGATAGCATGTCGTGGTCGGGGTCTATGGACTGGACAGACCTCGTACGGTGCCAGGAGGCATCACCGGCCAGCCCCTGCCAGAACACACGGCCCGCGTCTGCCGAGGTCGACAGGGCATACACGTTGTGGTCACCGCTCCCAAAGACCACATCGAGGACACCGTTACCGTCAATGTCACCGACCACAGGGGACGAACACACGGGGGCCCCGGTCTCGTGCGCCCAGATGGGACTGGCCGTACGACCGTCGAGGGCGTATGTGTTGTTGTCCCAGGACCCCACAACCACGTCCAGGTCACCATCACCATCAACGTCCGCAAGTGCCGGCGACGACGATACCGGGTACCCAGTCCCAGACGACCACACAGCCGTGCCAGTAGCGCCGTCGAGGACACGCACGTACTGGCCGTGAGTACCGAACACCACGTCCAGGTCACCATCGCGGTCAACATCGCCTAGCGCGGGCGAGGACTCGACAGGGCCCAACGACTCGTACGACCAGAGCATGGTACCTGTGGTGCCATCAATGGCATACATGTTCCCGTCCAGACTGCCGACGACCACATCCAGGTGGCCATCACCGTTGATATCGGCTAGGGCGGGTGACGAGGAGATGTTGCCCCCGGCCTGGAATGACCATATCACCGTCCCGGCAACGCCGTCGATGGCATACACATGGTGGTCGGAGCTCCCCACGACAATGTCAAGGTCACCATCACCGTCCATGTCTCCAAGTGCCGGCGACGACGACACTTCAGCCCCTGTCTGATACGACCACAGCACCGTGCCGGTCGTACCATTGAGCACGTACACCCGGTCATCATTGCTCCCGACAACAACTTCCAGACTACCGTCACCGTCCATGTCTCCAAGTGCCGGCGAGGAGGCCACACGGTCCCCAGTCTGATGCGACCAGAGTAGACTGCCCTCGGAAGCGTCAATGGCATATACCCTGCCACTGTCGCAGCCGACAACCGCGTCCACGTCACCGTCACCGTCAACGTCGCCAAGTGCCGGCGAGGAGGACACGTCTTGGAGGAGCAGGTACGACCAGAGCACCGTACCCGTGGTGCCGTCAATGGTATAGATCCGGCCGTCATCGCTGCCCACGACCACATCGAGGTCACCGTCACTGTCAACATCGTCCAGTGCTGGCGAGGAACGCACCGGGCCATGGGTCTGATACGACCACAGGACCGTTCCAGCAGCCAGAGATGTATTACCGTCACTTGGCGTGTCCGTTGTCCCGTCCACGCCGACGGTGTGCCCCCGGGGCGTTGCCAGTGCCTGACCGTGGGAGTGTACCGCGACGCCCGCAAGGGTCAGGGTAACGACGAGAATGAAGACTACTGGAGACCTGTACACGAGACCACATCCTATCGGTGGCCTGTCACCCGGCTGAGTAGTCCCAGCAACAGGTCAACACCGGTCCCCCGGTCAGGCCACCACACGACAGGCCGACTACTGCGCGACATGACCTGCGTTCCCACCGTCCCTGCAGTTTCCATAAATAGTTGGTGGGGTCGCTGGGGGCAACGGGCGCAGACATGGCGCTCGGCCCTGGCATAGCCCTTCTGACCATCTGGAGTACACAACAGGCGAGCCGGTATATCACGCCACCGGCATGCTGTTTCCTCCGGTGCGCACTGCTAGGTGGCTGACCCATCAGGCCACCCCCGTCCATGCCGCGAGTCCGCAACAACGGACACCTATGGGAGAAGGGCACGGAGAATGGACCACGCACCAAGTCCGACTTGGAAGACGCCGATGAACACGTTCAGCCAGTTGATACCACCAGCCACGGCCTTGGTGCGGGCCGCATGTGTCCCAAGAGAGAGGAAGGCACCGTAGATGAGGTCAGTAGAGATGTGTACGAGGAAGACCACGAGGCCAACAAACACCACTGTGCCGGCCCCGACACTGAGCTCCATGACCAGAGACGTCACAGTCGAGAGGCCGACAGCAGACCACCACAGGATGAAATATGGCGAGAGCACGCTGACAACAGCACCCTGTACCGTAGCACCGACTGCGCTCAGTGGGGCCTGTGGCACCGTATCACCGTCCATGGGGTCCGCCGGCTGGAACCTGTAGTCACGGAGCGCGACCAGACCGAACAACACGACCGCGAGACCGCCAGCACCCAGCACACGCGACAAGGCAGTGCCACTCAGTACAATGGCCTGTAGACTGACTACAATCATTCCGATGATCACGGCCTCTACGAGCGAGTGACCGACCATCGGCAGCATACCGTGGGCCCACCCGCGACGGGTCGCATTCTGGACCACGGCGGCAGACAGTGGCCCCGGCGCAAGGGCGCCGGTCAGCGAGATCACGAACCACGCACCAAGGACTTCGAACACAGCCACCCCCGGTCACCTCGCGAGACCACGTCACGCAGAGTGGGTCAGAGTGGTGACCTACCGGCACCCAGCTGACTGTCCAGACCTACTTCTCCGGACCCCAAGAATGACAGGCGGTCCCACTCATCAATCATCTGGAACACGCCCTCCATGATGGACGATGCTGCACTGGCAAGGCGTCGTGCAGTACCGGTCTGGAGCAGTTTCGGTACCTGTTGGTGCAGGCGCATGGCAGCCCGCACAGCCTCCCTGAGGTCTGCGCCAAGTGAGGTCGTACGATAGGCCACTTCACGCACGAGTCCGAACGGCCCCAGCGTCTGGAGCTTGTCGGCGTCGAAGACGACCCTGGCCTCCAGTGTCCGCGCAAGGTGAATCGTATCGAGCTCCACGCACTGGACGCAGTGGACGACCTCCTCCCGCCGCCGTGGGTCGAGACCTATCGACCGGAGGAACTCGTCCACGAGACCGGCGTTCTCTGGGTGGTACTGGTGGAGCAGGGCACCCAACTGGCACACCACAGGGTCGGCACCCTCGTGCCCCGCAATGTAGAGGGCCAGCCGCACGGTCTTCTCAGCATGTTCCCTGCCATGTGTGGAGTCCATCCCGTCATACTTCCGCATGGCGAACTCGGTCACCCTTGAGAGGAGTGTCTTATCGATGGTCAATGTGCAGTCACCCTGTACGGACAGGAGCCCTACCAGCCACATGCCCATTTCTGTCTACTGGAACAGGTCATGTCACCGCGACTACCGGCTTGCTGAGCACTACCGACACCCGGGCGTACCCACTGCAGACTGCCTGCGGGAGCACAGTACGGCCCACGCAGGCGACCTGGACATGTCTAGTCCACCTCTATCAGCGTCCTCTTGTAGACCTGTATGGACTCGGCATATGACTCCACATACCTTTCAATCGCGGTGCGCGCCGGGTCGTCCGGTGGCGAGTCCCTGAGGTACCGGGCAGGCACTCCCACGTAGACCTTGTACGGCTCTGTCACGGTGCTCGCACGCAACAGCGCACCGTTACCGATTATCGCCCCTTCGGCGACCCGGCTGCCCAGCATCAGGACGGCACCCATCCCTATTGCAGCGTGGTCACCCACATACTCCGCATGGACAACGGCGTTATGAGCGATGTTGACATGCCTGCCAATCCTTGTCACAAACGACGGGTCCGAATGGACGACCACACCGTCCTGCACGTTCGTGCCATCACCTATCTCAATCCGTCCGCGGTCGCCACGCACAGACGCAAATGGGGCCACGAACACTCGCTCCCCGATCACAACGTCCCCAATCACACAGGCCATTGGGTGCACGAACGCACTCTCCGCCACCTGCGGGCGCTTTCCGTCGAGCTCGTAGACCACCACTGTGAGTCACCTCTGTGACCCCGCTCGAAACGCCCCACATTAAACATCTCCCATAGCGGAGCATACCCCTGTCAGTGGACCGCAGCTGGGCCGGCCAGCCTACCACCGGCTGCCAGTCCTCACCCGCATGGGAAGAGAGCGGGAACAAGAAGGGGACAGGACGGGGCAAACAGAGGACAAGGACACGGACTGGGGAAAGAAGGAAAAAAAGGTGACAGCGTCGGTCGGCACTGGGGGTAGGTCATGTGTGTTCTGTGGTGCTGTGGAATGCCTAGGCGATTGAGGGCAGACAGACAGACGATGGGATGTCCGTCGACCGACGCCATGTAATATCCTGTCATAGACCCTATTATATACTTCGGTGGTGTACCCCTCTGGTCGTGCGGAGCGGTAGAGCGGTAGAGTCTAGGTCGTGGACCTTCTGTCGGGGACCAGTACGGGTACACGTGACCGGGTCTCCCATGGACTTGCGGGTGCACGGGCGGGACTGCGCAGACCGAAAGAGGGGACGAGGGCCATGGGGTAATGGGATTCCGGGGACTTTGCGGGGCTACTGTCCTGTCCTGTCGTCCTGCCCCGCGGACCGGGCCTGACTTTGAACGGAACACCTATAGTCCAGTGCATAAGAAGGGGTTTCATGCGATATGCCGCGCTAGTCCTGCTGCTGTTCGTGATTGGGGCGCAGGCTACAAGTGTAGCGCCTCCTGTGCGACAGACACCTGTAGTGGAGAGCACCCCGGCTGCTGTACCAGAGATTACGAGAGACTGGGCCGTCAACATAGTGCTTGTTGGCTACGACCCGACAGTGATAGACGAGGCAGTCCTGCTTGATGGCCTGCCGATAGAGCGTATGCACAGCTCAAAGTACGCGAAAATGGTGTACAACGTGCACTACGCTGTCCACTACGCCAATGCGTCGTATACCGAGAGACTGCGACAGCTCATAGAGGACAACTCTGTGTCGGGTACGGACATTGGGACGGCGATCAATGAGAGTGCCCTTGAGTACCAGAAGGAACACCCTGACGAACCGCAGAGTGTGTTCTATCCGAGGGACGGGATGGAGATAGACGGCTACGTTGTTGAGGACTGGCTGGAGGCCAACCCTGCTGTGGCCCCGCCGGCACTTGGCTACACACTATACCTACTCAACTTCTCGGAGTTCGACGCTCCAGACCACTCTTTCGAGCACTGGTACGACTACCACCCGGTCGACCCTGACACCGGTGAGACCCAGGACTGGTTCCGTCTGGAGTGGGAGAACGACCTCAACCCGTCGGTCAAGTTCGAGTACCCCGGGTTCGGTGGTCGTGAGAAGGTGTTCGTCCTCGACCCGTCAGCTGACCAGTGGTACTTGCGGTGGGCCCGGGTCTGGTGGGGCGACCCGCCGTACCCGTCGGACTACGAGCACTGTACGATGGACCTGGAGGACAAGGTGGCCACTCTTGACCTCTCCACACCTGCCGGTCGTGAGGCGCTGGGCCAGTACCTCCACGACTACATGTATGACGCGATAGCATTCCTGTTCATGCCGACTCAGCACAGGCCGCTGGCCTACGTGCCAGAAGGGCTCTTCCGTGGCCTTGTGTTCTGCATGGATGTCGACGAGGGCGTCCCTGTTGACAGTCTCACGTGGGTCACCAACGCTGAGGTCCAGCGGGCCCACCTTGAGGAGCTCGTACCGTTCATCAACTGGACGGTGAAGGTCGACTTCTTGGACATCCACGACTACCCCGCATGGGAGAGCCTGTTCTGGGACTATGCCTACGTGGACAATGGGACGACCCATGTGGACGGCATAAACATGTTCAATGCGATATGGGACGACATGCGGCCGCAGTACGTGGACATCAATGACACGGACGTGAACACGTTCGGTGTGGTGTTCATCAAGAAGCAGATGCTCATGCACTACTCAGGACGCACCTTCACCGGTCTTGGTGGGCGCAACCAGACAGTGATATGGAAGAGCTGGGAGCGGTACTACAGGCCAGACGGCGTCACACCAAAGAGTGGGATTTCTTCTGTCCAGCTCCACGAGACAATGCACGCCCTCGGTTTCCACCACACATGGACATACCACCACTACGTGGGCGACTTCAGCTACTCGCCCATGGGCTACTTTGCGTTCCACAACGGGACGTCCACCTTCGACCAGGACTGGGCACAGTGTACTTACGTCGACCAGATGAGGGGGCAGGTAGTGGGAGGCCTTGAGGCACTCGTGAGGGGCGCACCGTCACCCCTGCCCACGAACGTAGAGTATGTGCTCACACGTGTCCTCCGGCTTTTGAACGCGTCTGACGACCTCTACAACAGGATGGACTGGAGAGGCGCCTACGCTGCACTCCAAGAGGCCCAGGCATGGCTGGAGACCCTTGAGCTGGCCCTAGAGGACAGCGAGCCGCCGACCTTTGCGGCATGGGCCCTGGACACGCACCCGTCTGCACCCCTCACTCTTGTCGCGACCGTCAACGTGACCGACAACTACGCTGGCGTCAAGAACGTGACCCTGCACCTCGTGGTCGACGGACACGAGAGCACGTACGTCTGTGTGCCCGCAGGCGGCACCGGGTGGACTGCTGAGGTCGCAGGCGTAGGGCCCGCTACGGTGACGTACTGGTTCGAGGCCTACGACCGGGCACTGAACGTGGCCCTGTCACCTACTGCAACGTTCAACCACACAGCGTCGACCACGATGACTACAACGACCACCACGTCGACAACCACAACAGGCACCACGACACCGACTGGGGGGAGCAACACCACCTCGCAGACCACAGGTGAGGGGGGCTGGGACTGGACATGGCTGTTGTCAGGAGGAGGCATCATCCTCACTACCACAGTTGTGGTCGTCGCCGTCGTGGTGATTGTCATTGTGGCGCGCAGGCGGAGGGTCTGACCGGTGCGAATATGGAGGGGGCGTTTCGATTTTTGGAATCGCATCTGACGGGCATCCTTTTAATATGGGGTGTACGGAACTTGGAGTCGGTCGGGCTGTGAGGAGGCCCTTTATAGCCGTGCTGACCGCTGTGTCTGCACTCTACAGGAACTGGTGATCTGGATGTGGACGAAGAAGCCCCTCATGTTCTGCGTCATGCTGCTCATGATGTGTTCTATGGCCGCCGCCACCGTGGGGCCGTGGGGTCAGCATACGACCCCGGGCTCGACTGTCGTGGAGCTTGACGATGGCACGAGAGTCGAGGTGGGCCCAGATGAGGTCTTGCTCAAGTACACGCTCGGTGGGGTGCCAGACCAGTACTCCGGCAACGGGGCACCACTGATAGGCCAGGAGTACGGGCAGCGCACAGACCTCTATACGGACCAGCCCATGTACTATGACTCTGGGACGCAGGGCCTGACCGGCGTGAACATGTCGGTGCCACTGGGCGAGGACTGGGAGGGGTATGCTGTCTTCGCCAACATCACCGACCTGACCGAGAACCGCACCTGGGTAGAGAACAGTGGGTTCGGTGACGAGTCCCACTGGGAGTTCAAGAGCCGCTACCTTGAGGGCGCGTTCTCCGGCAACAACAGGGTACACGTATTCCAGTCCACGGGCACGTATGTGACCATGTGGGGTTCCCGGGGCAGTGGACAGGGCCAGTTCATAGACCCCATGGGCGTCGCCATCAACGGCTCGGGCTACGTGTATGTGACCGATGCGTGCAATCACAGGGTGCAAGTATTCTCGTCCACGGGCACCTTCCAGTTCCAGTGGGGCTCCCGGGGCACCGGCAACGGCCAGTTCATGAGGCCCGTGGGCATTGCAGTCAACTCGTCGGGCTATGTCTACGTCGTCGACTCCGGGAATGACAGGGTCGAGGTCTTCGACGCAGTGGGCAACTACGTCGGGCAGTTCGGCACGCCCGGCGTCGGCAACGGCCAGTTCCACAGTCCATGGGGTATCGCCATCCGGGACTCAAATGGCAGGGTCTACGTCACAGACATGGGCAACCACCGTGTCCAGTACTTTGACATGAACGGCGGCTACCTCGGCCAGTTCGGCAGCTACGGCACGGGGAGCGCCAACTTCAGGTCGCCCACAGGCATCGCCATCAACCAGAACAACGGCGAGGTCATAATTGCGGACTCAACGAACAACCGTGTGAAGCGTCACAGTGCTACGGGGACATTCCTGTCGTATGTGGGCAGCGGTTCCGCGGGCTACTTCCGGACGCCCACGGGCTGCGCAGTGGCATCAGATGGCACGATATTCGTGAACGACCTCGGCAACCACAGGATACAGTACTTCACGTCAACGGGTAGCTACCAGGGCCAGTGGGGCAGCGACGGTACTGGTACGTCCAACCTCAGGTTCAACTTTGGCATGGCGATATCGCCCACCACTGGCAATGTCTACGTGACCGAGGCCGGTGGCATCGGCAGGATGGCTGCAAGGTGGGACGCGAACGGCCACGGTAGTGGGAACGGGGCGGCTGTGTTCCAGATTGATGGGTACTGGCACGACGACGGCAACCTCTACGGCTTCTGGTACAACGCAGGCGACAAGGCCTTCATCAGACAGAACCTCACAATCAACAGGGGAGAGGTGACATGGGCTGCGGTCTCACTTGACTACTATGCGGACTGTCGTGACTGGGGCAGCTACATGACGGGCTTCTTCCAGCTCTTCGTATCTCTGGGCGACCCCGACAAGGGCGGCACCACCCTCTGGAGCAGGGACTTCGAGGCGGTGCCTGATGACAACACGTGGTACTCGACAGGTCTGGTACAGGTCGACCCGTCAGCCTTCAGCCTGCCCTCTGTTTCAATACTCATGGGCCTCCGGGTAACGGACAGCGAGTGGTACTACGCATCCAACATCCTGAACGAGACATACGACATCCTGCCCGAGGGGAGGTTCGACAATATCATCATCTACATGAAGGCGAAGGCCACCCCTGAGGACCTCAACCTCGAGATGGACGGCGTGGCTGTGCAGAACGTCTTGGAGGGGTCAACACCCGTCTTCGGGAGGGGCACTGCATGGTACTACCCTGCTGTACCGTTCAGGGGCGACGCGTCTTGGGCCAACTTCACGTGGCAGCCAACGCCGTACCCCCCAGTCCCCGACAACGACATCTCCGTGAGCATAGACGCCTATGTGACAGCACTCGCAAGGAGGTACAATGGTCACACGGTGAACGATACGGAGACCCACACAGAGGGTGACAACTTCGTCGTGGAGAATGCCACTGCGGTCCAGTGGGAGACCAACTACTATGTCGCGGTGCCCGGTGGCTACGTGAGGTACTTCTTCAACCTGACACTGCCGCTCAACCGGGACGTAGTACATGTTGGAGACCCCAGCGACCGCTTCAAGAACCTGACCAGTGGGTGGACATATGGAGACCCAGGCGATGGGCTTGTGAACGTGTCCGTGTACGAGATTGACACGCCGTCCCAGAACGGCTTCTGGTTCATCCGGGGCACGTCGCCGAACATGATCACAGATGTGCATGTGTGGGACGAGGACACCTCGTCCTGGAAGAGGACGGACACCTTCAGGGCTAATGACGATACACGCCTCAGGGCAACGCTCGCACCCGCGTATGCAGGGGACATCGCAGTCTTCGAGGTCTACGACCCGAGCGGGACACTGTGGACATCCCTTACGGCCACTGTGGACAGCAATGGCTACGCTGTGACCAGCCGTGTCAACCTCGACGCTTACAACGCGTCCGTGGGTGCGTGGCAGGTGCACGTCTACGTCAACGACAGCGTGTCCGGAGGGGGCGCGGTCCACAACGCGGGCTACTTTGTCCGTGGGTTTGAGATCGACCACGCGACCGACATGACCGTCAAGTACCCTCTCGGGTCTGAACAGTCATGGGAGACCGACACCTACTATGGTGAGCTCGTGCTGCTCCAGCTGAGGGTCAACGACTCGGACAATGGCGACTTCCTCCCGGGCGGCACCATGACGTACTCGTGGGCTGCTGGGTCAGGGCCGGTCAGCGACATGGGCACTGGTGAGTACAGTGTGACGCTCGACACCGACGCACTGCCTGCGAACGGGCGGTATGCAGTCCAGCTGACCTGGACCAAGGACAACTACGACACGCTCCACAGGACGTTCTACATCAACGTATACTATAAGACGAACCTGTTCTCACAGGACGCGCCGGGCGTTGATGTGCCCAAGGGCTACGACGCAGTACTGGACGTGTACTATGAGGACGAGACCGGTGCACCCATCACTGGTGCGACGGTTTCCTGCAACTGGACTCTGGACAGTTTCACGGTGAACGAGGTGGCCGGCAGTCCGGGCCACTACGAGCTTGCACTACAGACGGGCAACGTTGTCCTCGGCACTTACAACGTGGAGATCAATGCCACCAAGGAGTACTTCCAGGCACGGAGCATCGTCCTGTCGGTGCAGGTAAGGGAGCTCCACACCTCGGCAGTCCCGTCCACGAGCAGGGTCTCGATCCCAGTGGGCTACACTGCGTCCTTCACAGTGACCTACCGTGACACCGACCACGACCAGCCACTGACCGGGTCTGCAGACTCGATAACGTGCGACTGGGGGGCAGTGGTCGGACATGGCAGCGGAGTCCTCAACTACACGGTCACCGAGACCGCAACACCGGGAGTGTACGAGGTCCTCCTCTACTCTGAGGACACGGACACCCTTGGCGAGTACAACATCACAGTCCAGGTGCAGCGCTATGGCGCCCAGAACCACACGCTCAGCATGACTGTGGAGCTGAGGACACACCTCACATCCTTCTACCTTGACAACCCGGTCGAGCCCACGCCGTACACTGCTGAGGTGCACATATACGTGGTCTATCACGACGTGGACACCGACACGGGAATTGAGAACGGTTCTTCGGCTGGGTACTATGTCCAGATTCGTGTGACCAGCACCACGCTTGCTGACCTCCAGTACACTGTCACGAACGGCTCCTACGCAGGCCAGTACGTGATCACACTGCCAGCACACCAGTGGGGTGCCATTGGCAAGCAGAACCTCACTGTCTATGCCAACTGGACAGGCCCCACGGTCAAGTACTCCAACAAGACCCTGTTGTGTACGGTGACCATCACCGGGACGCCGACCAACATTTTCCTGAGCGAGAGCCCAGCCATGACGCCCTACGGTGAGAACGCCACCTTCACCGTTGTGTACTACGACGTGGGCAACGAGACCGGCATTGTGAATGCCACAGGGCCCTACGCAGGCAATGTGCACCTGACAGTCATCGTGCTGACGGCCGGCGAGACCCTCACACAGGCCGACATGGTGGTGCAGGAGATTGACCCCACGGGCCGTCCTGGCGAGTACCGTGTCAACTTTGACACTGACCTCCTCAGTGGCCTTGTGACGTGCGAGCTCAGGGTCTGGTTCAACTGGACCAAGGGCGAGCTGCCGTACTACGAGAACCAGACGATCGTGGTCACGATACAGACAATCCAGAGACAGACCACTGTCGACTGGCAACCGCTACCGGTCACACCATACGACGAGCTCGTGAACCTCACGCTGTCGTACGTGGACACACTCAGCAGTACGAGGATAGAGAACGGCAGTGCCCTCTCGATTGTGATTGATGAGGCGGTCGTCTACTCGCTGTACTACGATGGGAACGGCGTCTTCCAGCTGGAACTGAACACATCATCGTGGGCACCCGGAGACCATGTGTTCCACATCAACGTGACGTGGGCCGGCAGGCCATTCTATCAGAACCACACCTTGGTGGGCATACCAATAACCGTCAGGGTGAGGCACACTGACCTGACCCACAGCTCCTTTGCCCCAGTGCAGTATGCCGACAACCTCACAGTGGTGTTCACGTACCGCGACCTGGACGACTACAGTACACAGGGCATGGACGGCGGGACGCTGACCCTGGACGCCTCCCTCGCAGGCCACTACTGGGTCGCGGACAACGGGGACGGGACATACACGGTAACACTTGACACGTCGGTGTTCCCGAGTACTGGCACGTTCATCGTGAATGCCACTATGGTGTACGGTGGGGACCGCTACTGTGCGAACGCTACCGACTTCTTCTACCTGACCGTGACGCAGCGGCGGACGCAACTGGAGAGCGAGTTGCCGGAGCCGGCCCCATATCTGACACAGGCGAACATCACCGTGCGCTTCACTGACGACAGTACCGGTGCGGGCATTGATGGTGCCATAGTACGGGCGAACTGCAGTGCTGCATCTGAACAGCTCGAAATTGGTGTCAACTACTGGGTCGACGCACTGGGCAACGGACGGTACCGCGTCCGGATATCCACCGTCGCACTGGGCAACTTCGGCCCCTACACCATCACCGTGACGGCCAACTGGACAGGAGCACCGTTCTACGTCGCACGTACGCGACATGTGGACATCGAGGTCACCAGGCGGCCCGTCACATTCACAGTGACGCGCTCACCACTCAATACACCATTCCTTGAGACCGTCACCTTCGAGGTCACCGTGACGGACCAGCTGAGCGGCACACTGGTGGCACTTGACAAGTCGGTGCTGATCCTCACTCACGGCAACGGCGGGGTGATTGCCCCCTCGGACTACGAGCTCTACGTCACGGACGGTGGCTACGGGCTGGCAGTGAACTCCACCCTCCTCGTGGCCGGGCCGGAGGCTGACCACGCGATTTCCATCAAGTTCGTCTGGGGCGACCGGGCACCGTACTACACGAATGCAACGACCTCCACACAGGTCACAGTGACAACCCGCTCCACACAGGCCACAGTACTGGCCACACCCCCTGCATCCTATGGGTTCAATATGACGGCCACGCTCCAGTTACAGGACTACCTCACCGGCCGTCCAGTCACAGGTGCAACTGTGAGTATCAGCTGTCTGAACAGCAGCATCACATACTCCTACCGCGACAACGGCGACGGTACCTACACCGTGATGGTGAACAGCAGCAGCCTCACAGAGCTGGGCCGCTACCACTTCTTGGCGAACCTCACCGTGACCGGCCCGCCGTACTACGAGAACGTCAGCGGTCTTGCATTCCGCATCAAGCTCACGCCGGTGGCAACGGTCTTGCACTTCGTAGGCCTTGAGTCCACCACCGTGTACGTGGGTGACCTTATCGTTGCGAACATCACGTTCACCGCGTACGAGGTGGGCGCCGGGATTGAGGGCGCGACCGTGATGACCGACTGGACCGACCTCTATGGTACACCGCACACAATAACCGAACTGGGCGACGGTGTGTACAGGCTGACAATCAACACGACAGGTCTGGACGCCCAGCTGTATACCTTCACAATAAACGCGTCCAAGTTCGTACACTACAACAAGAGCATCACCGCAGATGTGCTCCTGTCGCCGGTCCC
>JALVPN010000086.1 GCA_027031765.1 Promethearchaeota archaeon | reverse complement strand
TTTGAGGAGTGGGCTGGAAACGCTGCACTGCTGATGTCAGGTGTGGGCGAACGGGACATCGACCTCAGGACTGCCAGCAGACTGGTCGTCCTGGACACTGTCAGTACCGTCAAGACGATGTACCAGAGGGTCAAGCGGACACGTGGTGGTGAGGTGGTCTTCCTCGTCTACACCGGCACCTCCGAAGAGCGGAAGGTGCACAGACTGATAGACCGGATGGTCGAGCGCTACCCGTGGTCTGTCAGGACCACGACGGGGACGCCAACAGGGACTGCCACAGACAGGACCGTGGAGCGGGCGCCTGCTGACGGTACGTCATGATGCCGTGCCCGCGCAGGGGTCAGGTGGAGGCCCATAGCGGTCAGGCGGCGGGCTGCGTCGCCGTGACCTAGGAGGATGTGGGGGTGTACACGGACATGCCTGCTACTCCCAGATGACTCTGTGATGACGGGGCCGTGCCAGGTCTCACCTCATGGCCCACCGGCCGTATCTAAGTGCTTTTATCAATGGGGAGTGACTGGTGCGACAGGTGAGAGAGAGTATGCACCGTGAGATAGCCCCAGGAGTGTACTATGTCGGAGTGGACGACCACCACACACACCTGTTCGAGGGACTGTGGGAACTGCCCTTCGGCGTGTCGTACAACAGCTACCTGGTAGTGGACGAGAAGGTCGCGCTGGTCGAGTGTGTCAAAGGGGCGTGGGATGACGAGTGGTTGGACAATATACGCGAGGTCGTGGACCCTGCGGAGATTGACTATATCGTCCTCAACCACATGGAGCCAGACCACACCGGCGCCCTGCCCAGGATTGCAGAGATTGCACGGGACGCGACGCTTGTCTACACGCCGCGAGCAGCACCGATGCAGAGGGCGTTCTATGATGTGGGCCTGAAGGAGCGCACTGTGGACGACCTTGAGGAGATCTCGCTGGGGTCGAAGACCCTGAGGTTCATCCATGCGCAGTTCCTGCACTGGCCGGAGACCATGTTCACGTACCTGGTCGAGGACGGGGTGCTCTTCACGTGCGACGCCTTCGGTGCCTTCGGGGCCCTGAACGGCCGGCTGTTCGACGACGAGGCCGACCTGGAGAGGGTGGAGGCAGAGAGCCGGCGCTACGTGTCAGCGATCATCACGAGCTACCTGAAGTTCGTACAGAGGGGCATCAAGAAGGTGCAGGACCTTGGCATTGACATCAGGGTCATTGCACCGAGCCACGGGCCCGTGTACAGGAAAGACCCGATGTGGATAGTGAAGAAGTACCTGGAGTGGAGCAGCCCGGAACTTGAGAAGAGGGTGGTCATTGCATACGGCTCGATGTACGGTTTCACCCAGAGGACTGCCATGTTGCTGAAGCGCGAACTCGAGGCCCTCGGTGTCAGCGTGACGGCCCACAACCTCTCGTACAGCGAGCCGAGCCATGTCATAACCGATGCCGTGAGGGCGGGCGTCCTGGTACTGGGCACACCGACATACGACGCGTTCCCGTTCCCAAAGGTCTGGGCCTTCGCCAACGAGATTGTGGGCAAGCGGTTCCCGAAGAGGCCCATAGGACTGTTCGGCACCTATGGCTGGGGCGGTGGCGGCGTCAAGAAGCTCAGGAAACAGCTTGAGGACGCGCGCTACGAGATACTCGAGCCTGTCGTAAGGGTGCACGGCCGCCTCACGGACGAAGAGATAGGAGCATGCAGGCAACTGGCACGGGAGATTGCCGCACGGCTCCGCTGAGGTCCACGTGTGTCCGAGGGGGGACTCACGTCCCTGGCGTCATGCACAGCACAGGCCGGTCCGTGTGCACCATGTGAGGGCCCGGCGGCGGCATTAGCTTGGTCTAACCAAAGCCACATAAGGCGGAAGACTATACTGTGCTGAGCCCGCATGGTGCGGGTGACAGACAAGACCAGAGGAGATGAGAACCGATGGACCTCAAAGGAACAAAGACCGCGAAGAACCTGCTCACAGCATTTGCAGGCGAGTCGCAGGCAAGGATGAGGTACACGTTCTACGCGAGCGTTGCCAAGAAGGAGGGATACGTCCAGGTATCAAAGGTCTTCCAGGAGACCGCCGACCAGGAGAAGGAGCACGCAGAGCGCCTGTTCAAGTTCCTGAGGGCTGGTGGCATCACCGGCGAGCTTGAGATCCAGGCGTCGTACCCTGCGGGGCCACTGGCCTCGACCGAGGAGAACCTCCGGGCGGCAGCCGCCGGGGAGAAGTACGAGTACACGGAGATGTACCCCGAGTTCGCCAAGGTGGCCGAGGAAGAGGGCTTCATGGAGATTGCAGTTGCCCTCAGGTCGATTGCCAGGGCCGAACAGTGGCACCATGACCGGTACATAGCACTGGCCGACAACATAGCGAACGGCCGTGTCTTCAAGCGTGAGAAGAAAATCCTGTGGCGGTGCCAGAACTGCGGTTACATCCACGAGGGGACCGAGCCACCAGCAAAGTGTCCGGCATGCGACCACGACCGCGGGTACTTCATGATCCATAGTGCAGTGTTCTAGCAGTGGACGGAGGACTGGCCGGGGCGGCGCACCAACACGCAGCCGCCGGCCCGTCACCCCTCTCTTTTCTCTCTTTTCTCTGACCGCCAGACCACGCCCACAGGCCACTGCATGGTACAGGCGTCGCACTCCGGGGGCGCCGGTGGAGGGCGGTGTGAGCAGCATGCACACTGGTCGAGGGAGGCGGCCCCCGGGCCAATATGCGGTATGACGACGACCGCCAGCGGCAACGGGCGAGTGTGCGGTAGACCATGTCTGCGCAACCCTTAATATCATCATATCATTGTTGTAGGGCACTGGGGGTGTTGGCCGTCATGATGGCCTGCTGTCACGATGGGCAACACCAATGAGTGGTAGGTTGGAATGATCAGGATAGCCCACATCTCAGACTCACACCTCGGCTGTGCTGTGTTCCAGCTGGAGGAACGGCGCGAGGACGTCAGGCGGTCCTTCAAGAGGGCTGTGGACACCGCCCTGGAGTACAGACCCCACATCCTGGTGCACACGGGTGACCTGTTCGACATCAACGGCCTCAACAGTATCAAGGACCTCACGTTTGCGATAGGAGTGTTCCGTCGGGTCAGGCGGAAGGGAGTCATCCCCATACTGGTCGACGGGAACCACGACGTGCCCTACGGGTTCATGTATGACCAGAGCCCACTGAGGAGCCTTGAGGCCAGCAACGTGGTGGTCGGCACTAAGGGACAGGAGTACCGCAGGGTGTCCCTCAGCGTGGAGCACCAGGACGTTGAGCTCCACCTCCTAGCGTGGACGAGGCAGCAGAGGGCCCGGAGATACCTTAGAAATGCAGTGACGGAGAGTAACAGCGATGTGGCCCTCTTCTTCGCGCACCACCTGGATGTTGAGTACGACACGATACCCGACACGTTCCAGTACTACGGCTTCGGGCACAAACATACGTTTGCACTTGACACGGAGAACTGTGTGGGCATCCCGGGCTCCACGTGCATTGTGAAACCGGAGAACGAGTTGTACGGGACGAAGCGTGTCATCATTGTCGAGATAGATGGCGACGAGGTCAAGTTCGAGACCCCCCCGATATCAGACACCCGCCGCTTCATCCAGGTCAAACTCGATGTGACGGGCCGCTCGGCAACGGAGATCAAGCAGGAGGTAGTCGACTCGGTGATGAAGAGGAAGAAGAACGCCAATGGTGCAATAGTACTCGTGCGCCTCACCGGTGCCGTAGACGGGGAGGTCGAGGGGTCACTGAAACGGAACGAGGTGATACAGGAGGTGGAGGAGAAGACCGGCGCACTGCTGGTCCACCTGGACGTGCGCTGGGAGTGCTACGGGCCCAGGGACATCCGACTGACCAGACCGCTGGATGTCATGCACTCAGTGCGGGAATACCTTGAGCAGACCCGTACCGGTGAGCCCGAACAGCTGTTGGAACGACTCCGCAGGGTCATCGAGGGGGGAGGGGAGTGACATGATAAGGCGGCTGTACGTGGAGAACTTCAAGGTCTTCGACAGATATGAGTTCAAGTTCCCGGACGGGCTCATTGCGATAGTGGGCCCCAACGGCTCGGGAAAGACCTCAATCCTTGAGGCCATCGAGTTCGCGCTCTTCAAGAGCGTGTCGCGTAAGGAGAAGACTGTCACCAAGCTGCAGCGGCTCATCAAGTTCGGCAAGGAACGGGGCCGGGTGGAACTGGACTTTGTGGCCCCGGCCAACGGGAAGACATACAGGGTCGTACGGACCCTCCACCCCGGGAGGACCACTGCCGAACTGTACCTCCTTGAAGAGGGCCAGACACGGGCCAGCAGGGGAGCAGCTGAGGGCCACCCAAAGAGAACCGCAGTGGCCAGTGGTGCGGAGAAGGTCACAAGGGAGGTGCAGCAGCTCCTCGGTATGGACCGTGCTGCGTTCTCGGCCCTGATATACGTGCGCCAGGGGGAGATCAACCGGCTGTCCCGTCAGTCCCCAAAGAACAGGAGGGACACACTCTACGCGATGATGGGCCTTCGGGCCTATGACAGTGTGGACAGCAAAATCCGTAGCGAAAGGCGCAGTGTCGAGAGAGAGATTGCGGGGATACGAGAAACTCGGGAGCGCTTGGAGGACATCCTCAGGCGCCTGCCGACCCACGATGAGATAGACAGGGCACTCGGGCTCCTGGACACCCTGGCCGGACAGACCACTCTCGACCTCACACCACTGCGGGCCGTGGTGGAGAAGGTGTTCGAGTCCGTCCAGGAGGTGGAGGCAGAACTCCGTTCTGACAAGGTCCAGGGCCGGCTGAGCGCACTCGAAGAAGACCGTGGGATACTGAGCACCCTGGAGGAGATAGTACGGCACATCCCCGAGGTCGCGGAGTACCAGTTGCGCCCGACAATCCGGGAGCACGCACGCACATTGTTCTGTGGCATATTCGGCGACAGGTACGGCGACCTGCGGGTGGACGACAACTACAATGCAACACTGTACGACCTCCGGGGCAACGAGGTGCCACTGACAGACGCCTCCGGTGGCGAGGACGTCTGTGTCAACTTCTCGCTGCGTGTGGCCGTCAACCTGGCCCTACAACACCACAACCTCACGAGGGCACCACCAGACCTGCTCGTGCTGGACGAGCCCGGCGCCGGTCTCGACTCGGAGCGGCGGCGGTGGTTGCCGGAGGCCATCGCATCGCTCAGGGAAGTACGGCAGGTGCTCATTGTCACGCACATGCAGGAGCTGGAAGAGGCTGCCCAGTACGTGATAAGGCTCCAGCCCAAGGGCAAGGGACGCCAGCCAGAAGTCACAGTGATAGAACAGGGTGGTAGTACAGC
The DNA here is from genome assembly GCA_027031765.1 of Promethearchaeota archaeon. Taxonomy (GTDB): domain Archaea; phylum Asgardarchaeota; class Thorarchaeia; order Thorarchaeales; family Thorarchaeaceae; genus JALVPN01. Next base: position 9,519 of record JALVPN010000086.1, on the reverse strand, counting down.
GGACAGTGGACAGAGTACAGGTACCAACACTTGAAGACCTCGCACATGACGGCCAACCCAGCGGCTCACCCGTGGACGGGGCACAGCGCCGGCAACAACAGCACTGCAATACGGACATGACCACGCCTGGCAGGTGTGCACGGCGCTGTGTGCAGGGCGGTCCACGGTCTCCGCCCTAGAGGCCATCCCAGCAGGCCCCTCCACCACAGTCCCGTGGGTGTAGTGACGTACAGTGCAACGGCCAGCCACCGAGCACCAGCGATAGCTGTCGACAGCGACACACACGAGTGGTCATGCGGTGCACGGGACACATATCGCACGGTTCAAAAGGACGCCGCGCAGGGGGTACCGGCATGCGCATCAAGGCATTCATCTTCGACCTCCACAACACCCTGACGCACTGGACACGACGACTGCCCGACATCATCCGCAGGGCGGCCATGAGCTGTGGCATCGACCTCTCTGACAGGGAGGACAGCGAACTCATGCATGCTGTGGCTGTGGGCGACAGGTGGGTGGCCGAGTTCCAGGAAGCGAACGATGTGGACATCCACTGGGGCAACGACCCTGATGACTGGACCGAGTGCATGGGGGTCGTCATGACGGAGCTGGGACACCCCGACCTGGACCGGGAGCTCCTGCGTCGCATCCAGAGGGCATTCCGTGCAGAGATAACAGCGCCGGACTACGAGGTCGCATGCGATGATGCCCTGCCGGTCCTGCGTGGGCTCCGTGACATGGGGTTCTACCTTGCCATCTGCACACGCCGGACGATAGACCCGACACCACTGCTCCAGCGCACCGGGATTGGGGACGTCGTGGACACGGTGTACTGGACGAACGTGGTGGGCTACGCAAAGCCCAGCCCCTATACCCTGATACTCGCAGCTGCTGACCTCGGCTGCAACCCCATGGCGTGCGCATATGTCGGCAACAACATCGAGGCGGATGTCGGCGCAGCAAGGAGGGCCGGGATGCAGCCCGTACTCACGACGTGGGCCGAGCCTGACCTGCGTGGCGTAGAGATAGAGGGCGTCACCGTGATTGACCGGCTGACCGAGCTCCTCGACATTGCTGCATCACAGCGTGCTGACCGGGGATAGCGCTCTGATAGGGCACCGGTGAGCAGGTGAGCAGGTGACCAGGTGAGCAGGTGACCAGGTGGCCGGCTGGTGTAGGACTCGGGCGAGTGGCATGTGGTGCCGGCCAGGGGGAGCAGACCACACGGGTACGATGAGATGGGCCCTCACGTGAGCACCCGCGCCGCCAACCAAACGGATAAATCGGAGGAGGACATGACAGGGAGATTTGTGTGTCCGCACTGGGAGTGAACAGATGACCATCAGGCATGATGTGCTTATTGTGGGCGCAGGCCTTGCAGGTCTGAGGACCGCCATTGGTCTGGCCGAGCACTGTGACGTGGCAGTAGTCACAAAGACCCACCCACTCCGTTCCCACTCGGTGGCTGCACAGGGTGGGATCAACGCAGCCCTTGGCAAGGACGACTCGTGGGAACGGCACGCCTTCGACACGGTCAAGGGCTCCGACTACCTGGCCGACCAGGACGCCGTGGAGGTGCTGACAAAGAACGCCGCCGCTGCAGTGTACGAGTGCGAACGGTGGGGGACGGCGTTCTCACGCAACGATGATGGCACGATTGCCCAGAGGCCCTTCGGCGGTGCCTCGTTCCCGAGGACGTGCTACGCGGCAGACAGGACCGGCCACAACCTCCTGCACACGGTCTATGAGCAGGCCCTGCGGCTCGGCGTGACGGTCTACGAGGAGTGGTTTGCAACATCGCTTGTGGTCTCAGGGGGACGGGTCACGGGACTCGTAGCACTGGAGCTCTCCAGTGGCGACGTGCTCGGGCTTGCCTCAAGGGCCGTCGTCCTGGCAACGGGCGGTTTCGGACGCGTGTACGGCCGCTCGACGAACGCGCTCATCAACACTGGTGACGGGTGCGCAATGGCCCTCCGGGCGGGCGCCCCACTCAAGGACATGGAGTTCGTACAGTTCCACCCGACGACCCTGTACGGCAGCAACATCCTCATCACAGAGGGGGCGCGTGGGGAGGGTGGTGTGCTCACCAACAGCGAGGGCCATAGGTTCATGGGCGAGTACGCACCAGACCAGATGGAGCTGGCACCACGGGACATTGTTGCCAGGGCCATCCAGACAGAGATTGACAGTGGACGCGGTGTCGACGGCCAGTACGTGTGGCTCGACCTCCGTCACCTCGGCGCATCGAGGATAAAGGAGCGTCTGCCAGGCATAAGGGAGATCTGCATGCACTTTGGTGGCGTTGACCCGGTGGACGAGCCCATCCCGGTACAGCCGGGGCAACACTACTCGATGGGCGGAGTGCACTGTGACTGGACCGGCAAGACGCCAGTCAAGGGGCTGTACGCAGTCGGCGAGACCTCGTGCATGAGCGTCCACGGTGCGAACAGGCTCGGTGGCAACTCGCTCCTCGAGACCCTCGTGTTCGGCGCGGTCACAGCAAGGACAGTGGCCAAGGACCTCGCCAGCACAGGTGAGCCAGATGTCACAGCCGTGGAGGACGCAGCTTTCAGGGAGCGGGAGCGGCTGCAGGGACTCCTGCTCCGGAAGACAGGTTCCCGGCCTACAGACATCAGACGTGAGCTGGGGCCCGTCATGGACAGGCTCGTCGGCGTGTTCCGCAATGAGACGGGCCTGACAGAGGCACTTGGCAGGGTCAGGGGGCTCCAGGGACAGGCCCAGAGGGCCTCCCTTGGAGAGACCGACCGCGAGTTCAACTACGCCCTCGTCCGGGCCCTGGAACTGGAGAACATGCTGCTGCTGGCCGAGGCAATCACGCTGGGGGCGCTGATGAGGCGCGAGAGCCGTGGTGCGCACTGGCGGACAGACTACCCCCAGAGGAACGATGAGGAGTTCCTGAAACACACACTTGTGACAGGCGCACCCGGGGCACTTGCGGTACAGTACACGGACGTGCACCTGGGACGGTTCGAGGTGAAGGAGAGGAAGTACTGATGAGGTTCCTCATAGCAAGGTCACATGGGAGAGCCGGGGAAACCCACTACGACACATTCGAGGTCGAGGTCAAGAAGGGGGACACTGTGCTCGACGTGCTGTTCCGTATCCAGGACGAGCATGACCCGTCACTGGCCTTCAGGTACTCGTGTCGTGGTGCGGTCTGTGGGAGCTGTGCCATGCTGATAAACAAGCAGCCACAACTGGCGTGTAGGACGCAGGTCATGGGCCTCGGTGAGAAGGACATGCACCTGAGACCGTTCCCCGCCATCGAGACCGTGCCACCAGAGTGGAGCCCCGCGCAGGGAGTCCTCGTGGAGCCGCTGCCAAACCTGCCGGTACTGAAAGACCTCGTGGTCGACATGCGGCCGTTCTTCAGGGCACTGCGCGACATGGAGCTCTGGGCAGCGCCCGCACAGGAGCCGAGGACGCAGGGCCCGGAGGGACGTGCCCGGATACAGAGGTACCTTGACTGCATCATGTGTGCCATATGCTACGGCTCCTGTCCGGTGAACGCCGAGCACAGCGACTACGTGGGCCCGGCAGCGCTGGCAAAGGCCCTCAGGTTCTATGCTGACAGTAGAGTGACAGACAGACAGCGGTTCCTTGACGCTGCACTCGCACCCAACGCAGCACCGATGTGCGAACTGATAATGAACTGTGTGCGGGCATGCCCGAAGGGAGTGGCCCCCGGCGGCGCCATCCGGCAGCTCAAGGCCCTCGGACACGGACATGCCACAGACACACAGTGACCAGGGAGTACGTGTACCACCGACTAGTATGGCCAGCCCAGGAGCGCAAGGATGCCCACAAGGCGGAGGCCAATGTAGACGTACAGGACGGCCATCAGGACCTTGAGCCTCTTGGGACTGATCCTGTGGGTCGCCTTCCCACCGAGCTGGGCGAACACAACACTCGAGGTCGCCAGCAGGAGGAACAGTGGGATACTGAACCAGCCGATACTACCCGGTGGCAGCGTCCCACCCGGGGCCAGCGAGCCGAGCAGGGCGAACGAGATGGCGCCGACACCCGAACCAATGACCATCGTCGCAACGCTGATTGCCACTGCTGCCCGCGCCGGCACCGATAGGACCGTGTTCAGGACAGGTACATACACGAGGCCACCGCCAATGCCCATGAAGTGTGCGAGGGCACCGGCAGACGTCCCGGCAGCACCGAACTTCTTGGGGTCAGGGTCTGGCAACGCATCGACCGGCTTCGGCCGCGCCGTCATGAACCTGTAGGCCCCAATAATGCACATGATCCCGAAGAGCACCTTGAGGAGGTACCCGGGCGCGAAGAACGCGGCAATGGAGCCCAGGACAGAGCCGATACCCACCGGGATGGCGAACCGCCAGTAGTGCGTCCACGGGAAGCCCGCCTCCCGGTAGTGCCGGTATGCACCGCTCAGTGCTGTTGGCACGACCACGCCCATGTTCGTGCCGAACGCGAGCTTCGTGGCCACCCCTACATCGACGCCCATGACATCTGTGAACACGACTATCATCACGGGCACCATCAGGAAGCAGCCACCCACACCAAAGAAGGCACTGACAAAGCCCACTGCAGCCCCCACGATGAGGAGCAGCAGTACCAGTTCAGGGGTCAGTCCGAAGAACAGCTGCATCATAATTCACATGTTTCAGGCACGCATATCGATATATAGCGATTTCTCTATGACCCGTCGGGGTGGGTGGCCGTCCCGTTGTCGTTGTCCCCCGTGTCCTGCGCACCAGCAGCACCCGCACCCGTGTCGTCGGCGTCCTGCTCACCGTTGCCGGTGGACTTGCGTGAGAACCGTGATGCGAGGCGCGAGAGGGTAAGACGGGCGCGTTCGAGGAAGGTGACGATGAGCCTTGCTGGCAGGACGGCGACGCCGAAGAGCACCCGCATGGCACGTCCGACAGCGGTGGTACGCTCAGGGTAACCGATGTATGCGAGGGTGTGCTCTCTGAGGATGTCGTCGAAGGCCACGGCGAGGGCGTCCTTTGCCAGCCTTGAGATCGATAGGCCGCGGAAGATGTCGCTCTGTTCAAAGCGGCGCTCGTCAATGACGCTCTTCCACTTGAGGTACTCGGCCCTCTCAAGCACGTCGTTGAGGGCCCGGAGGAGGTCTTCCAGCAGTGGGACGAGGGCAGCCTGTACCTCGGTGGCCGGCCGGGCAGACGACAGCTCGTCCAGCACCCTCCTGATGGGTACGACCTGAGTTGCAGGTGGCGAGTTCCAGATGCGGTGGAGCAGTGCCCCGACCAGCTGGAGTGTGCGCTCGTCCCGGGCCTGGACATCATCGGGTATCTCGTCAACGATGCCCTCGCGGACACGCCCCAGCAGCGATGTCCGGAGCTCCTCCCACTTGCGTTCCAGTGCAATCACGGCCGCAGGGTATGGGGCGAAGTGGAAGTCGAGGTGTTCCTCGATGTCCTCTGCACGCAGCAGGTCGATTGCCTTGAGGGTGAAGCCCCTGCTGCCGGTCGCTATCTGCCAGAGCGCCTGGACGAAAATCCACGGCCGGCCCTCAGTGCGTGGTACCTCCAGCCGCAAGGCGTGGTCGCCGGGCTGGGCGATGAAGTAGACCGAGGAGAGGATTTCGTCCAGGGAGCTGAAGCCTTGGAGCCGGGTGGGCCTGAGGTCCATACAGCCGTGGCCGGTGGTCGACCAGCAGACGAACTCGCCGGTCTCAGTGTCATGCTCGATTATCACGCGTTCCTTGTCGCCGAGGTGGTCGAACTGGTCGGTGGCACCCTTGCTGTACGCCATGATGGCATAGACGACGTAGCGCTCCTTGCCCGGCTCCAGGCCCGGCATCCTGAGCACCAGTCCCACCGCTTCGAGGGGCTCGCCAGAACTCAGCCAGTCACCAGTCGCCTGGCTCCACTCCCACCGGTCACCGAGCTCGTAGACCACCTTCCGGAGCGTGCGCAGGTCGCCGGCCTCCTTCGCCTTCCTGAGCACCTCGGCTGCCCACCGCTCATAGTCCCGTCTGAGCTTGTCCATGCTCTGTCGTTCCAGCTCCAGCCACTGGGGGTCTATCTTCAGGCGGACCTTCATCTCTCTCAGACCTCGCTGGCCCAGTCGCTCGCTCGTCAACCCGCCCGTGCGCTCACTCGGGCACATGCCATCAGGCTGCGCTCGCGCAATAAGTCAGTTGGTCGCCCGGTCATACGAGGGGTCGCGCAGCCCACAGAGGACTGGCCAACTCCCGACTTGGAAGGACAGCACTTATGCCTATCGATGATGTGGCCCAGTGTGGAGGAGAGATGTCATGGCACAGAGGCGTGTGTGACTGGACTGCCATGCCATGGGCCTCGCATAGTGCCAACGCAGAGTACGATACCGGCAATGTCCGTGGTCTGAGTCTACCCCGGTCTTGACCGGCCGGACATTGCGCCCAGATGTTTCAGGACAGCGCCCGCCCTACGCCAGTGTCAGGACACCTGCCGAAACTCGATGAGCTAAAGGGGTCAGACAGGGCACCGATGGTACGTCAAGCTGGTCGGTGCCCTCGTCCGGTCATGGCAACCCTTGCCTCTTCTGTCGGTGAGCTGGAGTGGTTGGACAGGGCACCGATGGGACTGGAGCACTGTGGGCCTGACGAGCTGGAGGAGAGGAGAGCACAGCTGCTGGAGGAGTGTGCTGGCATGACGGTGGAGGAGACCCTAGAGGAGCTCCGGTGGGTGCTTCACGGGAGCAGCGGCCCTGATAGTGATGCAGACGATGGCGCCGGGTCATGAGGGAGCCCACGCGTAGCAGCCGTGGTCGTTGCGAAGGCTGGTGATAGGGTCACTACTACACTACATGTGGGACTTCAGCATGTGCTGCAGCCTATTGCAGTCCGGGGCCGGTCCTCTGTGGCGAGCAACGCCACGGGCCAGCAACGGGGCGACAACTTTTTTTCCCTCCTTTCTAACTCACTCTCAGGACAGATGAAAGGGACGAAACCTTCCTGAGGTCGAAACCTCTGCAGACCTGCGGGGAGTCCCGTGTGGGAGAAGTCTACCGTGAGTTCGACAGTTGACGGCAGTACACTACAGAGGGTCAGGGCGTGGCTGTGCGAGGGCCTCAGTAGAGTGGCAAGACTTGGAGCCGTGGCCTGGAAGTCGGGACTGATACAGACAGTGGTTGCCACTGCAGACCCGGTCGTCAGTCTTGGGATTGCTTCACTCCACGGGGTCAGGGCCCTCAGGCAGTGGTTGGACAGGCGGGGCAGACGCAATAGAATCCTCGAAGCTGTCCTGAACGCCACAGGCATGCCTGACACAACAAGAGCTGCCCTAGAGAGAATCCTGGACTGGGACGAGGAGGTCATACAGGCCGTGGTCGATAAGAGGTCTGTCAGGGACGGCCTCAAGGAGTTCCTCGTCACACAGGGGTTACCTGACGACATGGCGACCAGAGCTGTGGACGCCCTCCTCACAAGAGTTGGTGCACTCGCCAACGAACACCCGGAAATGTTCATTCTCATGGCAGTGTACGAAAACCATACTCTCAATGAACAGGCATCCGCCACAGGGGCGCAACGAGACGCCACAAGCACAGCAGCCAAGGAGCTCCAAGAATACACAGCAGCCAAGGAGCTCCAAGAATACACAGCAGCCGAGCTCCAAAAATACATTGAGGAGCTGGAAACGCAGGCCACCCGTCGACTTGTCGAGTGCGAGCTCGCCACGTTCATGATACCGTTCCATGAAGTAGTGCCGACCGAGCCGGAGGAGGCAGTACCGTTGCGCGAAGGCGGGCCCGCACTGGTGGATTTCCTTGCCGACGAGGTGCTCATGCGGGAGGAGACCAGACAGGCAACCGAGGCCCTAGACCCCTCTTCTGATGAGCCGTTCGGCGCTGTGGTGGTCAGCGGGCCGTCAGGTACCGGCAAGACCACCGTGGCACTCCACGTCGGATATAATCTAACGAGGGCTGGCTGGCATGTCATGTACACAGAGGGGGCACAGCTGGTTGGTAACGCGCAGGCCCTCATCAATAGGGTCGTGGAGATGGACGGGCCCCTCCTCATCATAGTCGACGAGGCACAGGACGCACCAATGCAGGTGCTCAGTGTCATCCGCGGGTTCAGGGCGTGGGCCCGAGGAGTGCACGACAGGCAGGAGTCCTCCGGGGATGGAGCTGACAACGCCGAGAGGACGCAGATCCGACTGCTGGCCGTCGTAAGGCCACCTGTAGCCGGCACGGAGGACGAGAGACGGATATACTCGCAGGACCTGGACGAGCTCCTCAGAACCGTGCCAGCGGTGGACATGCGCTTGGACAGAAACTTCATGGAGCAGCTCGTAAGGCACTGTTTCCCAGATGAGGACGAATCAACTGTCGAGCAACTGACAAATACTGCAGAGGATCTGCCGCTGCTCGCAGAGCTGGTGCGCCAGTGGCGAGACAACAACGAGGTCAACAGGGCACGGCTGGCCCAGTACGCCATGCACCGGCGTGTGACCGTCATGACCGAGAGTGGACGCAGCGACATCATCTCAAGTCAGCTGGCAATCAAAACACTCCTCGTGGTGGCGGTCTTCTCACAGGCCGACTGTCCGGTGAAACACGACTTCCTATGCAGAGTGGTGCAGCCGAACAGTCCCAGCGCATCAGACAGCGAAAGGGAAGTCTTCGGAAGGGTGCTCCGCAGTGGGCACCTCCTGACGCGGCTACATGGCGGCAGGCCACTCTACCAGCTGCCACACCGCTCCGTCGCCCGGCTCCTTCTAGAATACCCCGGTGCCGGAGAATACCTAGAAGAAGCAGCACGGACTAGGGACATCAAGGAGGCAACGGCGACTCTGATGTGCCAGTACCTCGACACCAGCCCGCCAGACATCGTGACGCTGCTGTTCAGGATGCTGGAGCTGACCACGGAGGCGGAGAACCCGGGACTGCTGGAGTGCATCGACCGACACGTACACGGCCTAACACAGGGGAACAGACAGAGTGCACTGGCGCCCAGTACGAGGGCCACCCTCTACTCCGTGCTGGGCCTCAAGCATGCAGCACTGCACGACAACACGAGGGCCGAGAAATGCTACAAAGAGGCACTGCAAATCTACAGACAACTGGCCAAGGACGCACCACGACAGTTCCTCCACTACGTGGCCATGGCCCTCAACAACCTCGGCGCCCTCTACGCCGACACCGGCCGGCCACAGGACGCAGAGGCCTCCTACAGAGAGGCACGGGACACGTACAGACGGCTGGCCGAGGTCGCACCACAACAGTTCCTCCCAGACCTGGCCACGACCCTCAACAACCTCGCCAACCTCTACGCAAGGACCGGACGGCCACACGACGCAGAGGAGTGCTACAAGGAGGCACTGGACACGTACAGACGGCTGGCCGAGGACGCTCCACAACAGTTCCTCCCAGACCTGGCCGGGACCCTCAACAACCTCGGCGCCCTCTACGCCGACACCGGACGGCCACACGACGCAGAGGAGTGCTACAAGGAGGCACGGGACACGTACAGACGGCTGGCCGAGGACGCTCCACAACAGTTCCTCCCGGACC
>JALVPN010000085.1 GCA_027031765.1 Promethearchaeota archaeon | reverse complement strand
CCATCTATTGGTCTCAGGTATGACCCGCAGTTTCCGGTGTGACCAGTGTCTGACCGGGCGTCAGTGGCTGCAGGTAGTTGCACCGACGGCCCCTGACAGTCCTCTGCAGTACGGGGGCACCATGTCCAGGCGTGGACGCGAGACCGCGCACCTCCAAGGGGATACCGGACAGTCCCCGTCGGGTGCTGGCCTGACAGTACCATGCCTGGCGGCTGGGCCATGTCCCGGCACATCCTCGGCTCCCGGAACAGAGGACGCACCACCTGCAACCGTCCGCGTGTGCCAAGTCCCAGCCGTCCGCGCCCCGCAGGCCGTGTGTCGCGCACCGGTGTGGGAGCAGACAGCCCGTCAACAACGCCCGTCTGTCCAACGCAGGATATGAAGTCTGCGGCCTCGGCCTCGGACTCGCCGGAGCACGTGACGACAAGCATGGCTACCTGGCTGGGGAGGAAGACCCCATGGCGGCCCAGAGTGGGAGTGCGCTACGAGGACGCGACACTACGCAGCGAGGGGTAGACAGCAGTCACTGCGCAGACCACGCCCACAACGACCACAAGACGGGACGGACAGCGTGCCCATCAATGACATGTCGTCTGGAACACGCTACACAGATGCCAGGAAGTCAATCCACTTCTTGACCTCCACACCAGCCAGCCTGATGTCCATGCACTCATCGATGAACTCATCCATTATTCCTGTCCGCGCAATGCGTCCGAAGTTCTTGCCACTATTGTATTCGGGCTTGTCCTCGACCTTTTCTCGCCCCTCTGGATAAGGGCTCCTATGCTCGGCCAGTGCAATGCCCCTTGGGTCCTGGGTCTTCCGTACATGCTGCCACCAGTAGTTCCTGTACTCGGCAACATACTTGCAGCTCCTGATGAACGGCCTGAACAGTAGCGGTTCTCCGGCCAATACGTTCTCCAGTGCCCAAGGAAAGACAACAAGCAGGTCGGCCTCGGCACAGGCCTCCGGTGTTATCCGGAACCTGAAACTGGGCACCCTCTCTTTCGACAGGAGATACCAGCTCTTGAGTTCGATTCCAAGCACTGGCCGCTCCGATGAACTTCGTACTAACCGCACATCGGGGAATGTTTCAGCCCGTCTCACGAAACGGTAGTCTGTCCACTCGTCCTCAGGATCCCATCTGTCCCTCAGCCTGTTGAGTGTGGACACAACATTGTCCTCAATAGCCGCCGCTATGAGCCCTCCAAGGTTGTATATGTCCGTGGCCTCTATCCCCGATATAGATATCCTAGCCTTGAAGTGGTCAGGTATGAGTGTCAATGTCTCCTTCAGCTTCGTCCATAGAGAGAAACCGTTCCAGCCCGGTCCGGGTCAACTCTTCTTGGGGGGCTGGCCCATACGTCCTGAGCCTGTCAACGGCCATCTCAAAGACTGTCCGGTCAATCTCTGCTGCATAGCACCGTCGTCCCAGGTCCAAGGATGCCACTGCTGCCGTGCACAGGCCACCAAATGGTTCCCAGACGACGTCGCCCTCATCTGAAGTGGAGCGGATTATCAGCCTCATCAGCTCCAGTGGCTTCTGGTTGGGGTGGAAGGCCTTTCCATCTCGTGACCAGACCCGTTCCTCACCATGAAGGGCCTGCGTCCTCCACACATTCGTCACCCCCAACTCGCACTTGAACTTCGACCGCATGGCCTGCCACTCTTCGCGGGTAAGTGGTCTACTCCCGTCCAGCGAGAAGTAGGGCCGTCCTGATGGGTCTCCATGCTTGTTCGCATACTCCACCATCCTCTCGAAAGCATCTGGAGGTGGGTAGTAGAAGAGGTGGTCTTTCGTCAGGTACTTGCGTGTGGCAGCATTCTTGACACCACACGCCTCGTTCGCCTTGTAGAGTGGAAGACCGGTCCGCTCCCACTCGTATCGCAACCATTCCTGCATCCCTACGGTCCTGCCCTCAACCGTGAACTCCGCCTTCCTTACATAGAGGACGCAGACCTCCGTCACAATAGGGAACCGCCTCAGACTCTCCGTGTTGGAATTCCCGGCTATGTGAGCAATCCCCTTGTCCCATATGTTGCAGCTCACATACTCCCACCCATACTTCTCAAGGATGGGGTGCACAGTGGCCCATCCGATCTCCCGGTTCCAGAACCAGAGCGACGTGCGGGGCGTGGACTTCTCCGCCCACTTCTTGATGTGGGGCTCGTACCAGCTGGCCAGTTCCTCGGCCGTCTTGGGATCCCCTTTCCAATGTCCCAGTCCATACGCCCCGTCCGAGACTATGACCGTTGGTGAGGGCCAGTCGTCATAGGCATCCAATGCATCACAGTTGACAACCTGGACACCGTCGCGGGTGAACATGGCCCCTTCGTGACTGCCGCCACTCAACTGTTTCACTCTCGTCGCCCAAGTAGGGATGTGAGTCCTTCGCGTGCTCGTCGCGTCCTGCACTTATTAACAGCACGTTCTGGAACACCACTCACAGGCCTCTTGAGTGACCAAAGACATGATTTGCGGCTGTGGTCACTATCATCAATCCCTCGGCGACCAAGCCGGCACCAGACGCATTGCAGGGGCAACTGGGCAGGAGGACTCCAACATGATGGTTGTCCGGCGAGTGTGCGAACTGTGCGCTGACAGCGAGAAAAGGACGGCAAGAGGGCTGTCCGAACAGTGAACTACAAGCACAGGGGACGCCTGATAGCCCTGCATGAGGACGCTCTGGTCATGCAGCACCTTGCAGAACCTGCTCGTGGACATACATGGAAACTTGCTGGATGACGCCATCTGTCATCCACGCGCCATCATGCGAAACCCGACCCCAGTTCCCGGCACCATTGTTCAATCTCGTGACCTGTCAGGGCTAGATGCGGACACGGGCTGAACGGGTCAGACTGACACCGGCCGGGAGCAAGTCGCAAGGGTTCCGACACGAGGACGCACAGACCCGCCACAGACACGAGACGCGCGTGGCCCCTCTGCCACAAGCGACCGCCCCCGCCCAGCTAGTCGGCTGGCGCAATGACTGTGCGGGAGCCCTTCTGCCACACCACAAGTCTCCCGTCAAGCAGTACGGAGTACACACGGCGGTCGTCCGCTGCCAGGGCCATTGTCCAGTCTGGCTCACCGGTAAGGGTGGCCACCGGGAGCCACGTACCCTTCTCCCAGACGATGGTACGGTCGGGTGACGCCGAGTACAGGTACTTGTCATCCACGGCCAGCGCAGACACGCACTTCGAGTGTCCCTCTAGGGCCGCGACCTCCTCCCAAGAGCCCTTCTCCCACACCAGCACCCTCCCGTCCACAGACCCGGAGTACAGGTACCTGTCATCAACAGCCAGCTCCAGTGCCGCAAGCGCCAGTATGTCATCGTCCGTAGGCTCGCGCATCACGCCCGAGAGCCCTCCAAGGACTGCGGCCGGTTGCCAGCTGCGCTTGTCCCACACCACCACAGTCCTGTCAGCGGATTCAGAGTAGAGGTACTTGTCGTCCACCTCCAGCGCCACCACCGGGGTCACGTGCCCCATCAGGCTCCTCTGCCGCTCCCAAGAGCCCTTCCTCCACACGACCACCTCCATGTCCCACGACGCAGAGTATAGGTGGTCTTGGTCAGCAGCAAGTGCCGTCACCCACTCCCGGTGTCCCCTGAGCACCCTGTACTCGTCCAGTGAACGCTTGCGCCAGACCATCACCCTACTGTCCTCAGAACCGGAGTAGAGGAGCCTGTCATCTACCGCCAACGCCCGTACATAGGCCCTGTGCCCCCTGAGCGTGGCGACCTCCTCCCACGAGTCCTTCCGCCACACCACCACCTCACTGTCAGCAGACGCACAGTACAGGTGCTCGTCGTCTACCACCAGCGCGTTCACGTAGCCCGAGTGCCCTTCGAACGTCATACACGGCTCCCATGAGCCCTCCGGCCACAGCACGACCGTCCCATCGCCACACCCACAACACAGGTGTCCGTCCTCCATCGTCAGCATGACCACGCCGCCAGAGTGCCCCGCAAGAGTGGTCGCCCTCTCCCATGAGCCCTTCCGCCACACAGTCACCGTCCCATCACTGGACCCAGAGTACAGACGCTCACCGCCCACCGCCAGAGCCACTACCCGACCCGTGCCCCCATCGAGGACGGTGACTGTTTCCCACGAGCCCCTGCGCCACACAACCACCGTACTGTCACCAGACCCGGAGTAGAGGTGCCCACCGTCCACTGCAAGCGCAGATACTCCCTTCGAGTGGCCCTCCAGAGTGGCAACCCTGTCCCACGAGCCCTTGCGCCACACCACCACCCTGCCGTCACCGGCTCCGGAATAGAGGTGCGTACCGTCTACCGCAAGCGTCAGCACCCCTTTCGACAGGCCCCCAAGGGCAACGACACGCTCCCACGAGCCCTTCCGCCACACCACCACCCTGCCGTCCTGCGACCCCGAATAGCACCACCCGTCGTCCGCTGCAAGCGCCCGCACTCCCCCAGAATGGCCCCGGAGCACCGTCACCGCAGCCCATGTGCCCATCTCCCAGACATGGACCGTGCCGTCCCCGCACCCGACCATCATATGACCCCCGTCCTCCACCACTGACGTCGCTGGCGAGTCGTGCTCCAGTACCACGGCCCTGCGGCCAGAGCCTCGCTCTCTGATAGATACACTCCCGTTTCCAGATGCAGAGATGACATAGCGTGGTGTCACACACATAACAGTTGTACCCAGCGGTCGAGTTGCGACGCCCCCAGTAGACGTACCCGGCCCTTCACGCATGTCCTCACCCTGTGACGTGACATCACACCGGCAGGGCTTATCTCTTTCCCCTACAGCCCCGTGGTGCCCTGTCCGGGCCATTCATACAGGGCGGCACCCTCGACGGGCCTGTCTCTTTCCTCTTCCCCTGACCAGCCCGCACACGGAGACCTGCAAGTGCGGTGAGGGCCCCCGGCCTGATAGCCTTCACGCACCCGTCATCGGACCCCTCCTACTGCGACAGTGCCGTGCCGCATGTGCCTCCAGCAGCATAGCCTCCACCTGCTGCCAGCCGCGCACGACCACTCGCTCCGCCGTGCGCACATGACCCCAGACAGCAGACCTGCGCGACGGCGCACCTAGGTGTGGCCCATTCGGACAAGAAGGCCAGTCAGCAACTGATCCGTGTACTGCCAACACCCTTCACTCCTCGCGGCGCACCCGCCGCAAC
>JALVPN010000084.1:2692-15000 GCA_027031765.1 Promethearchaeota archaeon | reverse complement strand
CCTGATGGAGGTGTGCCATGTCGGTGGGACTGCCGACCATGGTGGTCGTGCATCGGGCCCATGCCGTCGCGTGTCCATGGCATGTGGTTGTTGTGCCAACGAGCAGAGCCCACACAAGGGCAACGAGGAAAAAGGAACGTTTGCGCACTGTAGTCCACCCTGTTTGTTGTGCCCCGTCACGTCCTTCCGTACCGTGCTGTAGGGTGTCGTGCCCGGTAGCGTTGGGAGCCCTGTCCTCATAGGGAAACTGTTGGGTGGCACCGCGATGCCATGGCCCCGGCTGGCGGCTTACGACGCACCAACGGGCACCGTACGGCTGCACCACGGATTTCTAGTCGACCGCTTCTGGACACGGGATAAAAGTCTTCTTGTGGTCAGGGCCTGTTACTGTGTGGCTGGGGCAGGAGTGCGGACTGGCATTGTTCTCGTCTGACAGTTGGTCTGCAATGATGTAATGTCCGCACAAGTGCGTGTGGCCCGGCAATGGTGCGGGGTGATTGAGATGAGCACGACTCGCTGCACATCTGTGAGTACCACTCCGGTCCACCAGAGTGACATGCATGACCGGCCTGCGTGGCGGCCCACACCACCCGTGCGTACCGCTATGCCACGTCACTACGTGGATGCCCCGGAAGTGCCACCTGCAGGCCGTACCCCCACTCAACCGCGACAGACACCGTGGCCATACGTGAGGCCTGACCGTCAGCCACCGCACGACCACCCCTATGAGCCCTCTCCGTGTTGGATTGCGGACTCCTATCTAATTCACGGGGTCGTGGCTGGTTCCACTGTCCACCCTACTGACGTTGCTGGGATGTCGCAGTGGGGCATGCCCGTGCAGCCGCTCCAACAGCTGGGTCACTGCACCCTACACACCTGCTGCCCGCTCCTCCTGCTCCGCCCCTTCCACGGCATTCCCGGAACACATGCACACCACGTGGTGTCAGTCCCATGTCACGTTGTATCGCACCACGGGCGGTCTGATCCCCCGGCCACAGGAACACCCCGCTGCCCACCATCCACTGCCAAGACGCACGTCACTGGTCACAGGACCGGTAGCTACCGTCCGCCCACAACGGCCACCGACAGTGCAGCCTCGACCTCGTTGCGTACGAACTCCACCACCCCTGGGTCTAGCGCCCCGAGCTCCTCCCGGGAACCGAGCTCCGCAAGGAGCCCTTCCAGCAGTACAACAGCCTGCTCGAACCGTCCGTCCTCAACCAAGGCCACTGCCTCAAGGTGCCGCCTGTAGATGTCCCGCAGGACATGTCGGGGGTCTGCCCCGTCGAGGGGCGTGTCGTCTCTCAGCCACTCCACAACCGCACCCTCGTCCCCCACTAGGGCGGCGGTCTCGCGGCGCGCGGACATGGCCCGGACAAGTGATGCCAGTCGGTGTCGTGAGAGCACCAGGGCAACGAGGGTGACACCCACGAGTGCAGGTACGATCACAGGCGCATACAGGACGATGGAGGGTGGAGGTGTGTCAGAGGGGTCGGTCGGGTCAGAGCCCGCCCAGACCTCCATGCCGTCAGAGTAGGAGTCGCCGTCGGTGTCGGCGTTGTGTGGCAGCGTGCCGGCTGAGTACTCCTCAGCACTGGTAAGGCCGTCGCCGTCGAGGTCAAGGGCTGCATCACCGGAGTATGTCGCATTGAGGCCGTTCGCGACCTCCCAGCCATCGGGCATGCCATCGCCATCGGTGTCACTGCTGAGCGGGTCGCAGCCGTACTGGTACTCCTCGAGGTTTGTGAGGCCGTCACTGTCAGGGTCAAGACCAGCGTCGCCCCCGTCTGTTGGGGCGAGTCCGTATGTCACTTCCCAGCCGTCAGGCAGGCCATCGTCATCGGTGTCGCTGTCGGCCGCGTCCAGGCCATTGGCCAGCTCCCAGTCATCGGACAGGCCGTCACCGTCAGTGTCACTATCAGTAGGACTGAGGCCGTTCATGACCTCCCACACGTCGGGCAGGCCATCACCGTCAGTGTCCGGGTCCTCACTGTCCGTCCCATACAGGGACTCTGAATAGTCCGACAGCATGTCGCCGTCCGCATCTATGTACTCGACGCATGCCCTGCGCTGGAACGATGTGTCCCCGCCCAGTCCCTGCCAGTACACCCGGCCAGCACTATCAGACGCCTCCAGTGCATACACACCGCCGTCGGTGCTGCCTATGACGACATCCAGGTCGCCGTCACCGTCAACGTCCCCCAGCGCCGGCGAGGAAGACACCCAGTCCCCGGTCTGGTACGACCAGAGGGTGGAGCCAGTGGCACCGTCGAGGGCATACACCTTCTTGTCGTTACTGCCGATGACAACGTCAAGGTCGCAGTCACCGTCCACATCTCCCAGCGCGGGCGACGAGTACACCCAGTATCCCGTCCGGTAGGACCATATAGTGGAGCCACTGGCACCGTCGAGGGCGTACACCCGATAGTCGCCACTGCCTACGACGACATCTAGGTCACCGTCACTGTCAATGTCCCCCAGCGCGGGCGACGAGTACACCCAGTCCCCGACCTGTTGGGACCACATGATGAAGCCCCCGGCACCCTCAAGGGCATAGACCATGCCGTCCCAGCCGCCCACGACAACGTCCAGGTCACCATCACCGTCGATGTCCCCCAGTGCAGGCGAGGAGTCCAACCGGCCCCCGGTCTGGCGGAACCACATGGTGAAGCCAGTGGCACCGTCAAGGGCGTACAACCAGTTGTCGCCACCACCGACTACGACATCCAGGTCGCCATCACCGTCAATGTCCCCCACTGCAGGCGAGGAATACGCAGGACTTACGATCTGGCAAGTCCAGATGGCAGAGCCTGTGGCACCATCAAGAGCGTAGACCCACCCCTCAGCGCTGCTGGCGACGACATCCAGGTCACCATCACCGTCCACATCTGCCACCGCCGGCGAGGAATAGGCAGATCCATTCGTGTGGTACGACCAGAGGACGGAGCCAGTGGCACCGTCAAGGGCATACAGTGTGCTGTCGTGACTGCCGACAACCACATCCAGGTCGCCGTCACCGTCCACATCTCCCAACGCCGGTGAGGACACCACAAAGTACCCGGTCTGGTAAGACCAGAGGGTCGAACCGGTCGCACCGTCAAGGGCATACAGTGTGCTGTCGTGACTGCCGACAACCACATCCAGGTCGCCGTCACCGTCCACATCCCCCAGCGCTGGTGAGGAGTACACCGAGCCCCCGGTCTGGAATGACCATATGGTAGAGCTTGTGGTACCAGCAGTGGCGCTCCACCATGCCGGTGTGGTACTACTGTCGCCTAGCCGCGCCTGTGCCGACGCAATGGTGCTAGGCCTCTCGGCCCCGGTGGTCACCTGCATGGCACGTGCCGTCAGCACCCCAGAACAGAGTACTGCTCCACCTGTGCAGGTCACGCACACGAGGGCCACAACGAGAATGGAAGACCTGTGCACTGTAACCACCCCGTCCTCTCCTGTGCTACTACGTCTGCCCGTGGTGTGAACATGGCGTACCGGCTGTACCACCAAGGAGCGCCGTCGTAGCTGCTGGTATACAGTCGTGGCCCGACACGGTACGGGACATCTCACCTGCGGGCCGCCCGACTCGTTGTTGCAGGACGTTGTGGCGCCCGTTGTCGGTACGTGACAAAAGTCTTGCTTTGCCCGTATCGTATACGGTGAGTCACATGGGGCACACGTCTGGCAGCACTCCATGTGGTGATGTTTCGCGGTCTCACACCGCAATGTGGATGCGACGAGTAGCAAGGATCGTACGATGGCGTTCCCGGAACACCTGCACACCACACGGTATCAGTCCCGTACCATGTTGTATCGTACCATGGATGGTCGCGCCCGCCAACCGCAGGACCACCCCGCTGCCCACCGTCACTGTAAGGACGACCGTCACTCGTCACAGGAGTGCCATCTACCGCCCGCCCACGACCGCCACGGACAGTGCAGCCTCGACCTCATTGCGTACGAACTCCACCACCGCCGGGTCCAGCACCTCCAGCTCCTCCCGGGAACCGAGCTCCGCAAGGAGTCCTTCCAGCAGTGTGACAGCACGTTCGAACTGACGGGCCTCAATGAGGGACACCGCCTCGAGGTACCGCATGTAGATGTCCCGCAGGACACGTCGCGGGTCGGACTCGTCGAGTGGCGTGTCGTCCCTCAGCCACTCAACAACCGCACCTTCGTCCCCTGCTAGGGCGGCGGTTTCACGGCGCGCTGACATGGTCGTGAAGAGTGATGCAAGGCGGTGTCGTGAGAGCACAAGGGCAACGGCGATGACACCTACGAGTGGTGGCACGATGACCGGGGCATACAGTACGATGAGGGGCGGGGGCGTGTCAGAGGGGTCGGTCGGGTCGTAGCCCGCCCACACTTCTGCACCATCGGGGACAGAGTCGCCGTCGGTGTCGGCGTTGTGTGGCAGTGTCCCGGCCGAGTACTCCTCGAGGTTCGTGAGGCCGTCACCGTCGGGATCCGCGGACTGGTCATCTAGCACTGGGTCAGTGCCGACGGAGACCTCCCAGCCATCGGGCATGCCATCACCATCGGTGTCATTGTTGAGCGGGTCGCAGCCGTGCTGGTACTCCTGGAGGTTGGACAGGTCGTCAGAGTCGGTGTCGAGGGCCGCATCGCCGGAGTACGTCGCATTCAGGCCGTGTGCCACCTCCCAGCCGTCCGGCAGCCCGTCACCATCGGTGTCATTGTTGAGCGGGTCGCAGCCGTGCTGGTACTCCTCAAGGTTTGTGAGGCCATCATCATCAGTATCGTAGGACGCGTCCGCCGGAGCGGTAGGCGCCAGGCCGTTGGAGACCTCCCATCCGTCGGGGAGCCCGTCGTCGTCGGTGTCGCCGTCCTGGGGGTCGCAGCCGTGCTGGTACTCCTCAAGGTTGGAGAGCCCGTCGTGGTCGGGGTCGCCCGTGGCGTCCGTGGCGTCCGTGGCATCGAGGCTGGAGGAGACCTCCCATCCGTCAGGCATGCCATCATCATCGGTGTCGCTATTATATGGGTCGCAACCGCTCTCGTACTCCCCGAGGTTGGAGAGGCCGTCGTCATCGGGGTCGTCCGACGCGTCTACGTCCAAGGTGGGGTCAAGGCCGTTTGCCACCTCCCATCCGTCCGGCATGCCGTCGTCATCGGTGTCGCCGTCCTGGGGGTCGCAGCCGGTCTGGTACTCTTCGAGGTTCGTGAGGGCGTCAAGGTCCGGGTCACCGGAGCTGTCGTCACCGTCCGTCGGGTCGAGGGCGTGGGCCACTTCCCATCCGTCCGGCATCCCGTCGCCGTCGGTGTCGTCACTATCGCTGTCAGTGCCGTAGAGGGACTCCGAGTAGTTGGACAGCATGTCGCCATCGCGGTCGACCATTTCGACCCACGCAGTACGCAGGAACATCAGGTCACCGCTGAGGGCCTCCCAGAACACCCGCCCGCTACGTGTTGAGCCCTCGATGGCGTACATGTTGTGGTCGTCAGAGCCCACTACAATGTCCAGGTCGCCGTCCCCGTCAACATCGCCCGCCACAGGTGGAGAGGCCGAGTCCCCCACATAGGACGACCAGAGTGGGGTCCCTGAAGGGCCGTCGATGACCACCACTTCACCGCCCGCACCGCTGACCACAACGTCCAGGTCGCCATCGCCCTCCAGGTCGGCGAGCGACGGTGAAGAGGTCGAGGAGGCCCCGAGATAGGACGTCCAGGACGGGGTACCGGTTGCACCATCAATGGCATATACACGCCCGTCACCGCTGGCCACCACAATATCGAGGTTGTCGTCACCATCGATGTCGCCGAGGGCTGGGGCCGAGTCCACCGGGCCCCCTGTCTGGAACGACCAGAGCAGGACCGCACTCTGACCAGTGATGGCGTAGACGACCGTGTCAGCGCTGCCCACGACGACCTCCGTCTGACCGTCGCCGTCCACATCGCCAATTGCCGGCGACGAACTGACCGCATCTCCGGTCTCGAAGGACCACACTACGGTGCCAGTGGGGCCATCAATGGCGTACACTATGTGGTCGTGGCCGCCGACCACAGCGTCAATGTCGCCGTCACCGTCAACATCACCCAGTGCGGGTGAGGAGTACACGCCACCCGCCAACTGGAACGACCAGAGGACCGTGCCGTTCTCTCCATTGAGCGCGTACACATACCCCGCCTCGTCGCCGAACACAACGTCAAGGTCGCCATCACTGTCAACGTCGCCCAGTGCCGGGGTGTGCACCACACCACTCGTCGAGAACGACCAGATGGGTGTACCGTTTGTGCCCTCAAGCGCCCTTGCATGTCCGCCGAAGTCGCCGAAGACAACATCAAGGTCACCATCGCTGTCGACATCACCCAGTACGGGCGAGGCCGACAACGCATCTCCCACATCGGACGACCACTCCAGACCACCGGAGACGCCATCGAGAGCGTAGGCATACATGTCCGCACTGCCGAATACGACCTCTAGGGTACCGTCGCCATCGATGTCGCCGACGGCAGGCAGTGTGGACACACGGTCTCCGGTCGCGTATGACCAGAGTACAGAAGTGTTGCCGGCGGCCGGGGCGATACCAGTATGTGTCTGGTCGTCCTGATGGGTGCTGTGTCCCAACACGAGGGCGGCCCCCAAGCGCCGGTGTGACGCCCCTGTGGTGGCTGTCGTCGTGAGCACCATCAGCAACATGAGTGTCATTGCGCAACGCACTCTTCGGTCCGGAGACCTGAGAACGCACATATCGAGTCCCTTACCCAGTCTCGTTCGGGTCTGCCGTGCCAGCACCGTACCGCCCCGAGTGTCCCAAGTGTCGAGCGGGTGCATCACAGTGGGCTACACACCTGCGTGCAGCGCACAGGGCGGTCGTGGGGGGTCTACACCGGAGGGCCTAGTGGTCAGCACAGGCGGTGAGCGGACGTGGAACCGTGTCCAAGTGGCTACGGGGCCTGACAGCTTATTAACTTCACTCCCCCCACCTCTATCGTACTGACAGCCCCACCAACTGTCAGGTACATCAGAGCCGGACTGCTGGATGTCCTGTTCCGGCCTGGGGTCAGACACTGTGTCCAGCCCGGACTGGCGGCTCAGTGGACGGGGTTGGCCGGGGTGCTGACCGTGGGCCCAGTACCGGGCCGGGAGCACCCTTGCCGTCCACCCACCGTTGTCATCACTGCTCAGAGGGTCTCCCTGAACATCTCGATGAACTCGGCGAACTGGTCCATGCCCTTCTGCCAGAAGGCCTCCTTGGTGATATCAAAGCCGATCTCGGCTGCGAGTTCACGTGGTGACCTGCTGGAGCCAGCGGCCAGGATCTTCTTGAGTCTGGGGACGAACTCCTTGCCCTGCTCCTTGTAGAGGCGGTACATGGCATAGACGAAGAGCTGCGCGTAGACGTAGGGGTAGTTGTAGAACCTGAAGTTGGCCATGTAGTAGTGCACCTTCATGGTCCACTCCCACTTCATCTCTGGCAGCCACTCCACGGCGTCACCGTATATCCTGTCGCGGGCGCGGCACCAGAGCTCTGCAATGGTCTCGCCGTCGAGGTACTTGCCGGCCTCGATAGCGTCATACAGTGACTGCTCGAACCAGACGCGGGCCGAGACCTGGAATGCAGCTATCCCGAACTCGTCGAGTACGGACGCGAGGATTGCCCTCCGTTCCTCCTCCGACCCGGCCTGGGAGAGCAGCTTCTCGGCCAGCAGGAGTTCGCCGAAGATGCTACCGGTCTCGGCTATGCACGGCCCGACCTGATAGTTCGTGGGGCGCTGGGCACGCGTACCCAGGTGGGCGTGCATGGCATGACCGAGCTCGTGGGCCTGTGTGAAGACGTCGCCCATGGTGCCGTTGAAGCTCTGGAGGATGTATGCGCTCTTCCCGCTCATCCAGGTGGAACAGAAGGCACCGGAGCGCTTGCCATTGCGCACCTCGCCATCGATGTGGCGGCGCTCGTACATCTGGTCAATCCACTCGCCCACCTCTCCATCGAACTCCCTGTAGGCCGACACGATGATGTTCCGTGAGTCAGACCACGAGAACTTCTTCTCCGTTGGGGTGGGCAGTGGGGCCACAATGTCCCAGTTGCCGAGTCTGTCGAGGCCCATCGCCTTCGCCTTGAGGCGGAGGTACTCCCTGTACAGCCCGACGTTCTTCTCAATCGTCTTCATCAGGCTGTCAATCGTTGCCCTCTCGACATCGTTGACAATGAGGGAGGGCTCCATCGGGTCCGAGTACTTGCGGAGCCTGCACATCTCAAGGTGGTCGCTGCACACGGCACGTATCGCGCTGGCCCAGACAATCTGGTCCTTTCCAAGGCCTTCGTACACCACCTTGTTGGTCCGTCTGCGGAGGTCCCGGTCAGGGCTCTGGTAGAGGCCTATGATCTGACCATACGGCATGGTCTTGACCTCGCCGTCGACATCGATCTCGAAGGTGCGTGTGGACAGCCAGTCGCCCTGCAGCTGCTGCCACGCCTCAATCCCGTTCCTGTCCTTTATGACAATGAGCTGCTCCTCCTTCTCCGAGAGCATGTGTGGCGTCCTGCGCATGATTCCTTCCAGGTAGTGTCTGTACTCAGAGAGCACCGGGTCATCGACCAGTCCGGGCTGCTCGCTCAGGAGCTTGCCCAGCTCGAGGTCCACAAATGAGACCGTCTTCTCAATCTGCATCCGGGTGCGCTGTGCTGCATTGAACAGACGCTGTGCGCGGGCCTTGGTCATATCTGCTGAGTACGTGAGGAAGCAGTACTGGAACACACCGTCATACTTCAGTTGGAGGTCATCCGACTCCACGAGGAAGTCCAACAGGTCCTTGGCGGAGAAAGAGGTGATGCGTCCACGGTACCTGTCACGGAAAGCCCCGGCCTCCCTGACTGCGGCCTTGAGCTGTGACAAGACCCACTCCTCGTCCTCCTTCTCGACAAGCTGCGAGAGATCCCATACCATCTCTTCTGCTGTCATTGCATGGTCATCCGGGTGCATACTGTCGCACCCGCTTTATGAGTACTGCCCTATGAGCACCGGCGAGAGCAGCACGTGACACTGGCCGGTCGCGTACTCGCACCTTCACTCCTCAAGGAGGCGGCGTCGTCTCTTTGGTCCTGCCCGGGAGCGTTTCAGGGAGAGGAGGCCGACCACCAGCACAACAATGAAGGCCAGCGAGATTCCCAGGCCGACAAGCACCTGCGGAGTGGCAAGGCTTGCAGATATCTCGAAGGGGCCCACGAGGCTCTGGTTAGAGAAGACCTCGTACTCGAACACATGGGTCCCGTTGGAGTACGTGCCGCAGACAGACACGCCAAAGTAACACATCGGGGCAGCTGTGGTGCCTGACAGGTGGAACGACGACGAGTACTGGGCCTGCGACGTCCCGGTAACGGGCTCCGACAGCCCGTGCGTGCTCGCTACCACGAGCATGAAGCTTGTGGTATTGTCCACCCTGCGGTTCACGCTCAGGGTCACCTCCGTAATGTTGACCTGTACGACATCGGACCTGTTTGGGCGGACCGTCAGCGTCAGCTCGACGTCCTCAGAGAAGGGACTGGTCCATGGCACGGACGCCGAGACCTCCGCGGTGACCTCAATCCCCTGGTCGTAGAAGGTGGCCGGCTCAAAGGAGAGAGCACGTACCGGCACTACCATGACCATCACGAGCATGAACAGGGACATGCATGCGGCAGTCTTCATTGCTACCGGGCAAGGCAACCGGATAGGGCCCACTTAACTCTAGCTGTGACGACAGCTGCTACCGGCACACGTGCTGTCACTGCTCACTCTTGTGGGTGGACCACGGCAGCCCGGTACGAAACATAGAAATCGCCCCCTGCACCCGCCGTGGTACGACACTCTCAGGACGGCCAGTGGGGTATGACCCAATGACAGTACCTGCAATAGTCGTGCATGGTGGTGCCGGCGCATGGTCTGACGACCGCCTGGAGGCCGCAAAGGTCTACGTGCGGGCCGCTGCCCTCAGGGCATGGGAGGTCCTCCGTGCGGGTGGGACAGCCGTCGACGCCGCCGAGGCCTGCACCATGTACCTTGAGAGCTGTGGTGGTGTCAATGCCGGCGTCGGCGCGAGGCGCAACCTTGATGGAATGCAGGAGCTCGACGCCATGATTATTGACGGCACTGCCCTCTCGTTCGGCGCCGTGGCTGCGGTGACCAACATGTACAACCCCATCTGTATTGCGCGCTACGTCATGGACAAGACACCGCACTCGTTCTTTGCCGGTCCGGGTGCCGAACGGCTGTACTACGAGATGGTCAACAACGACTACAGGCAGGAGGTCGTCCCGGGCATTATCAAACGGCCTGACATCGGACCGCCCCCGAGTGGTGACACTGTGGGCTGCGTTGTGGTTGACTCAGAGGGTAGGGTTGCGGCCACATCTTCGACTGGCGGCACGGCGAAGAAGATGCCCGGCCGGGTCGGTGACAGTCCGGTCTTCGGTGCAGGGGCCTACGCGGACGAGCTCTGCGGCGTCTCGGCCACAGGACGTGGTGAGGACATCATGCGGGTCACGCTCAGCAGGACGGTCGCACTCTTTGTCCAGCAGGGCGAGCCGGTCAGCGATGCTGCGTCACACGGCCTCGAGGTGCTGCTAGAGAAGACCGACTCGCGGGCGGGTGTGATTGTGATAGACCGGGACGGTGAGGTCGGCTGGGCCACCACTACCAAGGCCATGCCTGTGGCCGCTGTTGACGCAACAGGCAAGGTCACTGTGTCAGACCGCTGAGCTGGGACATGCACCGTATCAGGACACACCTTGTCACCGCGGTACTGCGATGCCCGACCCCTCCGGCCCTAGCACAGGCGGAGCCGCTACTTCAGCAGGCGCTCAATCATGTTCACGTAGTCTGCATGTGGCCTCAGCCCCAGCAGCGAGAGTGCTGACCGGCCGTTCTTGAACCCTATCACCATTGGTACTGACCGGATACCAAACTGTGCCGTGGTGCGCGGGTTACGGTCGATGTCGAGCTTGCCAAAGAAGACGCGACCAGCATACTGCTGTGCCAGCTCTTCAAGGATGGGGGCCACTGCCTTGCACGGCCCGCACCACTCACCATAGACGTCGACCACCGCAGCGCGTGTCTGTCTGAGCGTGCTCCAGAAGTTGCCATCGGTCAGCGGGTTCGTGCGCCCGTTCGCCAGCGGCTCCTGCACCTTCGGCTCACGCGCACGCCGCATCAGGGCCTCCATCTTTCTCCGCCGGATCAGTGCCAGTTCGTCATCGTCATCCATGGCGCCTTCCTCCTTCGATTGTGCGCACTCCGTGCACACCCGATTTAAAGGTTTGGGAATGGCCGGGCCCATACATGACAGCACCCTGTCATCAGCACATATTGCCGGTAGACCAAGCGTCCCTGAGAACCTCTGTGCCGGGGTCGTGTTGACAGCGGGTTCGACATCCACTGTACGGTGGGCGTGGGGGCCCACAACTGGTAGGACTGTACCGGTGGGGACACAGCAATCATTCCCGCGGTGACGAGGGGCCGGGTCCACCGGTACCGGGAGTTGGTGGTCAGTAGTCACGGTTCACGAGGAACTCGGAGAGGTCGACCAAGTCGCGGTACTGTGAGACCAGGGGCGGGCTGGCCCGGTCGAGTGCCTGCTGTCCTGTGCGCAGCAGTCGTTCTGCGTGTTGATGACATGCCTTGAGGGCGCCCGTATCGACGAAGACACTGCGCACCTGTTCGACGTCCTCCTCGGACATGTCAGGCCTGCCAAGGAGCGAGTCGAGGACGGCCCTCTTCTCTTGGGAACCACGGGCATACGCCTCGATGACGAGCATTGTACGCTTGCCCTCCCGGATATCACCTGAGGCGGACTTGCCTGTGCGGGCCTCGTCGCCGAAGGAGCCGAGGATGTCGTCCTGCACCTGGAAGGCCTGGCCGACCCTGATGCCAAACTCCTGCAGCGCGTCCAGTTGGGACTGTGTGCCCCGTGCGATGGTGGCACCCATCATGAGAGCGCGCTCAAAGAGTGCAGCCGTCTTCATACGGATCATCCGGAGGTAGGTCTCAGGAGTGGTGGAGGGCTCGGTGACCATGTTCATTTCGAGGAGGACGCCGTCCACGAGGTCCTGAAAGCCCTGCTGGTAGAGGTGGTGGCAGGCGGCTGCAATGTCAGGGTCAAGGCCCGCGGCTGTGATTGCACTGGCGCCCATATTGATGAGGGAGTCGCCACCAAGGATGGCCATTGTCATACCGAGCTGGACTCCCAGGTCACGGCGACCGGTCTTCTCACCGTATAGGTCGCGGTACGTCGCGTGAAAGGTCTTGCCGCCGCGACGTGTCTCATCGTGGTCGATGAGGTCGTCATGGACGAGAGAGCCGTTGTGCAGTATCTCAAC
>JALVPN010000084.1:0-2682 GCA_027031765.1 Promethearchaeota archaeon | reverse complement strand
GTGGCTGGCCAGTGACTGCCATGTATGCGACGGCGACCATTGCCGGCCTGAGCCTTTTCCCGCCGCGCATCAGGTACTCCTTTATGTTCGCGTAGTAGTCGCGGTGCCACGGACTGATCTCCGCTGCCATGCGGATGCGGGCGTCCAAGAACCGTTCAAGGGCCTGTTCAATACGTGCAGCCTGCTCTTTCAGAATCCTGAGCCGGTCACTCATCACAGCTCCTCTCGTGTCGGAGTGGAGTGGGCACCCCTTAAGAGCATTGTCTATTGTGTCCGGGCGGATCCCATGTGTTTCCGGTGTGTCCCGGCCCTGCCGCGGTCACCATGAATGTCACTGCCCACCAGTACGGGTGACGATTACACGCAGCCGCCAGTTTCGAACGAGCAGATGGTGTCCCCTTTGTACCACGAGTCAGGAGCATGTCGCAAGGTCACACTGCTCTCGTGCGGGGAGTTGCGGGAGGTCATCCGGAAGGGGTGGACGGACGGACGAACACCCGGAGGGACGCACTGAACACAGGTGTGAAGACCGTGGTGAGATATCCTATCCACAGCGACGATGACTGGGGAAGGGTAAAGGGGACTGCCCATTGTCGCGGTAGATGGATGCCATGCTCTTGAGACCCCGGGACATCCGGGCCCTTGCGGAGGAGTATGCAGCTAAGCAGGATGTGCAGAGCATGCCTGTACGGGACATGCGGCCCGGAAGTCCGGAGCGCGACAGTGGACAGCTCCGTGAAGACTACACCGGGATCAATACGGGGTGGATGGACAGGTGGAGGGTGCACCTCCCTGGTACACAGAAGCCGGCCACCTACAGGCCAAGGCGCGCAAGGATGACCACACATCCCCGCACACTACATTCAAATAGAGCCGTGTGAGCTGTACACTCATGATAGATATTAATGGCCTAGTAACACAAGTGATAGGATGTATTGTCCAATCATTGCTGTGTTCACTAGGCCAATCAATTCGGCCCAGAGCGGCGAAAACCGGCCGTGAAATTCCACTGTCGGGCGCACATGCTGCTCCGGGCCGCAATAATCCTTGATAAAACAGTTATTGAGGATAATATGTAATATCTATCATAGGGCCCCGGATTACAGTCCAGGGGCCCAACTCCACTTGGGGGTTTGGGGCTGAGAGAGGAGGGCCAAGGAAAACAGGAGTTCATGCCCAGTCCGGTCACGATGGCGGTCTATGGGATGACACCAGCAAGTCCATGTCCAGTTAGGAGGCGCTGGCTGAAGAGGACACCACAGAGATGGGTCAGGACAGGTGTCGAGATAGGTGACCTTGGGGTGTGTGATATGACCTGCGTGACGCTCTTGCAGTTTCAGGCCCGGGATTCAATACACATCGCGCATCACGTACAGACCCTCTAGGACGGGTTGCCCGGAATGGGACGGGATGGGGACTGCGGGGCGCAAGTGGGTGCCGTACTGGGAGGTACCGCGTGCGGCCACACAGGGAGTGCAAGGAGTACGGCCGGCACGACGAGGGCTGTGAATGGAGACCTGTTCATACTGGCCACTCCCCTCCGGCCTGTTGTAGTGAGGTGCACGGGTCAGGCGCCGACTTACCGGCCACCTATGCTGTATCATCCGGCCTGTAGCCGGTGTCCACGGAGGCGGAAGACATGTCACACATGTCGGAGTGTGTGCAGGACAGGCAAGAGGTCTTCGGAGCACGCACTGGACGGGCTGGGAGAGAGCACGACCCGGACGGGTTCGCGGAGTGCTGGGAGTCATGAGTGGACACGGTGTCAGGACTGTCCGGCCGAGGGGGCGCGACAGGACAGGAGTGCTGGTGGAAGGCGGTTAGGTGGCTGACCGCTGCGGTGGACTGGCCGCGGACGCTGCACATGGTCAGGCAGGTCTGCATGGAGCTGACTGGACGGGTGGTATGTCGGTCACAGGCCACAGTTGGCCAGTGTGGTGGGGGCGGGAGGGTGAGTTGTGTACGGTTCTACCCGGATCCGAACCGGTTCATTCCACCTGTTGGTTGCCTGTAGGTGGCATCGCTCATCTTACGGATCTCAGCCTGCACCTGGACGAGGGCACTGTCACGTCTGACCTCACCATATACCTCGCCGAGTTTTCGGAGGATTGCAAGGATCTGTTCTCTGTAGGCGCCGTCCTGTGCATTCAGGGTGCGCCAGGTCGAGTAGGCGGCGAAGTAGAACGTCTCGGCGAGGGAGCTCAACTTGGCATCACGCAGGGTGTCCCCGAGTCTGTCCATGAGATTTGCCAGCAGGTGACCATAGTCCTCAATGCTGTAGTCCGCGAGCACGTTAGAGAGTGAGAGTGCGAGGTTGTACTGTGACAGTGCGTCCTGGGACTTCTCAAGCTTTCCACTGGCATAGGCCAGGTCAGTGAGCACCTGGATCATAGTCACAGCAGCAGCGATTTTCTCTTGGCTCATGTCGGTCTCAGTCACGAATGGCGCAAGGAGGTTTGTCGCCTCCGTCAGCACCTTGCGGGCCTCGTCAAAGTCACCGGTCTCGATGTTAGTGCTGCCCAGGTTGCCCAGTACCCGTACTAGGTCTATAGGGGCCCGGTCGTACTCTCCCGACAGTCTGCGCATGAGGTCTGCGGAGGCCCGGAACCGCTGGGCGGCCTCCTTGGCGCGGCCATCGCTTCTCATGATCCGACCAAGGGTGTAGAGCGAGCTCGCCCTGAG
>JALVPN010000083.1 GCA_027031765.1 Promethearchaeota archaeon | reverse complement strand
GTACGGGCCTGAATCCCAGGTGTCCCTTGGGAACTTCGTCCACAGGAACCGGATAATTGCTGCCCTAGCAGAATCAACAATTATTGTTGAGGGTAGCATGAGAAGTGGAACACGTCATCAAGCGAGATATGCTGTCGACCTTGGTCGTCCACTGTTTGTGGTCAGGCCTGTAGACCGAACCAAGCCGTCAGCACAGCTCCCTATCTATTTGTTGTCACAGGGGGCACGCCAGATTTCCAGCGAGGAGGATGCAGTAACCCTGATCCAAGGTGCTACGGGTCAGAAACCAGAGGTGGAGCAGACAAGACTTGTGTAGGAGGCACCACTGGATGCCCGACTGGCAGCACAGCGTGCACTTGACAGACCCACCAGAAACGCTCACAGTGCTCCGAAGGGGGGACATCATCGAGGTTCAAGGGCCAACAGTGGCCTATAGGATGTCGTCTTCAACTCTGGCAATATATCGGCTCAGGCACACGGGCTGCCGACAGATCAGGTCGACGTCACCCGTCGACTCATCCTCCGCAATCGTCCCCAAGTTTGCAAATGTCACCGGCTCACCGCATATCACGCACTGGAGACCTCCCGACCGGAACAGTCCCCAGAGGCCTTTCCTCTTGAAGAGGCCCTCCACATCATAGGAGTCGACTGGGCGGGCCCCGTATCTCTCTCGGAGGTACATGGCCCCACATGCTGCGCCCGCTACTGTCACAATTGAGCCAACGATGAACAGGAGTATGCTCCACAATGTCTGCCCAGCCCCATTCTTCTCTCTTTCTCTAACGCATGGCCCAGTTGTGTGCCACTCGTCACCTCTATTTCTATTCCGGCAATCCGGGACTTAAGTTGTTCTAGTGGGGCACCATCTCAAATGTGGGCACTTCTGGTACCAGTGCTGGACATGTCCGAAGTGTTGTGTCATGCTCAGTAGTTGTACCCCATAGCCACCAAGTATGTAGCCGGGCACGTACCAGACACATGTGGGCTGAATGGTTCCGGAAACCTGTCCCACCAGCATTGCCTGTTCTGGGACAGTCGCCACCACGTGAGCGGCCCCACTAATGATGTCCATCCTAGGCACTGGAAGCACTGCCTGCTGGGCCAAGAGGGCACTTTTCCAGCACATCGTCAGGGCTCACGGAGTCGATGAGTACGAGGGGGCTTGTGGTAAGGACATCTGGAGCTGGTGCGTTTTTCGTTCAGGTGGACTGGCGGATCTCTGTGCAGCGTTTGCGGAAGCGGTCGAGGCTGTACGCAGGGAGTGACTTGTAACCGTTTTCCCAGTGCAGTAGTCGGTAGGTGGAGTGGTGCCCGAGGAGAATGCCCATCATGAAGGCGATGGCCACGGGGCAGCACAGTGCGACCCACAGGGTCTTTGCCCGCACCGCGCGCCGTATCCTGTCGATAGCGAGAGACGCGTCCATGGCAATGTATGGCATGTAGGCTGGCGGGACGGGACGGGGAGTGGCGATGTCAGCAATCACGTGGTGTCCTTCCTGCTGCAGGTCATTGGCGATATCCCTCGTGATGCTCACTGCAATTGCTGCTCGCCTCATTCTCCTGCGGGTTGGCGGCGCCTGCCTCTGGAGAGAAGCCGCAATCTCCACTGGGAGAGTGACTGTAATCCTGCCCATTCTTAGTGTCCTCTTCTCGGTTTCCGCCCAGGTCCTCATTGGTATGCCTCTTTCCTGCTGTGACACACCCCGCCTTATGGACTTGACGGGCGTGCACCAGCCATGTGGGGCTGGCACGGTGTTGGACACGGTCTTGTGGGAGAATGTGTGCCGTGAGCAGGGGGAATCTTGCAGGGCCGACAGGGACGTAGGTTGGCCTCGACTGTTTCCAGCTCCGTCTGGACCCCATGCAGCCATCGCAGACCCCCGGACGTAGCGGGCGGGCGTGACGGGCCCCAGTGTTGAGATCCACTCAGTCCACAGTCAACGGAGTGACAACGCTCTCTTCGATGAGTCGGGGACGTACACGTCACAGTGTTGAGTTCCCAGTCCACAATCAGCGTATCTGTGTGGGTGTTGTGTACTAGACCATGTCCGGCCCTGCGAGCCAGATGGCAAAAAAGCAATAAGTCACTGTACTCTGTGTGCGGCGGGAGTCTTGTACGCGATGGCAGAGATTCTGTTTCACGTTGCAAGTCTTGTTGGTAGCGTTGTGACAATCCGGACGGTATACAAGGAGATTGCGGGCCTCTTCGGGAACGGTGGGAAGGCCCCGTATAGTCTGCATGCCTGTTTTGATAGGCAACCCGCAGTGGTTGTGAGTTTCAGTCACGATGTGAAGACCGATGTGGAAAGAGCCGGGTACTGTGTTGTCGCCGAGATTGGCACACCAAAGGAACTCTCATCCAAGGAGATTATCCGGTGGTCTGAGGATGCTGCGGCAGTCATGGAGCGGATCAAGTCACGCATAGGTGAGCGTCCCCTCACCCTTGCCTTGGCGTGTCCGGTCACTGCTGCATTCACCATAGGCAGTCTTCTTGCAAACACAGGCGAGTACGAAGTCCTCCACTGGGAGAAGGGAAAGTACGTTCCCATGGAGATGCCAGATGTCGACGAGTTCAGGAGGCGACTGTGAGGAGAGCACTTTTCCGCCAGCCAATGCCCATTGTACAGGTTGCGGGGCCCACCGTGGTATCCGCCATCAATGGTACCGTACAGTCATTGAGCAAGACCAGCATGTGGAGAATCCCTCGCATCTTCGTGTACCTTGCAAGTGGTCATTGACGCAGTGTCGCCCTGCTACCTAAGGCCCCATTAGTAGCAGTGCCCCAGACAAGATAGGTCATGCATTGGCACACTTCTTGTTGGACCATCGGGGGACACATACTGGGTATTCGTATGTAGGACTGGAGCACCATCGCACCGGGCATTGTTAGGTCCGCCGGTACGACCGCAGGCTTTGCACCTCCTGTTCACTCGATAGTCATTCTTGCGATACCCTTGGGGTCAATGCCGCTTGGGAGGGTGAATGGGGAGCTCTGGGAAGTGTCTTGAAACGCGCGGACACCACTATTTACTTCGACTCGGACATCGTAGGCACTGCGCCGTGTGGCATGCCATCTGGTCGCAGAGTGTGGGAGCGGGAAGGTGGAAGGGCGCCATCAGGGAGGCACACATATTGGCGCCCTAGTCCATGCGGATCCCCATGCTCTCGAGGAGGGCCTTGAAGTCGGCCTTGGTCAGTTTCTTTGCCTGCTCTATTATGAGGTCTATCTCAGAGTCTTCAATCCCTTTCTCCCGTAGTCTCCTGCGGATGGCCTCAAGCTCTTCGGGCATTGCGCCTAAGAGCTCCGCCTCCTCGACCTCCTTGGCCTCCGCCTCCGCCTCTGCCAGTGCCTGTGCACGGCGCTGTTCCTCCTGTGTGATGACCTCCCTGAGGAAGCCCACACGTTCACTGGCGGGCATCCTTGCGAGGTCGGTCCTGAAGGCTGCTATCTCATCTGGGCCGAGACCGGTGATCTCTACCAGCCTGTCCAGTAGGGCGTCGACCTCTGGTACGATGGCCTCAACGGTGTGGTCCACAGCATCTTCGGGGGTCTTGGTTATCCCCACTGGCGCCAGGTCCTCGTTCATGAACCCGAGGAGGACGTCACCACGTGACGGCATCTTCGTGGGCTTGGGCACCTTGCCCTTCCGGAGTGCACCCATCATCCTGTTGATGATCCGTATCTCCCTGGGCACGCTCCATATCTTGGCATAGAGGAACCCGAGGACGGCAACAACGACGACGATTGTGCTCCCGGCGAAGGTGACCTGTTGTGCCAATCGCTGTCCTGCTGTTATGTCGGACTCTATCGTGAAGACCACGGTCTTGGTGTCGTAGTCCTCCTTTGAGAAGATGGCCGTCATCGTGAACGTACGGGCACCGGTGACCAGGAACTCGAAGGTGTAGACCCCGTTGTGCTCTGTCGTCCGGTCAGCATAGTACGTCATGTCATCCTCATTGTAGACGAGCTCGACATCCGCCCCTGAGATGCCCCTGTTGTGGTCGACATCAAGATATGTCACTGTCAAGATGATGACCGAGCCCGGCGATGTCGAGACCGTCGTGTTCTGGACCACCAGTGCCGTCCTGACGGTGCGCACGGTCACCCTGAGGTTCGTGATGGGTATCGAGTATGTCACACCCGTGAACCTTACCGCAATCTCGTAACTGCCCATCGGCAGGTCGCCCGGCACGTCGAGGACAAAACTGCCGTTGGCTATCGGGGTCAGTACGGACTCGCCTATGCCCTGCCAGTATGCCGTCCCCGAGATGTCTGTGACCGTCTCTCCATTCAGGCCATTGACGACCGTGTAGGCCAGGGTTGCCGTGTCGTTGACGGGTATTGACAGTTCCGTCGGCCCCAATACAGTGGTCGGAGTGGCCGCGAGGAGTACGTCGAGTCTGACCGATTCCGACTCGTGGTCCAGTCTATAGAACGTCACAACGAGCTCGTAGAGCTGCGGTACTGTCTGGTTCAGGTAGATGCGCACCACGTACGACCCGTTATGAAAGTCTGTCCACGAGTGGTTGCCGCCCTCCCACTTGACGGACACGGATGCACCAGGTACTGGCCTGTCGTTGTGTGTGTCGTGGAGGTAGAACGTCGCCGTCACAGTGTCACCGTGATGCCCCACAAGCAGGGTCTGGTCCACGCCCACGTCGACTGGGAGTGCGAGGACGGTCACAGAGATGCTGCGGACCTGTGTGACATGGCCGTAGTGATGGGCGACGAGTCTGAGGCTGTACGATGCGGCCGAGAGGCCGGAGGTGTCAATGAGCACCCGATGTGTGCCGTCGGGTCCCAACACGGCCTGGCCTGCGATGTCAGAGAGGGCAAAGGTCACGTTCGCCCCGGCAACATAGTCACTGGAAACGAGGTCGATGTACTCTACCGTGACGTTGAGCACGTCACCATAGTATACTGTGAGAGACTGCTGGCCTCCTTTCAGACGGAGCGCTGTTGGCCTCGGCACCACGTTGACCAGCAGTTCCAGGTCCAGGAAGTCGTGGTTCTGCTCGTACACCCGTACGACCATGGAGTACTGGCCCACTGCAAGCCCAGTGCTGTTGACCGTGCCTGTGAAGAAGCCCGGAGTGCCGTTCGCGACAAGCACCGTCTGGGTACCGGTGAACACCGCAGTGACCGTGGCCGATGTCACGGGTCTGCCGGTCACGGTGTCGTTCAGGTAAAACCAGCACGTACGGGA
>JALVPN010000082.1:841-1620 GCA_027031765.1 Promethearchaeota archaeon | reverse complement strand
GTGCAGGACGTGGCCGGGTCACGCGGTATGCAGTAGCGCTGCTTGGCATCCTCTGGGCGCACAGGGGGCCTGGAGACCACACGGCACGGCTGATGCGGGCGTCCGGTCTGACGCCAAAGACCGTGTCGGCGAACATGGAGGTGCTGAGACAGGCCCATGCTGTACTCTCTGCGTATCACCCGAACGTCGAGTACATGGGCCTGCCAGAAGGGGTTGTCGTGCTACTCCACGGTGCCTCTGCGCGGGAGGTCAGGGACATGGTCAAGGAGACACTGGCACGGTCACCGTATGCAGAGGTAATGACCGACGAGCGTGCTGGGGACATGGTGGCCCTCATCAGGCTGCCGTCACTGGTATCACCGCTGGGAGAGCTGCTGGAGACCGTCAGTGGGGAGCACTACGAGATGGCCGTGGCCACCTGTCGGACGCACTACATGGTGGGCCTGACACAGGTGCACCGTGGTGGTGACGACATCCGCGACCCGTGGCACCGCTGACCGGACAGGGAGGGTTCACCCATCACTTGGCCCGGGTACGATGCGTCTGCTGGCCCGCATCTGCGACACGAGCAGGCCTATGTCGTCGTCCCATGTGCCGTCAGGTCTCAGGTTACGCTCGAAGAAGTTGTGCCGGTAGCTCCTCCACGACCGCGCGACGTACGTCCTGAGGACCACGTCCTCTTCCATCGCTGGCCCCTCGAACACGCCCACTATGTGTGGGGCGAAGGTGGCGGAGCAGATAGAGAAAGTAACGGCCATGGAACCGTCAAGGAGTACGTG
>JALVPN010000082.1:0-831 GCA_027031765.1 Promethearchaeota archaeon | reverse complement strand
GCCGCCGGAGAGTGTTTGAGGAAAGCACCCACAAGGCTGGCCACCCTGTCCGGTGGCCCCCGGGCAATGACACAGAAGTTGAACAAGTCGCGGAAGAGCGGTGAGTACTGGACGTAAGCGACACGCTGCTCGACAAGGTCTGAGAGGACATCCCTGAAACGTCTGACGGGGATGCCCCTGGCCTTCAGGATCAGACGGATGTCACCGAGGAAGAGGTAGCCGGAGCAGGCAAGGTCGAGTACGCGTACCTCGTCCGGTGCCAGCATGTGGACTGGCCCACCATGGTCGGAGCCGTGCCTACGTCTAAGGCGCTTCAGACTGCTCGACCGGCCCATGCTGCGGATGATGGCCGGTACGTCAATCTGCCACTCGCGCCTCTCAGGACAATACAGCTCGAGGTTGAGAGAACGGTGGTACCACTCAACGGGAAAGATGTGTTCGCTGAGGCGCAGCACCCGCTCGGCAGCAGCAGGTGGCATCACCATTTCCTGTACGTGAGATGGGGCCACTGTCCGTTCGCCAATCCTGTAGCTCCAGGTCAGGTGGGTGTGTGGCCACCGATGGGCGGCCCCGAGGTGCAGCAGGGTCACCAGGCCCAGACGACCGACATGTGCCCTGGCAGTAAGGCGCAGGCCGGCATCGTAGAGCTCCAGCCTCTGGAAACGACCGTCCTCATCGTTGCCATCACACTGCGGGAGGTCTGATACGATCTCGCCGGAACTGTTGAGCTCCATGGCGTACCTGACAGCCGGCAGCGTCTTGTCGTCGAGGACGCTGTCGAGGGCGGCGAGGAGCCTGTTGAACCCGGTGGAGGTGCCCTCGTGGCGTGCC
>JALVPN010000081.1 GCA_027031765.1 Promethearchaeota archaeon | reverse complement strand
CAGTGGTCACAGGCCTACTCTGGGGCCAGCGGGATTGTCAGGAAGGTGCTGGCCCCAGAGTAGGCCTGTGACCACTGGGCCCGCTGTCAAGGCCGTCCGCACGGCAAACGGCCACTTGATGCCCCGGACAGGGGCCCGACTGCAGACCCGGTCATGGCAGCAGTGTGACTATCAGCCCTCTGCCTGTCTGGCAGTGCGTGACACTTAATTGGGGAAGTGTGTGTCGGACGGCCTGCGGAGGCCTCGTATTGGACGTCAAGAGCTGGCATCTTTCCTACATCACAGGGCTCGCGGTGCTTGTAGCGATGACCGTGTTGCAGTCACTGGGGATACATCCCGAGTGGACAGCATTCGTTGAGCTGACAGCAGGTATTATGATAATAGCGGGCGCATGCGAGGCTTTTGTACATGCAGTCGAGGGCATTTCTCACAACCTGGACATGACAGACTACGTGTCAGGCATCTATGCAAGTCTTGCCAGCACAATTCCTGAGCTCTCAGTAATCACGTTCCTCGTTGTGGGCGGGGAGTTCGAGATGGCCTGGGTGCTGGCCCTCGCAACAATCTTTGTCAACTCACTTGTGTTCGCTGTCTACTCGCTGTTCCTGCCCAAGGACGAGAGGGGCAACTTCCAGCTACCGGACGCCATCATGTGGGTGGGCTCAGACCTCCTTTCGATGGCTGCTGTGATCAGCCTGTCTGTCGGCCTGTCAATGCTCATGCTCCACGTGTTTGCAGCTCCCGGTACCGAGCCTGTGTTCTCCGGTGACGAGCTCCTCATCTTCGGCCTCTGCCTGATTGCTGTCTTTGTGGCATACCTCTTCCGTATCACCAAGTACTACGGAAAATGTGAGCCCGGGGCAACAGACCCTACACTTACGTGCGACTTGCACGTGAAGAAAATGCCAAGGCGTACGGTTGTGGGCCTGCTGTTCATCGCATCGTTGGGGGCACTCCTGGGCGGTGAGGCACTGGCATCCTTCGCAGACTATGCCACCCAGACCATGCACCTGACCTTCATCCATGCCGCCCTGCTACTGGTGGTCTTCGGCGGTGCCCCGGAGTACATAATAGTGGCATCGAGTCACAAGAAGGAACAGGTCGAGGTCGCACTGAGCAATGCGTTTGGTGGCATTGTCCAGGTGTTCTTCGTCATCTTCGGGTACACGCTCATCGTAGCTGGTCTGGTCGGCGGCGTGGTGCCAATCGACCTGTTCTCAGTGGTGCTGCTGTTCTTCGCGTTCCCCTCGCTCTTCATCCTCCGCGTGATGATTACCGATGACTCAAAGGTCAACAACCTTGAGGCCATAGCGATGATCTCGGTCTTCATCATGATGCTCTACATGCTGCTACGGTTCGGTGGGCTTGGCTAGGAGTCCGTGTAGCTGGTCACGACCGACGGGCTGCCGGCCACCCGGCGACTGCCCTGACCGACCAACTGACTGACTGACTGACCGACCGACCGACCGACCGGCTGACTGACTGTTATGACCACACCTAGTCTTCGTGGACGACAGATGCCACGCTCTCACGTACATGCGGACCAGCAGTCCGTCCCGACTAGAAGTGCTGGTACTCCTCGAGCCGCTGCACCTTTACGATGCGGCTCTTGACGACGTACTCCTGTGGCTCGCCGCCCTTCTTGTGAGTGATTGCCACGATGTCGCTTCCCACAAACGCCACGAACCCCTCTGCAAGAATGCTCATAGAGGGGCCGCAGAACCGGAGTCTGACCTGTTGTCTCGCAGACTCGATGAGGATGTCATGCAGTCCGATGTCGCGTTCGAACTC
The DNA here is from genome assembly GCA_027031765.1 of Promethearchaeota archaeon. Lineage (GTDB taxonomy): Archaea > Asgardarchaeota > Thorarchaeia > Thorarchaeales > Thorarchaeaceae > JALVPN01. Next base: position 13,290 of record JALVPN010000081.1, on the reverse strand, counting down.
TGACATGTGTCCTTACTCGTCATGTGTGCACTTAAGGGTAGGCGTCTGTGTCGTGGTCCCGGCCATAGTGCCGATGTGCCCCGCCGCACCACGGCACGGCGAGTACCTCACGCACCACACAGTACGTAGGGAAAAGAGGCAGTCAGTAGAGTCATGGGCATCACAGGACGGACGACGATGCTGGGGCCCGATGAGGTCGGTAGCGGATGTGAGAAATGAGAGGGACCGAAGTCTCCGGCATGAGTCGGCTCACGACGCCTGGTACGGGAGGACGGCGCGGGGCCCTGTTGCAGGCCCCGGTGCAGTCCAGCCTGAAACAGTACGGTATACTACTGGGCCTGGACTAGATGATGCCGAGCTTGCGGCCAATCCGTTCGTAGGCCTCGAGGGCCGTGTCCAGGTCCTCCTTCGTGAGTCCGGAGTTCATCATGTTGCGGATCCGTGCCTTGTCACGTGCGACCATCGGGTACACGATTGGCAGTGCAAGGATTCCCTCCTCGTATAGGCCCTCGCTGAGGGCCACAGCCTTTGCACTCTCACCGCACATAGCGGGCACGATTGGGGTCTGGCTGTTGCCGATGTCAAAGCCCATCTGCTGGAGGCCCTTGACGAAGTACTCACGGTTCTCCCACAGCCGCTCCACGTGCTCCGGTTCGTTCTCAAGGACGTCGATGGCGGCAATGCAGGCTGCTGCGGTGGCCGGCGGGTGGGACGCACTGAGGAGCCACGACCGGCTCTTGTTGTACGCGTAGTTGACCATGTCCCGGCTCCCTGACACATGGCCGCCCATGACACCAAATGCCTTTGAGAAGGTGCCCATCTCGAAGTGCACGTCGTCGTGGGTGAGCTTGAAGTGGGACACGATGCCACGGCCACCCTCGCCGAGGACAGCCTCACCGTGGGCATCGTCCACGTATATCATTGCACCGTGCTCCTTGCCGAGCTTCACAATCCCGTCGAGCGGCGTGATGTCGCCGTCCATACTGAAGACACCGTCGGTGATGATAAGGATCCGGCGGGGGTTCTCCTTCTCGGCCTCGTTGAGCACGCGTTCCAGACTCGCCATGTCACAGTGGTCGTAGATGTAGCGGGTGGCCTTTGTCAGCCGCACGCCGTCAATGATGCTACCATGGTTGAGCTCGTCAGAGATGATGGCATCACCCTTGTCGACCAGCTGCGGGATGAGGCCCTCGTTAGCGGTGAAGCCTGCACTGTAGGTCAGTGATGCCTCAGCGCCCTTGAACTTGGCGAGCCGCCTCTCCAACTCAAGGTGCAGATCCATCGTACCGGCAATGGCACGTACGGAACCGGAACCTACACCGTGTGTCTCGATGGCCTTTATTGCAGCCTCCTTGAGGTGTGGGTGGTTCGTCAAGTTGAGGTAGTTGTTGCTGCAGAGCATGATCACCTCTTTCCCGTCCACCCGCGCCCTCGGTGTGCTGGGGCCCTGGAGCTCGCGGAGCTTCCAGTCGAGGTTCTGCTCCACCAGCTTCTGGTACTCTTCTCTCATCCAGCCTATCGGGTCTCTCAATCTCTTCACCTTCGTGTCGACACTGTCTCGGGTTCTATCAGTGTCTACACTACGCCGCGTCGCGGGTGTCCGTATTTATAGCCTTCGTTGACCAATCCAGCAGACGATGGCCATCAGCACGGTCCGCCAAGGCCCGCCCGGCCAATGTGTCCCAGTGGTCAGCAGGATGTGGGCTGTCCCCCTGCAACGTGACTACAGTACCACAACGGACCAGTTGACAAAGTAGACGCTCATCGTGTCACGCCCACAGATGACATTGTCATCGAGGTGCACGGTGTACAACACTGTCACGGCCCTGCCAATGAATGGCATGTACGGCCCCATTAGTTCGTTGAAGAAGACAAAGTACTCACAACCGTGGTCACGGACGTACTCCAGTCGTTGCCGCACAGTCAGGTTGAGGAACACCATGTCGGGAGTCACAAGGCCCGCCACATCAATCACTGTCCGGTTGGAGAAGAACCTCAGTGCCCCGGCATCGTGTACGGCTAGCACCGCATCCGGTGGGGTGTTCATGGCCAGCCAGCGCCCGATTGTCACCTGCATGTCGTTGACGTTCTTCACGGAGTTGCCATAGTAGTCGGCCTGTGTCATGTAGAGTGGGGTGCTGGGCACAATGATGACCCCAACAATGATGAGGCACGTGATGGCCCTGTGTCTGGCCACGAAGCCCGGACTACCAATGCTGGCATGACCAAGGACCCATGCCACCGCCCTCCGTGCCACTAGGGCACTACCGGTCACTGCGCAGACCAGGTACAGCCCGAACACAGGTACAAGATAGCGGGTGTTGTTGATGAGGGAGATATATGGGAAGAGGAGCCGGTAGACCACTGTCATCCAGCTGGCCATCCACCACACGTAGGGTCGACCACGTACCAGTGTGATAGCACCGAGCACCATGCCAACAGAGAGGAACGGCATCTCCACTAGGAACACGAACCACCAGAAGTTCCAGACCGCGACTTCGAACGGCAACACAGGGTGGGACTTGGCATAGAATGTCGCAGGCAGCGGCCTGCCAGTCACAGAGAGGCAGTGGAGGACCCAGGGGAGCACGGTTGCAAGTGCGCTGCAACACACGAGCAGCAAGCTGAGCACAGTGCGTAGTAGTGGCTGCCCCTGCCTGAGTGACATGAGGCCGTACAGCGGACAGCAGACGAGTACGAGCAGGATGCCCTCCGGACGGGCGAGGAAGGTGAGTCCCATGACAATGCCGAGCACTGTTGCCCCGCCCATCGACCGGGAAACGTCCCTGCCAAACAGGTACAGTGCGAGTAACAGCAGGCACATGAACAACGGGGTCTCCATGCCAGATAGCATCAGCCACGTGTTCTTGGGTATGGTAACGAAAGCCACGGGTGCCAGTATGGAAGCGGTCATGCTTTCCGTGAGCTGCCACACACAGAGTGCCACCAGGTATGCACAGACCACATACAGGACTGCTGCAAGCACATACACCCCTGCTACAAGACCCGTGGGGTCACGTGTGAACAGGAACAGGACCGAGAGAAGGAGTGACCACAGCGGGCTCGTAGAACCGGTCGATGGATAGCCCGGCGAGTATTCCCATGGGTGTCCCCCGTAGACCGTGCGTGCGTACTGGAGGTGTATCCACGAGTCGTCAAGGGCAAGGCCTGGCACGGTCCACGTGACCTCGACGAGGAGGTAGTGGGTCACAGAGGCGATGGCCGTGGCTGCGGACACTGCGAGGAAGACTATGTGCCTCATGGCGGGCATACTGATCCGTTCCCAGTCGGTGGTCATGGCAGGCCGAAGACGGGTCGCTCTGGATTTAAGGCTTGGCAAGTCCCAGTGCCAGCCGTACACGGGCACACACCATCAGCGCAGGTCCCTGCGCAGACACGTTTGGAGGTGGCCGTGACTGTGTACTAGGCCCGTTGCAGGGGCGCTCGACACGACCGGGGCCCTCCGAGCACTGGTGTCCACTCCCTCGTACCAGCACCTTGCTGGCGCAGTGTTGCCTTTGGGACGTGGCAGCGCAGAAGCACCCCATGTCACGGTCTCGGAGCGGCCGGTCTCGTACGACCGTTTGCCCTAGGGCTGCAACGTGGGGGAGTAGAACATGTCGCGTTGGACGAGGGTCTTGTCAAGGGCCTCAGCGACCCACAGCTTGTAGGCGCAGACGTACTCCGGGTGACGCGTCTCAATGAACCTGCGTGCAAAGAGCGTTCTCACGACCCTCATGTACCTGTAGAACGGGTCGCGTCTGCCAACAATCTCAGCAATGACATTCACCTGACAGCTCATGTAGTGGCTCAAGGACTCGTCATACCAGTTGAACAGGAGGGTCACCCGGGGGTCGTGTCGGATGTTCTCAAATGTCGCTTCACCCACCATCTCAACAACACCAAGGCGGAAGCGGTCAATCCGACCGTCGTCGAAGTGCAGCTCACGGTAGAGCTGCAGCCGCTCTTCGAGTGTCGCCTCGAATCTCCGGCCTTGAAGGCCCAGCAGACGGGACTCCAGGTCATCGATGCACTGCTCAATCTCGCTGTCCAAGAGCGTCAGACAAGCCACTTTCAGTACTGAGTTGACCTTGAACGGACGCATCTCGTCCACCGTTGAAGTAGTCGGCTTGGACACGGAGCTGCGCCAGAGTCGGTGGACAATTTCATGTGGGGTGCCCGGGCCATCGGCCAGCGCTGTGAGCTGCTGGTAGAGCTGCTCGGGAATGGGGTTCAACGGGAAGGACACCTTCACCCCTTTCATCAACACTTCAATTACGCGTCGGCCGCGGTCGACCAGCAGAATCCTCGCATCGGATGTCGACATCTCCCATCACTTGCAGCACTGGGCACGAGATGTAATATACGTTGGCACGACACGGAGTCGAGAAATGTCAGGAAAGACCTCCTCATCGGACATGTCCACTATAGGTGAGCGGTAGACCGACACGCGACAACACCAGATTGCAGGGTGTGCAGTACCTGCACGGACCTCCTGCAGACGGACCGGTCTGACATGCCATGTCCTCGGGGCCGGTGACCGCAACTGAGCTGTGGACAGGCTGCGGCTGCCCATCAGGCATGCTGACTGTGCTGGACAAGCAGCCAGTCCGGTGCACGCACTACACAGTACACTGAGGCCGTGCCACGCGGCGCGGATGTCCGCAGCGCTGACCGTGACCCGTCACGTCTGGGGTCACTCTGAGGTCAGGTCTTTCGCCGCCTCAATCCACTTCTGCACCGCCTCAACAGAAATCTCGTAGCCTTCTGGGACTTGGACTTCGCCTCTGTCAACAGCACCACGGATTCGGTCGAAGAGGTCGTAGGGGTCAGCAGCGGCCAGCTCCTTGAGTTCGGTCATGCCCACTGCAACGAGGGCCTCGGCATCCTCCTCGGAGACCTCCTCCATCCAGGTGAAGCGGCTCATAGAGATCCAACGCTCCGCCATCTTGACGCTCACACCACATATCTCTGCAACGCGTTCCGGCTCGGCAGCCAGCAGGTCATCAACGGTGACGATACCCGCATTACGGAGTTCCATGCCATAGGCCGTGCCTATGCCCTCGATGGTCTCTACTGGCAGCTCGCTCAGGAAAGCGCGCGGCTTCACGACTTCGGGGACGTACACTTCGGTTGTGTCACCGGACGCTGGGCTCTCGGGAATGGTGTCAGCTGACGGAACGCCCGCTGCCGTGGCCCGCGGCGCAGCTTGGGCTGCCCCACCACGCTCACGATACCACAGGAAGTATATGCCGATGATCACCCACACCACAGTAAGGCCAAGGAACACAGCTGCCACCGGGGAGCCAGCAACGAACAACACCGTAGCCAGCACACCTAGTACCAGCAGGCCGATTGACCAGACGACGAGCAACGTGTCATTAACCATGTTCCGACACTCCGCTGTTGTCCAACAGTCTGCGGCGTCCAAGAAGAATCTTCCTAGTAGCGTCACCGGTGCCTACGCGGGCGGCTGGTGGGCCCGGCTGTGGGATGGGACATGGGACACAGACAGGCCTACTGCCGGGAACGACGTGAGCACACATCAGTGTCGCGGTATGCAAGTGTGCCCCGCCAGTCCTCCGCCCATGCGCGCTCCTGATGCGGCAGCACGGTGGTGCCGTACTACATATGGCGGGTAGCAGCCCTCGTCCGCAAAGATTCATAACGGAGCTGGCCCTCGACACAGGTGGAGATACTGCCGATGACCGGGCATGACGTGCACGCTGCTGAGCAGTTCGACAGGGAGATGTATCTTGAGATAATGCGGGAAGACCCCCCGCTGAAGCGATACGTGTCGCGTGGCGACACGCCGGACGATGTTGACATCCCGGGCCCCCACCAAGACGCGGACCGTGCGATATTCCGTGCCATCCGTTTCACGATGAGTGACGGCACGCCCAGACTGCAGCCCGTACTGGGTGATGCCGGGATGGGCAAGACGCACCTGTTCTGGGTAATCAAGGGCCAGGAGGACCTCTTTTCGAAGGGACAGTTCCTTGCGGTGTACGTGCCCTCCCCGCCGGCACCAGTACGGGTGCCGCTGCACTTTCACGCCTGCATCGTGGACGAGGCCGGTGACCAGCTCTTCGAAGAGACCGTGGACATGCTGATAACAAAGTTCGGGGGACTGAAGGGGGTCACCCATGAGATATACGACTACACATACGCTATGGAACGGCTGCTGGTGGAATACCCCGGCATATCGGCAGATGTCGTCAAGGCACTGCTCAGGTACCGTCTTGACCCTGCCACGAGGGACCTTGCCCGTCGGTGGCTCCTTGGAGACGCCCTCAGTGACGAGGAGACGTCTCGTCTCGGCGTTCGGACGGTCCTTGAGGACGACGATGTGACCCTTGCCACTATCAAGCTGCTGAGCGAGGGTTCAGAGCGCACCCTAGTACTGTTCGTTGACGAGATGGAAGGGCCGTACAATACCTACGGCGAGGAGGGCGAACGTCACTTCTTTGAGGTCCTCAAGAGGCTCTACAATGAGTGCAAGAATGTGGTCATTGTGGCGAGCAGCCTCAAGGAGATATGGAAGCGCATATACGCCATTGCTGATGCGCCAATGCGCTCCCGGATGGAGGCGCCGGTGGAGCTCCGGCACTTCACATGCGAGGACATCGCAGCCTTCGTCAGGGAGTCCATGCTCGCCTACTGGCGCTCGCAGAACGTCGCCCCACCGCCAGACCCCCTGTTCCCACTTACGGACGAGGATATTGATGCAGCTTTCGAACACTCACGCGGCGTGCCCCGGGAGGCCATACGTTTCATAATCCCAAGGCTGGAGGCCATACTCTACGAGCGGGCCGAAGAACCAGCCCCCCAGGAGGACTACGTGATCAAGCTCACTGCGACCGTAGTCATGAGTGCCATAGAACAGGCGCTGTCCCACGTAGCAGCCGGGATGGGTGCTGAAATTGGCCTCGTGATGGCGACTGGGGGGACACAGAAGCAGAGCGCTGCTGTTCTCAGGGTTGAGAAGGACGGTGTAGAGAAGATGCTCGGCATTGATGTCCCCAATGTGAAGGACTGGAACCGCAGTGGTGGGGTTGCAGCGTTCTACTCAGCCAAGCGGCTCAAGAAAGCACTAGACGAGGGACTGGTGAGTCTCGCGGTGCTCGCTGTGCCCAGAGGGACCAAGGGTACAAAGTTCGAGGCCATGTGCAGGGAGCTCGGCGACTCGCTCGTGGTCCTGGAGTTCAATGAGGAGTCAGCAACACGCCTTGTGAGGTCGTTGAACGAAGGGCAACTGGACGACGAGTCCGCAGGCCCATTCAAGAGAGTGTTGCAGGCGGTCCTCAGTACGTAGTCACGTACAGGGACAGAGCCTAGCGGATGACCGGTGAATGGCGGCCCTGTCAGGGATGGCAGCCACACCCCAGCACTTGACTGGCTGGCTCAGTCCTCTGTTGTCGGCGTGCTCTCTCCGGCAGCACCACGGCCGCCATCAGTGGGGGGCTCATCGACAACATCGCCACCGTTGTCCTCTCCGGCCTCCGCACCAGATGGCACGAACAGGATTAACAGGAACAGTCCCACTATGACTGCAATCCCCAGGGGGGTCTTGAGGAACATGCTGATATTGCCCACCCATGGCACCCTGGCCACCACGACACCGACAATCTCATCTGGCGTCCGCGTCCCCGGGTCAGGGAGTGCATTGGCATCGCCCTTCGTCCTGAAGTGATACGTGCCATCGATGACCTCTATCTCGACCACGCGGTGGACAATGGGAGCATCTGTCGACCACTCGTTGTCCTGGAACACGATTATGTCCCCGACATGTATCTGCTCGGGGGCGCGGCCCTGTAAGACCAAGAGGTCACCCGGCTGCAAGACGGGCACCATAGACTCACTGGTCACCACCACCATCGGCGTCGTTGTCCCCATGGAGAGCATGAACACCCCGTAGCCGCCGAGGGTGACACCAGCGACGACGAGGAGAATGAACAGGCTCTTCTGGAGTTCCGAGCGCTCTTCCCAACGGAGAAACTGACGGACTGCCTCCATTAGTCACACTCAGTCCTCCCAGTCTGCGTCACGCTAATAAAGGTCGCGCAGGAGGCCTCCGTCTACCAGTCCCGGACCCGCTGGCCCTACTGGGACGATGCGGGCGCTGCCTGCACGCGTACCCCTCCAGACATGGGACACAGGAACTGTGGGCTCTTGTGAGCAGGTGGCACTGGCACGCCCCACAGTGTGAGAGGCCCATATAGTGCCGGAATCACGACGGGGGTGAATCCCGCGACAGCGTAGGTCGCAGCTGGTTACAGACCGTAAGCTTGAATTCAAGGGCCCCGACAGTCTGCACGAAACACCATGAGCAGCAAGTGGATCAAGGTGTGGCGAGCAACGCCAATGCTCGACTGTGCCCTGTGTGGGAACCGCACCTGCAGTACCTTTGCGAGGGCCGTGATGCTCGGCAGGGCGCAGGTGGACGACTGCCCGGTGCTGGCACTTCCAGAGTGGGAAGAGAAGAGGGGAGTGGTCGCAGCCTCCGCGCTGACTGGCCTCACGACCGGACAACCCGCGGCGCCCCCGCCCGAAGGAGGGGTCGTCCTCACATCGCCCTGCAAGGACACGGACAAGCGCGTCATGGCGGAGCTCCGGGTGTACAATGGCGTCCCTACTGGAGAGACTGTGCACTTCTCAGTGTTCGATGCAGACCTGCTCTGTGACATTGTGGAGTGTCTATCGGGCGAGTATGAGGATGTCAGGTGCAGTCGCCAGCTGGGCTATGCCCGCGCAAATCTCGGCGAGATGAGCATCACAATACTGGGTGATGGCAGAGTCAACATGCGACGGATGACAGACATCGAGCATGTGCAAGAGGTCTTTGGCGCCTTGGAACGCAGACTCATTGCATCTGTGGTCTGTAACAACTGTGGCGCAGACCTCCTGTCAATAGTGCTCGACTCTGAGCTTGGCGAGGAGGACAGCAACTGCGCTCATACTCTGGCCGCCGCAGGCAGCACTGTTTCCATTGACCTGGACGCGTCCAGACAGCCGCTGACCGGTGCGCTCCTCAAAGAAACACTTGGTGGCAGGGGTGAAGAGCTCATGAGGGCACTGCACGACCTCGGCACGACGGTCCTAGAGGCGGCAAAGAGACTGGCAGGGGGCGAAGACATCAACCTACAACTGGCTGCACCCATCAGGGCTGCTGTGTGCAGGACATCAGAAGTGCTTGCGGACTCGGATGGGCCTGTAGCCCTCGCGGTTGGACTCAGAGTCTTGGCAGGACTTGTCTGCGTCCGTCGAGCGCACGACTCTGTCATGGAGCTCTCCAAGATGCTAGTTGGAGAAGCGCCCATGCCCACACCCACTCTCCGTGCAGCACTGGAGCAGACTGTCAGTGGTGCACTCGACCCACGCAGGAATCCCGGAGATGTGCACCCGGTGGCACTTGCCCACCTCTCAAGAATATGGCAGGCCGTGGAGTTGCTGGCAAGGACAGGGCAGTGACAGGATATGCAGGCCACGAACATGGCTCTCTAGCCCTCATGACCGATAGACCACTCATACAGACTGTGCGACATGTCCATAAGCAGAGGAGCCACACAGACAGATATGAAATGGAACGGCCGTGACCCGACTTGACTAGGCCAAGCCATGAGGCGAGAGGTTCTGAAGATACCATTGGACGTACTGATGACATCGATGATGAAACACCCAAGACAACCCTGCGTGGTGTTGCCAAGGTACCTCATGTGCAGCCAGAGGCACAGCTCCGCACCGAACAGCAACTCGACCAGCTCACACAGAGGATGGATCAGCTCATAGAGAAGGCTGATGAAATCATCCAGAGGATGAACCAGCTCATACAGAGGCTCGATGAAATCATCCAGAGGATGAACCAGCTCATACAGAGGCTCGATGAAATCATCCAGAGGATGAACCAGCTCATACAGAGGCTCGATGAGATTACGCACATTCTGAGTGAGGCAGCAGCTCAGATGAGGGAGTTGGTAGGTGAAATGAGGTATGTGCGGAAGACGTTACAGGCCCACCTCGGGGTCGTGAGCAGACGCATGGAGAGCGCAGTGGACACGGCCGTAATCCGGATACTGAAGAAGTGTGGTTCAGAACGGGCCCACCGCTTCTGGACAGTGGACGGCAAAGGCATCGTATTTGAGCCGGGCACCCCGGTGGAGATAGACGCGATGAGCATAGACCCGCCCATTGCAATTGAGTTTACCAACGAACTCAGGGCAGACGACATAGAGCGGTTGCTCAAGAAACTGAAGTTCCTAGAAGTCGTGCTCGGTATCACGAATCCATCTGCTGCGTACATCGCCTTCGAGGTCACTAGAGAGGCAGCAAAGATGGCTGAAGAGCACGGCATTGAGATTGTCCGCATCCCTGAACCCTACGTGCGCGACGAATGGCAGAGCGCTGAGGAAGACGAAGAGGAATAGGGACAGGCGTGGACATCGGGTACCGGTACGCCAGACGGACATATGGGACACAGGCCCACCAAGACACGCTCATCCCCCTAGCGGCAGCTTACCGGCACCCCACCATGCCGGGCGCTCCCACTGGCCACAACGGTCGTCATCGGGCCACGTATGGACTGCAACACAACAGGGTGCCGTCGCTCGCGCAGACCGAAAGGCTGACGGTATCAGTGTGCGAACCTGGAGAATGCATCACGCATGAACCTGATTGCCCGACGCGCGTCCACCTGCTCATCTGGCACCCACGTGTCGGGGCTACCGAGCACTGAGGCCCCTTCCGTCTCTTCAAGGAGAGACCTGATACGCTCAAGGCGTTTCTCTTCGGCCTGTGCGCACCTGATTGCCATACGTGGCGTACACTTCTCTGGTGGGCACTCGGAGGTGCTGAGCACATACCAGAAGGCATCATCCGAGAGCCGGACGCACACGATCTCAGCCGGGCAGGTCTCCATTTGCTCCTTGAAGACAAGCGTTGTGCCCGGGTCTATGTCCTGGTCGCCCGTTGTCGGTGGTCCACCACACGACCACCACTCAGTGTACTGTACGAGGACAGCATCGGCAGCCCTGCGCAGACAGTCTACCGTGGCCTCCACAATGATGCCCTCGCCAACATAGGCATTTGTCCCGGCGGCCCGTGCTGGAGCGGCCTCACCCGTTCCGTTCTCTTTCTCGCTCATCGGACACCCTCATCACAGGATGGTGGGCCACCATCAAGTCGTCCTCTTTACTCTTTCTGTACCTCTCGCGTTGTACCTGTGGCAGCGGAACGGCAACTGGGCCGCAGAACAGGGCCACCATCTGACTCGTCATCCATATGCTCCGCTGGGGGGCGGAGACCGGATCCAAGGCACAATGTTTTTCCCTGTGGACAGGGCCAGAGCTGTGTGGCCCAGATGCACAGTGACCTCGAAGAAGAGTCAAGGGAACGCCACGCAGCACAGTACCGCACCGCCAAGCTCATGTTCCTGTGCACCATCGCAATCCTGGTCCTGGCGTCAATCGCAGTACATCTCTCGGGTGACTTCCCGACGTGGGCTGAGGTCACAATCCACTGCTGCTTTGCTGTCATTGCGTTCATAGTGCTGCTCGTGCTACATTTCTCGAAAGTGGAAACTGGAGCAATGGTGCGTGCCGCAGGCGTGCTCGAAACAGCCATCGGGCGCACCGTACGTGTATTGGGGGGATGGCTGTCCGTAGACATGGACCCCGTGTTTGTGGTGTACAGGAGTGGCATGAGCCAAGTGTTCTTCATTGCAGTTGTCGGAGGGGAGCGCTGCACAGCGTGCAGAGCACGTATGCCGGTGTTGCCGTGGGGCTGGCGAGAAGTGGTGGAAATTGATGGGGTGCGGCTCTCACGTCTTGAGGGGACATATGCTGTGCCCACCGAAACACTGGACTTGGTGAAGGGGAAGGGTGTCGCCTACGTCCTCAGCCTCTACGACCCGGCACTCAACAGACGTGGCAACGAGCTGACACCAGGACTGGCACGCAGGATTATCGAGTCGCTCTGTGAGGATGCTGGGGTCCCGGACCCCTACTCTGACTGGGGCTAGCAGCAGTCCGTGCAATGCGACAGGCTTTTCAACATCGGCGCCCAGTCATCGGACATGCGTCGTGCACTGCTTGCTGTTGCCCTGCTGCTGATAGTGATTGGTGGGGTAGTGTTGTACAGGCAATTCGCCGCTCAGAGCTTTGACACCGGTGGGAGGTATGACCCGTCATCCCTTGACAACATGGATGTCATCTATGCTGACAGGGACGACATATACGCGTTCAACGAGGGCTACAGCGAGAGCGAGGACTGTCCGTGGGCGTTCGTCCACAACGGCATTGACTACTTCTTCAGGAACGGCTCCCCAGTGCTTGCTGCGGCACCCGGACTGGTCGTCAGTATCACAACGCCCGACAGGGGTGCCGGTCAAGAGAACCGGTACCACGTGACCGTGCAGGTCCGGTTCAATGCGTCGATTGTGCTACTCTACAACTTCGAGCCGTGGACTGATGATCCTGACAGTGCGTACCGACAGCTCCGGCTACTGAATGTGGCTGTTGGAGACTGGGTGGAAAGAGGCGAGCGAATCGCCACCTTCCTGTACCTCGCAAGTGGCGCGCATATCCACTTTGGGGTCATCAAGGACTCGACCGCCGTGTGCCCTAGGCCATTCTTCTCGCAAGGAGCGTACTCCGAGCTCATGGGCCTCGTCCACACGTACCACCCGGACTGGGAGCTCTGCTACCCGTAGTGTGACTGGTCAGTTGGCAGCGCGGGTGGCCACCACCTAGGACTGGACCCATGTTGGAGCTCTCTCCACCGTCTAAGGAGGACTCGTGAGCCCAGCAACATGGGAAACTCAGTACCGGAGGATCCGGACACTGCCTCATACACACTACCACGTATCACCCGCACGCATGCATCCGAAAGGGGTGACCAGGGGATGGGTCCCAGCCCTCGTGGGACGCGCCGCAAGGGAGACCGGCCCTGTGACTACTGTTTCGCTTAAAAGCCGCCGTGTGGCATCGGCTGCCGTGACACAAAATGGGCGCAGACCGGCGAGGCGTGCCAAGAACGGGCCCTGAACGGGCAGTATCATTTCGTAGACTGGTGGAGTTCCCGTCCACCACGCACGGTGCTTTCGGTCTGTACAGGTACCCAGCAAAGTTCATACCCCACGTGGTGGCCTACGCACTGAGAGAGTACGCACCGGCCGGTGGTACGGTATTCGACCCGTTCGCGGGCTGTGGCACGGTCGGTACCGTGAGCCGCCTCTATGGACACGACTACGAGCTCTGGGACCTGAACCCCATCATTGAGGTCCTCCATGACATA
>JALVPN010000080.1 GCA_027031765.1 Promethearchaeota archaeon | reverse complement strand
CACGGAGGCTCGGCATCTGGACCTCGACCTTCTCACCCCTGCTGATGTCCTCAGCAATTCTCGTCAAGAACTCTGCAAGAGCCGCGTGTGTCATTTCCTCTTCGAACTCAAAGTCGTCAATCTGCATGGTCAGGCCACCAAACGGTAACAATGCAGTCATAAACATATCTCATAAGGATAGCTGTGGTTTTGTGCAGCTCCACACGACAGGCCAGCAGCGGTCAGCAGGGTGCGCACAGCAACATACAGGAGGCCAGGGGTGAGGAGTACGCAGCCATTCAGTGTGGACCACCTGCGTCGCACGTACTGGGACTAGCCAGACACCACTACTGGGGGCAGAGTACCACTCTGCTGGGCCTCCTGACCGCAAATGCCCGGGCCCCGGAACGACCCCACACCTGATGAAGAGGGCTGCCACCCGTGGTGCTCATGGCTGGCGCGGTAGCACTGAGCACAGGTGGCATGGTAGGACTGGTAGTGCTCGCCCGTGGTAGATGACAGCAGCGCGCTCCCTGACAGCAGCGCAGCCCTGTGGGAAGGGAGGACCGAGAGAGGAGGGCAGTGCTGTGCCTGAGACCAGCACGCTTAATTGTACGACGCAGTGGGAGATGACGGACGGTCGTCCAGTGCACCGAAGAGCACTCAGAAGAAGGACACAGCAATGTCAGAGGACAATGACGAGATGGTCGTGACACCGTGGGAAGTCCGCGGTAAGGTAGACTACGACCGACTGGTCGAGCAGTTTGGGACACAACTCATAACACCGCAGCTACGGGAACGGCTCACCCGGGCGGCGGGCGGCAGCCACTTCCTGCTGGAGAGGGAGCTGTTCTTCTCACACCGGGGCCTGGACTGGGTCCTCGACATGTATGACAGGGGCGTCAAGTTCACCCTGTACACCGGCCGTGGCCCCAGCGGGGAGGTACACCTCGGACACCTGGTGCCATGGCTGTTCACGAAGTGGCTCCAGGACTCCTTCGACACGCGACTGTACTTCCAGATCACGAACGATGAGAAGTTCTGGTTCGAGCAGGGTCTGAGCTTCGAGAAGGTCCAGCAGCTCGCAGACGAGAACATCCTCGACATAATTGCCATTGGTTTTGACCCGGAGAAGACATTCATCCTGCGTGATGTTGAGCACATAGACCTGATGTATGAGATTGCAGTCCAGGTGGCGAAGCGGGTCACGTTCTCCACTGCCCGTGCTGTGTTCGGGTTCGACAACAGTATGAACATCGGTGGCATCTTCTATCCGAGCATCCAGGCCGTGCCAGCATTCCTGCACTCGTGGCTCACGGGTGAGAGGACACCGTGCCTGATCCCCTGCGCCATCGACCAGGACCCACACTGGCGGGTGACCCGGGACGTGGCCGAGAAGATCGGCTACTACAAGCCCGCCACAGTCCTCAGCAAGTTCGTCCCCGGACTGCTGGAGGGCGGAAAGATGTCGTCCTCAGACCCGATGTCAGGTGTGTACACAACCGACACACCAGCACTCATCCGGAAGAAGATCATGGCAGCATTCACTGGCGGGAGGACGACCGTCAAGGAGCAGAGAGAGATGGGTGGTGTCCCTGAGGTGTGCTCGGTGTTCAGCTTCTTCAAGTTCATCTTCATGCCCAACGACAGGGAACTGGCAGAGCTGGAGCGCAAGTGCAGGGGCGGCGAACTGCTGTGTGGCGAGTGCAAACAGATGCTGGCACCAAGGGTGGTCGAGTTCATGGAACATCACAGGGAGGCCCGCGAGGA
This sequence comes from Promethearchaeota archaeon, assembly GCA_027031765.1. Classification (GTDB taxonomy): domain Archaea; phylum Asgardarchaeota; class Thorarchaeia; order Thorarchaeales; family Thorarchaeaceae; genus JALVPN01. Next base: position 13,485 of record JALVPN010000080.1, on the reverse strand, counting down.
GGCCAGGGAGCGCGTCCATGAGTTCTCGGCCTCAAGGCTCAGGGAAGAGATACGCAGATGAACCCGGCGGACACAGACCGACAGCAGCAGGCGGGGACTGCACTGACGGGCAGGGAGGACACGTGGCGTACCCACACCGCCCCGCAGTTCCCAACAGAAAGGGTTAAAAGATGTAACCCCTATTCACAATTGTTAATGACCAGTAGGTGAGGACATGGAGACCGAGACCAAGCCGAAGATCACGAAAGAGATGACGATAGCAGAAGTAGTGATGCGATGGCCGCAGACGGCAGCCACGTTCATGGAGTGGGGGCTGCACTGTTACGGGTGTGCAGTGGCCCGGTACGAGAACATTGAGGACGGCGCCATTGCGCACGGGATCTCGCCGGAGGCCCTAGTGAAGGCCCTGAACGAGGTTGTCGAGCAGGACTAGTTGTCCCCGGCGGTGCGTCCATACAGGCGACCCGACTCTGAGTCGGCCATTTCAAAGCTGTGCTCCTCAGTCGGGAACGCCCCCTCACGCACTTCGCGGGCGTACTCAGAGACAGCCTGACGTATGATGGCCCCGACGTTGGCATACTTCTTCAGGAACTTGGGGTTGAAGTCCTCGAAGAGGCCGAGCATGTCCCAGAGGACCAACACCTGACCATCGCAGTAGGGGCCCGCGCCGATGCCTATGGTGGGTACGTCGACGGCCTCAGTAATCATGCGCGCGGTCTCGGCCGGGACGAGCTCGATGACGATGGAGAAGACGCCGGCATCCTGGAGGGCGAGGGCCTGTTCGACAAGGGCCGCTGCTGCGTCATGGGTGCGGCCCTGGACGCGGTAGCCCCCGAACGCGTATATTGACTGTGGGGTGAGGCCTATGTGTCCCATCACCGGGATGCCCACATCGACGACTGCACGCACCGTTTCGACCACACGGCCTGCGCCTTCCAGCTTGACGGCCTCGGCACCACCCTCCTGTAGCATCCTGCCACAGTTCTCCAGTGCCTGCTCGACACTGACCTTATACGACATGAACGGCATGTCACCGACGATAAGGCTGTCGGGCCGGGCACGGGCGACGGCAGCACAGTGGTGGACTATATCAGAGAGCTTGACAGGCACCGTGCTCTCGTAGCCCAAGAGGGAGTTGCCCACAGAGTCGCCTACCAGAATGATGTCGACGCCGCACTCGCTCAGGATGCGTGCTGTCGGGGCGTCGTAGGCCGTCAGCATCACAATCTTGCGGCCCTTCTTCTTCATCTGCCGTATGCGGTAGGTCGTCTTTCTGGCCAATTCGTGAACCCAACCGGGCAGACCGCATGCGACGTATATATGCAGTTCCTAGGCGGACTACCATGAACATGAATAATAGGTAGTCATGTGTGTGCGGTGACCCGGGCGGATGTCCCGGGGCCCAGTATGCAGTGCGCCCTCCGTGTCCGGTCAGCCGGCCGCTGGACCACGAGCAGTGTCAGGTGCTCGACACGTACCTGTCAGAGCGCGACTCGTACTTCCCCTCCACGCTGTCACGCAGCAGTGCCATGAGCGCCCCACGCCGCATCCCAAGGTGCTTTGCATGAGTGGTCACAGGGAGTCCATTAGGGCGGCGTGCCAGTCGGCGGAGGGATGCCACGAACTCGTCTGTTACCAGGAGGCCAGCAGGGCCCACAAAGTGCTCGCCAGGTCTCAGTACAGGGGACAGGACGCCCAACAGTTCCTCCACTTCGATGTCGAGGTGCACGGCCCATGCATGGACATCGTAGAACCCTTTGTTGTCGAGATGCCAGCGTGCACGACGTAGGATGGCCTCTTCTGTGACGTAGTTCCCAGCGCGCGTACGCAGCGGGTGCTGGCTGAGCGACTCGACGATGTGAGAGACCACCGAGGGCTCCAGTCCGAGGGCCTGGGCGGTAGTTGTAGGGTCGATGAAGCCCGAACGGTCGAGGGTGGATGACAGCTCCTTGACCAGCTGCTGTCGCGGCACCAGTCTGCCCGTTCTTGTAAAGACCGCGTCGGCCTCGACCTGGGACAGGAGTGCCTCAGCGACTCCAGGCTCAATATCAAAGCGGCTGGCCAACGACTCGACGTCCACTGTGCGCCCTGCGTTGATCTCCGACTCCACATACCGGTTGACCCACGCGAGAGCAATACAGTCGCCCCCTCTTGAGAGGATGAAGCGCAGGTCGAACCGTTTCAGGAGGAAGGACATCTCGACCTGTGACAGGCCCCACCAGGCAGCGTCGCGGGCGGTGATGATACCCTTTCGGAGCGCCCGGTCGGTGACCCACTTACGGAGGGCCGGGAGATATACCACGGTCCCACTCTTCGCCACTCTCGTGTCCGGGAGGCCGCGCATCGCCCCGACAATACTGTCAGCGGCAACACCATAGCGGCGGGCAACCTCCTCCGGGTCGACCTTGCCCTTGCGTTGTAGCTCCCCAGCAAGCCTCTGACGCAGGTACACGGCAGAGAACACGTGGGAACTGGTGCGCACCACCTCGAGCTCCTCCTCAAGGTCATCCAGGAGGTCTTCCAGGGTCTTCCGGTCCACCGCCAGTGCTGTGGCCAGCGCCCCATACTGCATGGGACGGCCGGCAGACAGCTCTGACCGCAGGGAGCTGAGCAGGACGCTCCTGGGCACCCAGTGGCCATCGTCTGTGGTCACCATTTCCCATCCCAGGTCTCGGATGAACCGCATCAGTTCCAGTCGGGTGACCCCAATCTCTTCGGCTGCGGCCCCGATGTCAAGGTGGCCGGCTCTGGAAACAATGCGACTCAGGGTGTCCTTGAGCCAGTCGGCGGAGAACACCACGTTATTGTCGGTCTCGAGCAGGCGCCACCCCCAGCGCTGGACAAGCCCAAGGAGGTCGTCAGCACCCACCCGCATGCGCTGTGCCTCGGATGCCAGGTCGACACGGCCGTGCAAGGCGAGCACATCCCGGATACGGGCCTTGAGGTCTGGGACGAAGATGTAGTCGCCATCTGTTGTGCGCACGACGTCCAGACGCTCCGCCTCTGCGATGTCCTCGACGAGGGCTGCCACCACGCCGTCAGGGATGTCGTACTGGTCGGCCACGCGGGACACGTGGACCACTGCATCTTCTGTGAGCAGGTGGTGTAACCTCTGTCGGAGGAGGGGCCGTGAGACCACCTTTGATGAGCCGACGCTGAGCAGGGCGGCCCCACACTGGTGGGCGATGGAAACCAGCGTCCGGCGGTCCAGGCGTGGCGAACTGAGGGCCTGAGCGAGCTCCGGCAGTGTGACAACGGCCTGTTGGGACAGCAGTCTCTCAAGGACGGCCACCTGGTGCTGACGCGTTCGGTACGCCCATGCGATGAGCGTGGCAATGACCGTCAGGCACAGGACCACTGCGAGTAGGAGTGTAGGAGGTGGTAGCTCCACAGGACCGAGCTGTGTCACGGTCATGACACCACTGTTGAGGTCCGTCACAGTCAGGCTACAGGGTCACGTCGCGTGAGCGCAGGTACTTCTTGTAGGCCTCCATGCCGATGACCACAGGGACGACAGCAACAATGCACACCGTCCAGTCCCAGAGCGTCAGTGGGACAAAGAAGAACTCAAGGCCGTAGACTGCCAGTATGGCCTGTACCAGGGGGACATACATGAGCAGGAGGTGGGCCACGTATATCAGGCCTATCAGTACCACGTAGAGCCTATAGCCGGGCTCGCGCAGGGCCTTTGACATCGGCATGTTCATCCGGCGGATTATGAGGACGACCCAGCTCTCTACCAAGAGGATGACCGTCAGTAGCATGACCGCAGCCTTCATCCGTGCATCGACCATCCCGCCATAGTAGCCGGTGAGGTTCCCGGGATAGATGTCGACGATGCCCATGAAACCGGTGAGGGTCAGGAAGTACACGGTCGCAGCACCGGCGGCCATGAGGACTACGTGCAGGGCCATGAACTCTGCAATGGGCCGTGTGATGATCTCTTCGCTGTCGCGCGGCTTCTCTTCCATGGCGTGCGGTGACGTCTTGTCGAACACCAGTGCGAGGCCCGGGAAGACATGGCTGGTACCGACAAGGTAGAGTTTCTGCCAGGTCTCAAGGAACACAAAGTACGGTGGTAGGAGGAACAGTGCACCGAAGAACAGGATGCTCTCAAAGAGGTTGATTGACACATAGAAGTATATCATGTTGCGGATCTTGCTGAAGAGGCCACGGCCCTGGTGCACCCCGGTGACGATGGAGGCAAAGCTGTCATCGGTGATCACAAGGTCTGCTGCCTCCTTTGCGACATCGGTGCCCGTAATCCCCATTGCAATCCCGGCATCGCTCATTGCGAGGGCGAGGGCGTCATTGACACCATCACCGGTCATTGCGACGACCTTCTCCAGTCGCTGGTACCTCTCAACGATGACCTGCTTGTGCGCAGGGTTCACACGGGCGAACACGTTGACGCGAGCAAAGTCCTCTTCACTCAGCGACTCGATCTGGCTGCCCTCCACCACGAGGGAGTCCTCGTCGCGGCTGTTCAGGTCGCGGGCAATCGTCTTGGCGGTGGCTGCTGCATCGCCGGTGATCATGACCACCTCGATGCCAGCACTGTGGCATGCGTTGACAGCCTCCCGGACACCCTCGCGTGGTGGGTCGACTAGGCATGTGAAGCCGAGGTAGACCAGGTCGTTCTCGACCACGTCACGTGCACTGGGCCCTTCAGGGACGCGCCTGAGCTGACGGTAGGCCACTGATATCACTCGATAGCCCTTCGCGGCGAATGCCGTGGACAGGGCCTCTATCTCAGCGATGTCGTCAGAGGTGAGGGGGACAGGACGGCCGGGGGCGTTCTTCATGGTGCACCGTGGTAGTATGACCTCTGTGGCGCCCTTGACGAACGCGATGAACTCGTCGCCGTCCTCACAGACCTTGGACATGCGCTTGAGCTCTGAGTCGAAGGGGAACTCCTTTACGACCTTGAAACGCCCACGGAGCTCCTGCTCGTCGAGACCACTCTTGCGGAACAGGGTCAGGAGTGCTGCATCGGTCGGGTCTCCAATCGGCATCCACACCGTGCCCTGTCCGGGGATGTCCCTCACGGTGAGTTCCGCGTCGTTGTTGATGCCACCTGACGTGATCAGTCTGTACAGGCCCTTCCAGCCGAGGACATCCGTGACGCGGACCCTGTCGGTCGCATCGACCTTGTCCAGTACGGACGGTTCCTTGAGCCGGAAAATCTCGCCCTTCGGCTCGTACCCATCGCCTGTGATGTAGTACAGGTTCTCAGTGTCCCAGCAGAACTTCACGGTCATCTGGTTGCGGGTCATGGTGCCTGTTTTGTCAGAGCATATGACACTGACACGGCCAAGGCTCTCCACTGCGGAGAGGTCCCTGATGATGACCCCTTCCCGTGCCATTGCGAGGACGCCGGTGAGGAGCACGATGGTTGTGAGGAGCGGGATGTTGATGGGCATAATCATCATGGCGCTGGTGATGGCCTGTGACATGCGCCATGCGATGACGGTGGTGTCAAGGTCGAGTGGCTCGCCATGTAGCAGCGGGCCAAAGACGACCACCCATAGGAAAGATGTGAACAGCAGGATGAGTGCAGCTATGCCGAGGTACTTTGCGAGGAGGTTGACCTTCTTGCGCAGTGGGATGTCCCCTGTGTTCAATGACTCGAGCTCGCCCTGTATCTTGCCAATCTCTGTGCGGCCGCCTGTGACGACCACCACCACGGTGGCGGTGCCTGTGGACACGTACGTACCGAAGAAGACCATGTTGGCACGGTCGGAGAGGGCTGCATCCGGTGCCACAACAGCTGACCCATCTTTCACCGAGGGGACGCTCTCACCAGTCAGCGAAGCCTCATTTGTGGTCAGGTTGGTGGCAGTGATGATGCGCGCGTCGGCGGGGATCCGGTCGCCCTGTTCGAGCTTCACGATGTCCCCGGGTACAATCTCTTCGGGGTTCACCTTCTTCTCGACACCGTCCCTGAGCACGCGGGCCTCCCCTGCAGAGAGCTTCTCAAGGGCCTCGAGCTTCTTCTGGGCCCTGAACTGCTGGAATATGGCGACAAGGCAGTTTACGGCTACAATGCTGAGCCAGAAGCCAGCCTGGGCCATGGGGTTCTCGGAGGTGGCCTCAAGCATAGGGAACAGCCATGCAATGATGACGAGTGCGAAGGAGCTCACAAGATAGATGTTGATCAGCCAGTTCAGGATTGGTGCGAGGTAGACCTTCCAGAATGAGCCCTTCACCTTTGGGATACTGTTCGGGCCATACTGGGCCAGTCTCGTCCTCACCTCGTCCTGAGGAAGGCCGGTCGTCGGGTCGACACGTAGCACCCGGAGCAGCTCTTCTAGGGGAATGGCGTGGTAGGCGTTCTCCTCGGAGGGTACACTTGAGGCGGCGTCAGTCATGGTCATGTGGTTCCCTCTAACTAGGTAGTCGAGTGTCGCACTGACTGATAAATGAAATTGTAGCGAGTCGACACTTCATACCCTGCTCCAAGCAGGGGAGGGCACACCACCTATTGAAGGTTTCCGAGTCCTGGTCGGTGGGAAGGGCTGCGCACTACGGGAGGACAGGCATGTTCGCCTCCGATAGGTTCTTTTGCATTTGTTGCTCCCGGCGGGCCGTAGGATGCAGTTCAGCACTGCTGCGCCACTGCGATGGTGATTGCTTGAGGACTCACTACTGGGAACCCTACTACAATGAGACGGCGGAGTCTGACTCCTCCACTGTAGTGAAACTCGTCGGCGTGATGATCATCCTCATGTTGTTCATCGGGAGTGCCTCGGTGTACCTGTTCTTGAACCCGCCCGGTGGTGCACCTACCGGCACCGCGGGGCGGGTGGCAGTGGTCGACTCCGGGGCCGACCTGAACTATGTGGAGGAGCAGAGGGTCGTCGCCAGACAGAGCTTCATCAGGACAGTCTACGGGTATAGCGGCAACGACCTGTCAACAGACGACACACGGCCAGGCGGCGTACCCCATGGCACCATCGTTGCCGAAACAATACTGAGCGGGGCGAGCAGTGCACGACTCGTCATTGCAAAGGTCTTGGACAACGAGGGGCATGCGACCTCACCCGCAATCATTGCGGCCATCCAGTGGGCCGTGGAACAGGGCGTCGATGTGATCAACCTCAGCCTTGGGTCAACTCCTACCATCTACGACTCCATGAGAGACATAGTTGAGTGGGCCTTCCGACACGGCGTGGTCGTGGTCGCGGCGGCCGGCAACGAGGGAGACCACGGCATCCGGGGGAACAGTATCAACTCACCAGCAGTGTTCCAGTACGCAATCGCAGCAGCGGCCCTCAACGAGTCGGGGATGCCAGCACACTACTCAAGCTGGGGCCCAACGGCCGGCCGGACAATGAAGCCCGACATTGCAGCCAGGGGCTATGTGGTGCACGGCAACAAGATGTACGTCGGCACGAGCTTTTCAGCACCACGGGTCGCAGCGGCAGCGGCCAGAGTGATTGATTACTGCGTGACCAACGACATACCCTGGACACCGGGGATGGTGAAGGCAGTACTGATGGCCGGTGCGACCGAGATGCCATACCCGGAGTACGTTGTGGGGGCCGGGAAGCTCAATGCCGATGCCGCCCTCGCACTGTTGCAGGAGGAGGCCACCACGGGCAACAGGCCACCAGTCACATACGTCCACCCGGGGAGTCTGCCACTCGACTTTGAACGCCTCTTCTTTGGTGACAACTACACGTTCGAGATTGAGGTCATCAACAGCTGGACTGCAAGCTATAGTGTCGAGGTCCAGTCAACGACACCCGGTGTGTTCAGCCTGCCCGGTGCTGTGACCGTGAACCAGACCGGCTACGTCACGCTCACAATAGCCATACCTGACGACGGCACGCCCAACTACTGGGCAAACATCACATTCAGCTCTGCGACTGCTGGGACGGCAGGACTGCTGGTGAACATCACAGCCGGGACTGCGGTGGCCAGGGTGGCGTTCGACATAGTACACACACCGTGGACCATTGACACGACCTATGGACAGTTCAAGGAGCTCTACAGGCTGCTCACCGCCAGTGGGATATCGGTCACCGAGATCAGGGAGAGGGCGGAGATAACGGCTGACAGACTTGCCAGGTACGACGGCGTCGTCGTCCTCGACCCCTGTGCTTGGGGCTCAAATGAGACCGACCCACTATCACCAAGCCTCTTCTCCATAGAGTTCTCAGACCAAGAGACCAGTGCCTATGAGGAGTACGTCACACATGGGGGCGGGCTGTTCGTGGCTGCCCTCGACAACTCAAGCCTCGACATAGCGTCCGCAAACGAGTTCCTCCAGTGGACAGGCATTGCACTTGCAGACGACTACATCAGGCGTGACAGTAGTGACCCGGTCGTAGTGACGAGCATTCACAGCCACCCCATCACGACGGGGGTGTCGTCCTTTGACTACTATGGGGCACCGCTAGTCCTGCCCGCAGGCGCAGTCCTGCTGGCCCAGTACGCGGGTGATGCGGTGCTTGGGGCACTCGAGACGAGCGGGGGCGGCAGAGTTGTCGTTTCCGGCTCGAACTTCTTCATCGACAACTGGGGACTCCTCGGAGAGTACTATAGTAGCCAGGACGCACGCCTAGCACTCCGCATTGTACTCTGGACGTGCGGCCTGCTCTGACCGTGGACACTGCCAGAGGACCATCGCTACCCGAGAAGACCGTTGCGTGACGCGGCTAGGTGTACGTGGGAACACTTCGATTGCTTGGTCTGGGCCACTTATAAGGCAGGTCGCCGTAGGTCTTGAAAACAAAAGAGTCGGAATCGGATAGCTGATGGTCAGAACACTTCTGACCGTCAGCCGCACCCGGGTCATCTCATCGCACACGGGGAGCACTCCCGTCCGTGTGGCCTTTTCTTGACCGGCATCGATAGACCTTAATCTAGGGTGGGCGCCAACGGGCGGTACAGCTCTACTGGTGAGTCGACGCAGGTGGACAAGACCCGGAAAGCATCCATCGCCGTGCTCGTAGCGTGTATGTTCGCACACTTTCTCAACCACGTATATACGGGTGCACTGTCGCCGTTCCTGTCCGAGATCATGGCCGACCTCTCGCTCTCACTGACCGAGGTAGGGATTGCCACGAGCGCAGTCGTGGTCACAATGACAGCGTGTCACATCATAGTTGGGCCACTGGGTGACCGTGGACTGAGAGACGTGTTCATCCCGGCCAGCGTGCTCCTCTCGGCCATCGCGGTACTATTCACGAGTCTGGCCACTGGGCTCTGGATACTGGTAGCGGCCCAGGTACTCCTCGGCCTCGGTGTTTCGCCCTACCACCCGTCGGCATTCCCCACGCTGTCTGAGAGGTTCCCAGAGGAGGAACGAGCACAGGCTGTCGGACTACAGGCTGCAGGCGGCCTTGTGGGAGTGGCAGTCACACCCTTCTTGGGGAGCGCACTGATGGTAGTCCTCGGTGGCTGGCGGCCGTCGCTGGTCGTACTCGGTATGCTCGGGCTGGTCGTATTCGTGCCGACACTCTACCTCATGGTGTTCTCACGCAGGAGCAGGGTGGCCCCACAGGTACCGCCGGGGGCGGCAGACGGTCATACTGACAGTGAGACCAGCGGGAGTGTATGGACAAGAGACTTCGTACTCGTGCTCCTCGTCACCGGTCTGAGAGGGATACCGTTCAGGTGTACCACCCTGCTGATGCCACTGTACCTGACGCTGCGGTATGGCTATGAGCCCCTCTCGTCCGGGATACTGGCCACCATAATGTTGACCGCAGGACTGGTCGGCGAGCTCGTGTTTGCGCGGGTGTCCGACCGGGTCGGGAAACGGGTGCCGTTCATTGTCATGTCGATGTTGCTGCTGGCACCATGTCTGCTGCTGCTGAACCTGTCCCTCGACCTACCAGCCCTCATCGTGGTGCTGGTCGGCATAGGCTTCACATATTTTGCCGGTGTACCGGCGAGCCAGGCCTACCAGACGGAGATAAGTCCGCCCCATGCCCGGGGGCTCGCCTTCGGCGTGCTGTTCTCCATCGGCGCAGTCCCAGGAGCACTGGCGCCATGGCTATTTGGACTGATCGGCGACACATACGGACTGGCTGCCTCCATCATCTTCCTCGTGGTAACGAGCTTCGCCGGCGGGGTGGCCGCCACCTTCCTGACAGAGAGGCCGGTAAACGGGCCAGCAGCCACGGATGTGTGCACGGAGCCGCTCTGAAGAGTGGCAGGACACACGGACGGTGAGGGACGACACTGATGGCAGGACCGGCCGAGAGGTGGGGCGTCGACTATCATGTGCACCCTGACTTCTCGGTGGACGCGACCGGGAGCATTGACGAGTTCTGTGCACAGGCAGTCCGCCGCGGGCTCGCTGAGGTCTGCTTCACAACGCACGTGGACACATTCCCGGGGCGTAGTGACGGCATTGTCCGCGTGGGCAAGGAGTGGGTGCCGGCCGCGTCACCGGAGTGGCTAGTGGAGTACGAGGCAGCAGTAAAGGGGGCATCTGACAGGTATGCAGACAGTGGCCTCGTCGTACTACTGGGTGCGGAGGTGGACTACTACCGTGGTGTTGCAGCCGCACTCCCGGACGGGTTCTTTGACGTTGACTTCGACCTCGTGATCGGTTCCGTCCACATCGTTGACAGGCATGCCATTTCTGTCGAGCGCGAGGCAAGGGCCATCTTCGCATCTAGTAGTCTTGAGAGGACCGTATCGACCTACTTCGGACTGGTCGTAGAGTGTGTCGAGTCACGGATGTTCGATGTGCTGGGGCACCTTGACATATACCGGAGGTACGGTACCTCACACTATGGTGTCGCGGTCGAGGACGCGTGGCAGGGACACGTAGACCCCGTGGCCGAGAGCCTGCGCCAATGTGGTGTCGTCCCAGAGGTGAACGCCTCGTCAGTGAGATGGGGACTCGGCGACACGATGCCCGGCAGGGCGCTGGTGTCTGCGCTGGTCGAGCGCGGTGTGACACGCTTTACCGTGGGCTCGGACGCACACCGGCCGGAGGACATCGGCTCTGGCGTCGACCGGGCCATGTCAGTCCTACAACGACATGGACTCAGGCCCACACGGTTCCGTCGACGACGACCACTATGAGGCAGACACACCCCGGGCTGGCCAGTGGACGGACGCACAATGCTGACGACAGACGGTACAGCGTATCACTGTGCCAGTCCTGAAGGGCGCGAGGGCAGGTGAGGGGGCACAATGGGCATGCCAGTAGTGACACTGCACACTGGACAATACTTATCCGGCCCCGGACACGAGTGGCAGCGATGACAGATGGCCCACCACGTCGACGAACGGATCCGCCGGGCGTGCGCCCTGATAGAGAGCGGCATGAGCGACGAGGCCGTCGAGTTGCTCAGGCAGTATACTGAGGAGCACCCCGACTCCATAGAAGGATGGTACAACCTCGGGGTTGCACTGACAGAGTGCGACCAGTTGGAGGAGGCGGAAAAGGCGTATGACGAGGCGCTGGCCATTGACAGCATGGTCTTTGAGGTCTGGTACAACAAGGGCAACGTGTTGTACATGCTCGCGGACTTCAAGGGTGCGAGGAAGTGCTACGAGAGGGCGCTGGAGCTGGAACCCGAGGACGCGGAGTGCTGGAACAACCTCGGCAACACGTTCTCCAGGCTCGGCGAGGGACGGAAGGCCATGGAGGCGTATACTCACGCCCTGGCACTGCGACCTGACTATGCTGAGGCACTCTATAACAAGGCCAATGCGCACTTCATAGAGGAGGACGACGAGCGGGCGATAGCATATGCCGAGCTGGCCATGACACTCGACCCGGCCCTTGCACCGCGTGTGCACCGGTGGCTCCAGGTTGCACGTGACAGGCTCCGTTCACGACGCCTCGAAGAGGAGCACAGACGCAGGGCAGGACGTGCCCGGGCTGCTGAGAGGAATGATGACATGCAGCAATGAGGGTTTCATCAGACCTAAAAGGGGCGGCAGTAGACCAGAGTGTATGATTGAGGAGCCTGAGAGCAGAGGACCTGAGAGCGTCGGAGCCGGCCTGCCGCGAGGGCTGGGGGTCGGTGGTCTGGCAGTGCTCGTTGCGCTCATAGTTGTGGCAGGGCTCATCGTTGCATGGCTGGGGGGGAACGGTATCCTGCCGGTGTCACCGACCATGGCGGTGGGGATGGCAATGGCCATTGCAACCATCGTTGCCTGCTGTGGCTCCCTCTCCACTGTCGGTGCAATCGCCTCCAGGATGTCAGACTACGGTGAGATGGAGACCAAGTTCGAGGAGGGCATGGCGTACTACGAGGCTGGGGAGTGGGAAGAAGCACTGAGGGTGTTCAACGAGCTCATGGGCCCAAGGAGAGACCACAAACGTGCGCTCTACTACAGTGCCCGGTGCTACGAGCAGCTCGGCGACTGGGACAGGGTCAAGGAATACTGCAAGTTGTACCTGAGGATGCAGCCCAAGGACGCGGAGGTGTGGGAGCTGCTGGCCACGGCGCATAAGAGGCTATTTGAGTATGGAGAGGCAGAGGACGCAGAAGCGGAGGCCCGCAAGTACATGGACAGCCGCAAGTAGGACGCACGCCTCCGGTCCAGATGTCCAGCGGGTGGAGCATGTCAATGACTGAAGTAGCAGACAAGTGCAGGGTCACCGTGACAGAAGACTACGTACGCCTTGAGAACGGCACCATTGCCGTGCTGTACCACACCTCGCTCGGTGAGGTCACACTCGTCGACCTTGGAACAGGAGTGGAGTTGCTGAGAGGGGTGCACGTGCAGGTGGAGACCAGCAGCACGGTCTACGACTCAAGGAGGCTCACCTTCCGCACTCTCAGCTCCATGAACTTTGAGGACAGGGCTGGACGCGGTATTGCGACAGTCCTGCGGCTTGTGGACTATGAGAAGACCGCCGAGGTCGACATCCGGCTCGCCGTACGGGAAGGTGTACGGGGGTACTCGTGCACGGTCAGGTTCAGGAACCGTCGCGCAGAGGAGACCAGCGTCCAGTCCATCATCCCACTCTCCACTGGCCCCGACGGGCTGGGACTGGTCCAGACACTCGGTGGGGGGTCACCAAGGATACGGATGTTACGGCTGCCACGCTCCACGGCCGACCCCACAAGGACGGCCACACTGACGTGGGGTGAGAACACCAGTCACCTTTTCACTGTGCTGTACGGGCCCGCACTGAGAGACCGCTGCGTACTCGTAGGGTTCGCCTCTGCGCTCTCCCACGAACCAGTCGTGGCTGCTTACTGCCCTGAGGGCGACACACCAGCCATTGCACAGCTGGTGGCCATGTCAGTGGCGGGTGGTGTCAGCCTTGCACCGGGTGGGAGCTCGATCTCCGAAGAGCTGGTAGTCCTTGTGGGCAACAGTCCTCAGGCGTGTACTGACGAGTACCTGGGACTCGTGAGGACAAGGATGGGCGCCCGGACAGTGCAGACGGTACCGGTGGTCTGGAGCACATGGCACCGGTTCTACACCACGGTCAGCATGGAGGACGTGGTGGGCGAGGCGGACGCCATAACGGAACGGCTCCGCAGTCGTGTGGGG
>JALVPN010000079.1 GCA_027031765.1 Promethearchaeota archaeon | reverse complement strand
AGCTCATAGTAGCCCGCACCACCACCGCCGCCACCGAACCCGCCGCCACCGTACCCGCTGCTAGTCGCATACGTCGTGGTCCGGGGTGGGCCTCTACGCCAGTAGTATGCGTACCTCTCGTGTGATTCATAGACCCCATCGCCATCAACGTCCATCCGCCTGTCCTCAAGGGCCCTCTCTTCAAAGCTGGTTGCCCTGTGGTCTGGCTTCCGGTCGTAGACATCGGGAATGCCATCATGATCCCTATCGCTCATTGGCCTTCACCTATGTCTATTCAGAGTGATGACTCATGGCGGTATGTCGCACAAGTGACACATGACAGGACCGTCCGTATACAGTGTCGTGAGAGCGTATCAATCTATCGTCGTCATTGCTCTGCTCGGGACTGCGACCGGGAGCGTTCCTACTGGCGTTGGACTGGGCACCTGTGGCCGTCGCAGCCCGTGTCCACCCACTCCGCAGGGGCTGGCTGGGCCCATCGGCCGGTCACTGGGATCCAGGGGCTGGAGGGCCGCAAGTGCGACACCGGGGGGACGGAATGGTCATACGGGAAAACGACTGACCGTGGCTGGGGGCTGGAAGGGGGACACCCAGGCTGAGGGTGTACTCGGTAAGGTACTCGTAGCCGCCCATGGTCTCTGCAGTGCTGGACGCGGACACCCGGACTGAGGTTCTGTGCTCGCCGGCGGCAAACCGGGCAACAGTGTGGTGCGTGGCTCAGTCCATCCTGACAGCGACGCCACATACTATGGCCGAGATGACCACCACGGCCACGATGAGTGCAACACGCCAGTCCACGAGCGGGGGTGCGGGGTTGAGCGGGTCCTCCTCGTTGAGCCGGTTGGTCCCTCCGAGGATGTACAGACACTCCACCGCCTCGGCCGCATGGACAAGGGAGCCACCAGTGCGGCCCGGCACCACCTGCCAGCCACCGTCCTCGGTCTGACAGCTCAGGATGAAGTCGACGACCGAGTCGTCCACGTCATCAATGCGACCGGTGGCGTTCAGGGCGAGCAGGGCATAGTACGTGCTGATGAGGTTGGGGTCTCCAGTAGCGTTGCCCTCCTCGAAACCACCGGCAAGACCCGGCTCCTCGGTGGCTGCGACCTGTCGGCTCAGGAGCCACTGCTCAACACCCTGCAGGTTCTCAAGGGTGTTCAACTCGCCGAGGAGATCCAGGGCAAGGATGGCAGCCGCGGTGGGCAGTACTGCTGGGCCCATAGACTCCGGACTGAGCTTGAAGGCGTCACCAGTGAAGCAGCTCATGATCCACTCGACGGTGCGGGTCTTGTTGACGAGCCAGTCGTCAGGGTCTTCACCGGCGAGCCCCGCGGCAGAGTAGAGGACGTACAGCCCATAGTATGTCGAGAGCATCGTGGGTGTGCCGTCCTCCTCAGGGATGAAGGCCCCATCATCAGTCATGCTGTTCTTCACAAAGACAAGGCTCCGGGTGAAGTTGAGCGTGATGCTGGACATGCCAGGGATTGAGTCCTGCTTTATCAGCGTCTTCCATAGCCGGAACCCGAGATAGGTGCTCTCCATGTCGACAAGGGCACCAATCACACGGGAGAAGCCCCCGTAACGGTAGTCGTCCTCACCACCGTACTTCCAGTAGAGCTTGGAAGCAAAACGCTTCATCTTGGTGATGTTCACCAC
>JALVPN010000078.1:3514-5431 GCA_027031765.1 Promethearchaeota archaeon | reverse complement strand
CCTGTTCGACGTCGAGAAGGTCGAGAAGGTCGCGCGTGTGGCCCGCTTTGCCGAGCGGAAGTTCGGACGCATTGCGGAGGCGGTGTTCATAGTCACGAAGGGCGTGCAAGAGGGTGTCAGGCATGAGATTGAGGAGCGAGCAGAGGAACTGGGCGTAGAAGTCATCATGCCATCAGATCTGATATGATAGAGGCGGTGAGGCGCCCCACGGCCCGCGCTTGCCGCATGCGCACACAGGAGGGCCCTGCACTACTGACCTGTGGGAGGGTAGCACGATGGCAAGAGCGACCGGTCAGTAGTTTCAGTGCCGCGTGCTGCCACAGCCCGCACTGTGTCGTCGGTTTCTTTGTGGACTGGAGTGTGCGCTCCGCAGGGGATGCGATGGGGGCCCAGCAGCTCGACGCGCAGACCACGGGACAACCGGGTCCCCAACCCATGTCACGGTGCTATTGGAGGGCCTTGAGCGCCCGTCTGTACGACAGTGCACCAATGAACATGAGCACGATGCCAGATACTGTGACGTAGGACACTCTGGACGACACATCGAAGAGCGTCAGCCCACGGGTCATGATATCCGTAGCTGCCAGGCTGTACTGAGTGTATGGCAGGGCAGTGGCAAACACTTGCCCGGCTGGTGGTAGGAGGAACACTGGGAAGAAGCTGCCAGTGAAGAACTGCAGCACAATCGAAATCACCGTCTGTATCGAACCTGCGGCCTCTGCGTTCTTTGCAAAGCTGGAGATGATGAGGCCAGGACCAATGACGCTGAACGAGACGAGTGCAGTCAGTACGAGGATTGCCACAAAGTCCCAGTTCAACGAGACCTGGAACACGAGGACTCCGGTCACCAGTGCAAGAGCAGCGGAGATAACGACTGTGAGAAATGTTGTGAGATACTCCCCGAGCAGGACTGCAGTGGGCGAGGCCGATGCCACCATCAGCCGCCTCAGCATACCGTCCTCCCGCTCTATGGCCAGAGAACGGGCGGACGAACTGAGGCCGGACCAGATGACCACAACACCAAGGACACCCGGGGTCATGTAGTATATCCAGGGCTGGTCCTGACTGCCCCCTGAGTACTCGTGCACCTCGGAAACGATTGGGTGGGCAATGAAGCACACGAAACGCTCCGCATCAGTACCGGCGACGCCGCTCATCACCATGACCTGTTCGCGGTAGGCATCGGCAAACCCGGTGACTATGCCGGTAAGCATCTGACGCACCACTTGGTATGCGTACTGGTCAGTAGAGTCCACCTCCACCACTACCGTGGGACTGACCGGCAGCGGTACCACGGAGCCGTTGCTCAGCCGGGTCGTGTAGCGCATGGTGAGGCACTCTGTGAAGTTCGCAGGGATGACCACCACGGCCTGTGCGTTCCCGTGTGCCAGAGCGTACATTGCAGTGCCCTCTTTGGTGGCGTTGCCAAGCTCATCGTACTCCTCAACAGTGAGGTTCACATCCTCAAGCACCTGCACGAACACATTTCCCAGATACGACTGGCGCAGCATCGTGCCATTGACATCCACCGGCTGTGAGTCCAGGTCCACAACGGCAACGTCAAAGGTCGGTACAGATGTCTGTCCAGCACCACCGAACACCCAGCCCATCATGAGTAACAGGAATACAGGCATCAGGAAGACAAAGAAGATGGCAGTCCTGTTCCTCACATACCGGCGCATCGACTTGAGCGTGTACTGTTGTACCTGTGCCATGAACACTTTCCAGTCCATCAACGTGTCACCTCAGCAGGAGAAACGGCGCCGGTCTCGGACCCCTGGGCGACCTCCTCCTCCGCCTCACGTATGGTGCGCCCCGTGAGTTCCCGGAACACGTCACCCAGCGTCGGTATGGACGTGCGAATACTCAGCACGCGCCTCTCTGCATGGACAGCCGCCACCACCACCTCTGGTAGTG
>JALVPN010000078.1:0-3495 GCA_027031765.1 Promethearchaeota archaeon | reverse complement strand
CGGTAAGACGGATCTCCTTGAGCTGCCCCACATCGTCGAATACCGGACTGCTGTTCACGACCTGTGGCACCGAACTGAACAGCCGTGCATCATCTGGCTGCCCCTTCTGCAGGGCCACCGTTATCAACTCGTGAGCCTCCATGGAGCGTATCAGGGCCTCTGGCGTGTCCAGAGCAATCACGCGGCCACGGTCCATTATGGCCACACGGTCGCAGAGCTGTTCGGCCTCGTCCATCAGGTGAGTCGTCAGCACCACCGTCTTGCCCTCTGCATGCATCGTCCGGATCAGTTCCCACAGGTCGTACCTGCTTGTTGGGTCGAGACCCACAGTGGGCTCGTCCAATAGCACGAGGTCTGGGTCATGCAGGATACTACATCCAATGTTCAGCCGGCGCTTCATGCCACCACTCAGCGACTTGACCGGCCGCTGCAGTTCGTCTGGGCCCAGGCCTAGGTGTTCCACCACACGTTCCACCTGTGCCCTGAGCTCAGCACCTACGAACCCGTTCATCACCCCGTAGAAACGCAGGTTCTCAGCACCCGTCATGAACTTGTACAGCACAACCTCCTGCGGGACGACACCGAGCCTGCGCTGTGCGACCTTTCGGTGCTCCGGCAACCGGAGACCGAACACCGTGATACTACCAGAGTCCGGGGCCAACAGGCCGCAGACCATGCTCGTCAGTGTCGACTTCCCGGCCCCATTGGGACCAAGAAGACCAAAGACCTCCCCCTCGTGCACTTCAAGGCTCACGTTGTCCACGGCCGTCAGGCCATCGAACCTCTTCGTCACACCTTGAATGCCTATTGCAGCTGCCGACAGACCCAACACCTCACCTCGTAGCAGGTGGTCACCAATAGTGGTCAACACACGTTGCATCCTATACCACGGGTCGTGACCGCACCACCCGGGTCAGGGGCGCGTGCCAGCTCACAAGACAACCTGCGGCGCACTAGTTCCCGCACTACGGCACGTGGATATAAGCCTGACCATGCCTGTGCCGGGACCCAACGTCAGCGCACTGATATGGACTGGAACGCCATGCATGCCCCGGTGCCATGCCGGCTCAATACGGCCATGAGCCCATTCTCTGGAGCGGACAGGGCAGTCGCTCCTCCGTTACCCCTTCAGAGTACAATGTATCAGTGGCCCTGTGTCAGACCAGGAGACCACGACCTGTGGTAATACCAACCCTATTAGCCGGTAAGACTGGTTACCTGTATTAACAACAGGCCGTTGTGGTCACGATGACAGGCACCATGAGAGGACAGGACAGGGGCACCAAGACAAAGCTGTTCAAAGGCCTCACTCAACACGACATACTGACATGGGAAGAAGAGAAGATGCGGTACCAGCGGCGGGTGGGTCACAAGGTCACCGACCTCCAGTTCCTGCGGTACCTGCTCATGGCCGCGACACGACCAGTGGTCACGCACAAAGAGGGAGTCACAGATGCAAGGCCTCTCGGCGTAGGCCCCATCTATGACAAGGCCGACACTCTGCTTGAGAAGTACAGGGCGCACTGGACACTGACGCGTCCGGACCGGGCAGACAGGACATGAACTCACCAGTCACTCAACGCTCCTGCACTGCACCCTCTGAATGCCACAACAGCACCCGGCCGGCGCACAGCAGACCTGCTGACATCTCGAATGCCAGCCCGGCATCCTGTCGGCAGTGACCACAGCCACTCCGGATGCACAAACCTATATGAGCAGGGGAGGTGTAGAGCACAAGGGTGCTGTTAGCCCAGGTGATCAAAGTTGCGGTTCTGCCCAAAGTGCAACAAGGCAAACCAGCCTACACGCAAGTTCTGCATACGATGTGGCGCACCACTGATTGACACATCCCGCGTCACGGTACCGCCACCTGCACCTGCAACTACAACTACAACTGCACCTGCACCTGCAACTACAACTACAACTACAACTACAACTACAACTACAACTACAACTGGTGCAGGAGCTCCAGTAGTGGGGGTGGAGGAGGCAGCACGCGCTACACCAGCAGCAACACCGTCAGAGGCCCTGAGCGTGACCACTGAGGACGAGTGGGTGAGGCCAAGTCAGGTGGCACCCGACAGGGTCATCCACACATCGACGGCTCGACGACGCACCGAGCTGGAAAAAGCGAGGGAGGCTTTCCGGAGGGCTGACACAGTGGGGATTAGCGAGGACGCGACCGGTGTGGTCGAGGCAAGAATGCTGAGACCAAGTGAGGTGAAGGAACTGTTCGAGTCGGCGGCTGAGATCATGACGGAGGAATCAACAGAGGGGCCACCAGTAATGGAAGGCTCGGAACCAGTGCCACCCGAGGCAGCAGAACTCTTGGAGCCCACCATGCCAACGCCCGAGGACATTGAGGAACGAATTCTCGGGAGGCACTCACTGCTGGTCACTGGCGAAGAGGCAGGACCACCAGTGCAGGAGCCCCCAGTGGAGACCGGGGTGGGCGAAGAGTTCAGCTCTGCCAGGTACACCGAGACCACGGCTAGTGCTGAGCCCACAGCCGAAGTCGCACCCGGAGAGGACGAGACCGTGCCGCCTGAGAGTGCGGGGCCCACAGCTGGGACTAGCATCCCCGGCCCGTCCGCTGAAATCACCGGACCCGAACCTGCTGCTGTGACTGAGGGCCCCGCAGCCCCATCAGGGGCTGTGTCTACCGAGGACACTGTGATGGTCTGTCCAGCCTGTGGTAGCGTGATAGACCGCGACGGGTTCGAGTACCCGCGTCAAGTGTACAATGCAATGGCCGCCGCACGCTTGAAGCAGGCCAGGTTCCTCGTTGTCCAGGGCAAGGCTGCTGAGGCGTCAGAGATGCTGGAAATTGCGCGCGCCCTGTTCACAAAGGCAGGTGATGAGGACGGCGTGCGTGAGACCACCCAGTTGATTGACTCCCTCACCAGGCTGTCGTAGGTCATAACACAGTGGTCGGCGGTCACAACACGGTGGTCCGTCGCCAGACGCCACACTATGCAGTAGACCACAGGTCGAGGAACTTGTCACGCTCCTCGGCGAACCGCTCGTGTTCGGAGCAGAGCATCAAGAACCGACCGTCGTAACCTGAGGACTTCAGCTCCCGGAGGACACCGTTGAGGTCAACGCTCCCCTCACCGATTGGGAGGTGCTCATCGTACTTGCGTGCCAGCTCACGGAGCTCATCACGCGAGGGACGGGTGCCATCAATACGTCTGCGCAACAGCTCCACCATGTCGCGGCCCCTGTTGTCATGGATGTTGACGAGGACTATCCTATCACCGAGACCACGGATGACCTCATAACTCCTGTTCCGGCTGGCCATCAACTGCCCATGGCCGACGTCCAGTGTAATCCCGACGTCCGGACAGCGGTCCACCAGCATGGCCAGCACCGAGTAGCCGCAGCCGAGGGTCTCCACAGACAGGCGTGCGCCACGTTCGCGGGCGGCATCACAGGCCAGGGGCATCGACTCCAAAAACGCGTCAATCTCAGGATCCGAGTACAACAGCGGTGACA
>JALVPN010000077.1 GCA_027031765.1 Promethearchaeota archaeon | reverse complement strand
CCCCGTCAACATTGGCCTTCAGGGCTACGCAATCTGTCAGCAACACGGTATCCGGGATGTGTCCGTCAGGCACCGGAGGCCATACGAGCCCGAGTCCAACCACGTTGTCCTCAGTGTGCTCTCCGAAATCGTCTACAGGATGGTGTGGACTCTCGGTCAGCCATGGTACAGGGCCGAGCCGCTCCGTGACACTGCAAGAGCTGTGGACGGGTGCCAGACGGACATCCGCGTCCTCTGCGAAGACGGCACACTTGCCGACCGGCTGGGGATTGACGTGTACCAGGCATCCCTCGTCCAGGAGATAGTCGAGAGGGGTACCTGTACCCTGCTTGAGCGTATATACGACAGGATTGAGGAGTGCGTAGACTCGGTGTCCACCCTGTAGCTGACCGCGCCGTGCCATCACACTGGTGCCCGGTACTCTCGACATGATGGCTGACGAACAGACCCGACTGGACTCTGGTCAGTGGAGCAGTACGCAGCTCCTCTCAATACGACAGCCCGGGTGCAGTGTTCCCGTGAGACGAGACTGACTGGATGCCTACAGACACGGTATGGATGGTGGGCCGGATGCACCACCTGACTGTCGGGTCGAGACCCCTTTGTAGTCATGGCCGCAAGGTGTGTTGCAGTGTCTTGGCCCAGTCAGACAGCCCTTGGACAGGTGTGAAGGGGAGCCCCTGCACACTGGGGCGCTGCAGGTGTGTTCAGGGGGTCGTGTGCTGGTCTGCCGTTCACTGGAGCACGTACCTGTGCCTGTCGAGGAACTCCTGCTTCTTGGCCGGGTTCCAAGAGGAGTATGCCTGGACATACCCGGTAATCCTTGAGAAGACCTCCACGCCCACGTGGCCACACCTCGGACAGACTATTCTGTCCACATCGTCAGTGGAGGTGAACCTTGCGGTCCGCCAGTCGATACCGGACTGGTAGGAACACTTGGGGCAGTGCATCACGTCCTTCGTGAAGGCAAAGTAGGCGTTCAGCGTCGAGGTCGCAATCTTTCTCGTCAGTGCCCACAGTGCGTCCGGGTCTGGGTGTGCCTCACCGAGGTACACATGTGTGAGGGCCCCGCCGTCCAGGTACGGGTGGAACATCCCCTCCTTGCGGATGCGCTCGCTCAGTGGCAGGTCGGCACCCACGTAGAGGGTCGTACTGTTCGTGTAGTAGACGTTGGGTGCCTGCCCCTTCAGGTACTTCCGGATGCCAGGGTATGCACGGTAGTCCTTTGCTGCGAGGCGTCCAGCAGCGCTCTCGGCCGGTGTCCTTGTGATGCCGAACCGGAGGCCGGTCTCCTCCTCGAACTCTGCGGCCCGTGCTTTCAGGTGTTTGAGCACCCTGACCGCAAAACGTGCGCCCTCACGCTCGTGGAGCGGGCACCCCGTCAGT
Source organism: Promethearchaeota archaeon (assembly GCA_027031765.1). Lineage (GTDB taxonomy): Archaea > Asgardarchaeota > Thorarchaeia > Thorarchaeales > Thorarchaeaceae > JALVPN01. Next base: position 38,804 of record JALVPN010000077.1, on the reverse strand, counting down.
ATCTCGGTCATCTCGTTGAAGCCCACCGTACCGATGAGGAACTCCCGCCTGCTCATATCAATCAGTGGCTCGCCGTTGGGCTTCGGCTGCGTGTAGAACGGCACACTGCCACTCTCGATGAGCTCGTCCATCAGCCGTTTCTTCTCAAGGATGACCTCCTTTGACAGTTCCAAGAAGTGGTCGAGTTTCTCAAAGAACCTGTCCTCGTCAGCACGGCCGAGCCACGCCGCACGGCCAAAGTTGGGGGTCACCATCTGGGAGGCACCAAAGACCATGTTCCCGGAGAGGAACTCCTCCAGCTCCTCCTCACTGCTAGCGGTCCAGAGGTGGGAACAGCAGCTGCTACAGCCGGCCTCGATGGACGACCGCCAGTTCAGGTAGTTCTCAAAGTAGGGCGCCCCGTACTTTGCGGTCAGTTCGGCCACGAGGTGCCACGACTCGTCGAACTCCGGGCCCATGAACTCCTCCCTCAGCACGATGTTCGGCTTCGGGAAGCTGAACCCCTTGCCCTTCGCGTCGCCCTCAATCATGACCTCCATGAAGGCATTGAAGAACCGCTGTGCCTCCTCCTCGAAGTCACCGTAGGTGTCACTGCCGACCCGGCCACCGGGCAGGACAGCAGGCACGTCCCTCATTATCCGTGGGATGCCCGGTGTCAGGTCGACGCTGGAGAAGATTACCTGCCCACCACGGGCCACGTACTGTTGCGTGAGCGTGAAGATAAGCTGCTGTGCGGCCTGTCGCGCAGCCTCGTAGGGCAGTCCCCGCAGGAACGGTGCCAGGAAAGTGTTGAAGTAGAAGAAGCCCTGACCACCAGCGAACGAGCTCTGGGCTGCTGCCAGCCATATTGCTGCATGGTTGACGGCCACCGTGAGGTGCTTGGCAGGGCCCGCAGCACTTGAGTGCATGCCACCCAGCCCGTCAGGGGCAATGCCGAGGAGCAGCACCTGTCTGAGATCCCATGTGGCACAGTAGTCCCGGGTCGAGAAGTACTCCCTGTCCTTGACGTAGATGTCACCACGCATGTGTGCGTCTGCCAGCCGTGTGGGCAGGATCAGGTACGTGTGTTGTTCCATGACCTGGTCGTGTACCAGTTTTGCGATGGTCTCTGGGTTCCGCATGAGGTTCGCATTGGACGTGTGGTCGGCAGGGCTCCTGATGAGGAGGTTCAGGTCGTACATTGGTACACCCACTCTGGTGTACATCATCCGTTCCCTCTCAAGGCCCATCTCGGCAAGGACGCTGTTGCACATCTCCCTGATGAGCGGGCCTGAGAGGAACTTGATGCCTGACGAGGCAATCCTGTCCATGACCCTGACGGCCACCAGCTCGGCGTCAGCCCTTGTGAGGCCCGCCTCACGGGTGAGGCTCTCCATTATCTTCTCGGCCCTAAAGGGCTCCAGTGTCCCTCGTGTTGTCCTTACCCGCGGGAGCTTCTTCTCACGGCGTGCTATTCCCATGAAACTATCAGGGATTGATGCGTATATCTCGGTCATCTTGTATCACTCCACTCCGACGGCATTGCGGACCTCCTCGGTTGTGGGCACAGCCCCGCTGCTGAGGAGCCTCAGTGAGCCGTTGTCCTCAATAATGATGCTCGGGGTCGCGGCAATGAAGACCTGGTGTTCGAGGAGTGTGAACTCAAAGTCTGAATCCATCTCCTTGAGGTCCACTATTCGTACAGGAATCCCTGTACCGGCCAGTGCCTCCTCCACCACTGCCTTTGCAGCGGGACAGTTTGGGCACTGCTCCTGAGTTATGACGTAGAGCATCGTCAACGGCGAGTACAGTCCTCCCGGCTCATCTGACACCTGCCGTTTCTGCCGACGACAGGCACGCGGACTACCTCTCGTGACCGGCAATAAAAGCGTTTTGTCTATGAGACACCTGCATGGAACGGCCTCCAGATGCCCCTGGGGCCCTCCCGGGCGTGGGCCACAGTCTGCCGTCACTTTGACACGACATCCCGTGCCATGATACATGGTGGTCGTCACCATTTCCATCCATTCTGTCATCCCACATCTGATGCGTGGTGCCGCTAATACGTATGGTCGATGAGATGGGGGCCACAGCAGTTATCCTACACAGTCCCTCTTAAAGGCCACATGACCCCCCGATGCTCGGCCGACGACAGACCACAGTCATCCGTCTGTCTTGTCTAACCTTAAATACGTCCGTCCGTGGCCTCATAGAAGCGAGAGCGCCCAACAGTATGTGCAGCACACTTGTACGCCCAACAGTGTGTCGAGAAGCCGTCACTCGGTCCCGCTGGTCGGACGCTCTCGCAGAGGTGGTGCTGTTGCCGCTGTACATCCGTGCCCGGAACCCTGTTGATGCGTGGACCCGCGTTGTGCGAAAGATAATGTGTGAGGGCAAGACCCGTGTGGACGAACGCGGTCTCAAGACGCGCTGGCTAGACAACGTCATGGTCCATGTCCAAGAGCCCCTCGTCGAACGTGTGAGCCCCCTGTACCCGTTCAGCGAGTCCGTACTCCACGAACGCTACGCAACTCAGCTCCTGAGCCCCGACCGTCTTGACTTTGAGTACACCTATGGCGAGCGCCTGAACGCCTGGGGATCCGAACGTATAGACCAGGTCTCATATATCATCGAGAAGCTACGTGCGGAGCCGAACAGTCGTCGTGCAGTGGCCACCACTTGGGATCCACGCCGCGACACCGTCAGTGATGAGGTCCCATGCCTCAACCACTTTGTCTTCATGCTGCATGAGGGTGCCCTTGACCTCTCGGTCATGATACGTTCCAACGACATGTATGGTGCATGGCCGGCCAACATGTATGCCCTCGGCGAACTGCTCTCGCACGTTTCCGGGTGCATTGGAGTACCGCCACGCAGTATCACGACCCTGTCTGTGAACGCCCACATCTACGAACACGACTGGCCTGCGGCGGCCTCCGTCTGACCCCCCTTTGGGGAGCATTTTTAACCCCTCCGGGGACGTAAGTTTCTCGTCGTAACCTCCAGTGGAGTGGTCTTGATTGGACGGCATTGACAAACGACTGATATCCATCCTCATGGCAAACGGGCGGGAGCGCCTCACGACGATTGGGCGGGAGCTCGGTATGTCGCATGTAGCTGTGAGCAAGCGGCTGGACAAGCTCCGCGAGTCCAACCTGTTGCGGGTCACTGCAGCTGTCAATGGTGATGCGATTGATGCCAAGATTGTGTTCCTTGCAATCGAGACCGAGAACATGGAGGTGACCCATCGCATTGTTGAGAAGTACCGGCACTGTCCGCGTCTCATCATGCTGGCACCGGTCACCGGACGGTACAACCTCTTCGCAGTGATAGTTGCTGAGGACATGGTGTCACTGGAGTCCATCCTTGGCACGTGTAGCCTCAGAGTTGAGGAGGGAGTCCGTCGTTCAGAGGCGTGGTTCGGTAATGCCCCTGTGGTACCCACCTTCCTGCCAATCGACCTGGCCCCTGAGAAGAGCGCCGACTCGACGGCGCCATGTGGGTTCGACTGTAAGACATGCCGGCGGTTCGCCCAGGAGAAGTGCGTTGCATGTCCGGGCACTCATCTCTACTGTGGTTCCCTGTGGCTGTCGGACACCGAGCGCGACCGGCGGGGAAAGAGTTAACTCGTGAAACACCCCTCCCGTCGCTGTGAAACAAGATGAGCGACTTCTTCGTCCACCCACTGGCAGTAGTTGACGACGGTGCCGTGATTGGCAAGGGTACTAGGATCTGGCACTTTGCCCATGTGCGGAGTGCCGCCAGGATTGGCGAGGGATGCAATATTGGTAAGGGTGTCTACATAGACGCCGATGTCGTCATTGGCAACAATGTGAAGATACAGAATGGTGTGTCCGTCTACCATGGGGTCACCATCGAGGACGATGTCTTCTGCGGCCCACACATGACCTTCACCAATGACCTGTACCCCCGTGCTTTCAGTCAGGACTGGGAGGTCGGCAAGACGCTCGTCAGGCGTGGCGCCTCAATTGGTGCACATGCCGTCATCGTGTGCAACACGGTCCTCGGCGAGTACTGTATGGTCGGCAGTGGCGCCGTTGTGACACGCGATGTGCCGGCACACGGCCTTGTTGTGGGTAACCCTGCAAGGCTGGTGGGGTTCGTCTGCAAGTGTGGCCACCCCCTGCGTGAGGAGGTGCGTCGGACAGACAGTGCTGTCATCTTCAGGTGCTCAGAGTGTTCTGAGGAGACATCAGTCCCGCTGGAGGTCTACGAGCTCAAGGTGAGGTAGCCTCGGTGTCGCACCTCTACAAGAAGTTCGTCACCGAGAGAGTGGCAGGTCTTGTATCACAGCACGACCGGATCCGCAACTGCACTGTGATTGCTCATATCGACCATGGGAAGACGACCCTGACTGACTCGCTCATAGCAGCCTCCGGCCTGCTGTCACAGGAGGTAGCAGCATCCGCACGGCTCCTTGACTACGACCGTATCGAACAGGAGCGGGGCATCACAATAAAGGCCTCTGGCATCACTCTGGTGCATGAGTTTGAGGGCAGAGAACACCTTGTGCACTTGGTGGACACACCCGGTCACATCGACTTCTCGAGCCATGTCACCCGCAGCCTCCGGTTGACAGACGGCGCACTCATCGTGGTAGATGTGATTGAGGGCATCATGGTGCAGACGGAGACCGTTACGCGGCAGGCCATGGAGGAGCTTGTCCGTCCGGTGCTCATGGTGAACAAGGTGGACCGTCTGTGTAGGGAGAAGCATCTTGACGCGCCACGCGTTGCTGCCTCAATCGACAGGGTCGTCCGTGAGTTCAACGCCATGCTTGGCAAGTACTTGGACGACAGCCTGCTCCGACAGTGGGAGGTCTCATTCCTGCGTGGGTCGCTCGTAATCGGGTCGGCCCTGCACAAGTGGGGCGTCGGACTTGAAGACCTCGTCCGGCATGCTGGTGGTAAGCACGACCGTGCCTCTCTTGCCACCGCCTTCATGGAGATTGTCAGCGAGGTCGTGGGTGCATACGCCACAGGACAGCACATGTCCCTTGCTGACAAGTACCCGGTGGCCCGTGCCGCCCTCAATGCCCTCGTGCGTACGGTCCCTCCCCCTACGGTGGCGCAGCGCTATCGTGTGCCTGCTTTTTGGGACGGTGACCAGTCGTCTGATGTCGGCAGGGGGCTGTTGTCATGCGACCCTACAGCACCATGTGTCCTCCTCATCGGCGAGACCAGACCCGACCGGCACGCAGGGGTTGTGGCCGTGGCCCGCGTGTTCTCAGGCACTCTGGAACGTGGACGCCCGCTCCGGGTGGTGCGCACGGGCCGTACCGACAAGACCCTGCAGGTCGGTATCAGGATGTCCCGGACGCGGGTGTCACTCCCTGCCGTACCTGCGGGCAACCTGGCCTTCCTTACGGGCGTTACGGGGATTGCAACCGGTGACACGCTTGTCGACCCCTCAGTCGATGATATGTGCCCGATCAGCGAGCTGCGGTACCCCACTGAACCGGTCGTAACGTTCACGATTGAGCCGAAGGTGCTGTCTGACCTGGGGCGGATTGAGGGGCCAATACGTGAGTTTGTGAAGACGGACCCGGCACTGCAGTTCGAGGTCAACCCAGAGACCGGTGAGATGTTGCTCTCTGGCGCTGGCGAGCTGCACATAGAGGTCACGGTGGAGAAGCTCGCCCGTCAGGGTGTCCACGTGGTCCTTGGCAAGCCGATGGTCCTCCTAAAGGAGCAGCTGTCCCATGACGGCGAGGTATGTGTGGCCGGTGGGGGGGAGGTGAGTGAGTTTGCCGTGCGGGCCCTGTTAGCACCCACCGGGTCAGGGCCGGACACTGCTGGCACGTTGCTTGACCATGAGCCACACACTGCATGCACCATGCTCGACGTTTCCGGCTCGGTCGACCCGGAGTCTGAGGCTGCAGAGTGGGTGCGTGAGGCGTTCCGCAATGTGATCCGCTATGGGCCTGTGGCCGGTGAGAGGATGCGTCGTCTGGCGCTCGTCATCAGCAGGGCTGACATCCGGTACCAGGGCCCTGAGACCTCGTGGCGTGAGGTGACCCAACCACTGATTGATGCGGCAAGGGCCAGTATAGTGACCGGTGACCCGGTGCTCATGGAGCCATGGGCGCACCTTGAGATTAGCACGCCGGAAGAGTACGTCGGAGTACTAACATCCGTCCTCGCACGCAGAAAGGGTGAGGTGCTCGCTATCGATGCGGAGCGGACGCTGTACCGGATCGTCGCCGAGATACCGGTGCGGGAGTCCTTTGGCCTGGCGGCCGAGATCCGCACATCGACATCGGGGTGGGCCACTTGGGGGGCCCGGTCGGCAGACTACAGGCCCGTACCCCATGGGGTCAGCGCCTGAGATAGTACCGCCTGTTCATTTCCTCGCCGAGCCTGTTCAGCATGCGCCTGTCGACCATTGCAATGCGGTCCATCATCCGTAGTGCACTTGCAATGTTTGAGAAGACTGCGTTGAGGTATGGCATTGCCTGGGCCAGCTCTGCTCTCTCCACCATCTCAAGATACGCGTTGGTTATCTTCAGCAGTCCAATCCAGTCCTCTGACAGGATGAAGTTGAAGCCCGTGTCCTCAAGGTCTGCTGGGGTGATGTCGGGGGTGCTCTTCTCTATTCTCGCGCCGTAGGTCTTCTCCAGGGCCGTTGCGAACCTCAGGAGTACACCCGCTAGCGAGCCGGCCGTGGCCCTTACAAACTCGGCAGCCTCTTCAAAGTCGGTCGTTGCATGTAGTACGCCTCTGAGCATCACGGCCGCGTCGTACAGCCCTTGGGCGAGTGTAGTGTAGTCCTTGTTACCGTAGAATGCTGCCACTGCCCTTGCAAGTACGACCTGTCCGTCCCAGTACCTCGCCATTAGCTCGTCGGTGCCGTCCAGTTGTCCGTCATGACCCGTTATCACCTGCGTGATGCTCTCTAGGGTCATGTAGTCTAGAGCGATGCGCATCTTTGCCAGCGTGCTCATCAGCAGTACCACGTCCCTGAGTGGGCCGCCAGCATGGAGCAGGGCCTCGGCCCTGTACCGCAGTGCTCTCCAGTCCGACTTCAGGTATGGCATCAGTAGGGAGATCCCGCGCACGAAGACAGAGTCCTCCACAGGCGTCGCATCGGTCAACATCCTGTCTATGTCCTCAAGGAGTCGGAGCAACTCCTGTGACAGCTCCGCCCCATGTCGTGAGGCTAGCCACACAATGTTGTAGGTAGCAATGGCAGCCTCTTCGAAGGCCCGCAGATCGGTCGGGAACAACAGGGTATACTGGTGCATAATCCTTACGAGGCGTTCTTGGAGCCCTTCGTCCATCCTTCCTGCAGTCCGTATCAACGACAGTGCATGGCCAAGCTCGCTACCGAGTAGGGCGAGCCATGACAGCCGCCCCTCACCGACAAGGGCACGACGCAACTCGGTGGCCTTTCTGAAGGCGTCGATGCCCAGCTCCCAGTGTTCGTCGGACTCCGAACACAGACACACCCAGCCAATGCAGTGTTCACATGCAGCAATCTTCTCTGTGATGTCCTCCTCTGGTTTCACAGACTCCCTCAACAGTGCCTCAGCACGTCTCAGGTACCTGATGCTCAGAGTCACATTGTCGTGGTCACTCAGCAGGCCGTGCGCAAACCCCAGTCCGGCCAGGACCTTGAAACAGTGGGAGGCCTGTCTTTGGGTGAGCGAGTCCATCTCCTCGTAGACCGCAAGCCCGGCCTCCAGACGCTCCATTGCCTGTGGGACGGCCTCCCGCCAGCCGTTGGCCAAGATGTTCACCCCCACCGTCAGCTCGGCAACGGCCAGTTCGTCAGGCGCCATGCGCCCCTGTTCCACTGCCAGCCGGTGCAGCTCGACCGCCCTGTCCGCAGACGCCCTTGCAGTGGTATGGTCCACAGTGTCATCACGGGTCTCGTTCACTGCAATCTGCAGGGCCACTGCCGCCTGTGCGGCCACGTCACTGTTCTCCTTGACCCTCCTCTCAAGGTCTTCGAGGATAGTCCGTGCCTGCTTGTAGAGACCGGTCTCGGTCAGTACGACGGCATGGTCGATGGCGACCTCAAAGTAGAGCCTCTCGTCCTGCACCTCGGCCGCGACCCGTACGAGCGCCTCCAAGAGCAGCTCCGCACACTCGTAGAAGCCCCTGTCTACTAGGATGCTCGCGAGGTGGTGGGTCTCCCTGACTGCAAGCCGCGTCGACGCGGGGTGTCCCCGGTCGACTATGGATGTCAGCGTCATGAGCATCTCGTCTGCAAGGAACGGGATCAGTGGTCTGAGGTTCAGGGACAGCCCGTCCATGACTGCGCTGGACAGCTCGCCAAGGATGTCCAGCAGCTGTGGTAGGGCTTGGATATCTGGCAGTATCTCGCACTCGCCCCTCCTATATGCAGTGTTGGACCTCGTGTCAAGGAGCATCAACATCTTTGGGAGCGTCCGGTCCGGGTCCGAGGAGAGGCGTACTGTCAACTCCATCAACTTGGCACTTGCCAGTCCCGGTCTACGGAGGAGTATCTCCTCTATTGCCCTTGCAATGTCATATGGGATGTCCGACTCCTCCGTGTGCCCTATGGATATGTTCTGGATTGCTGACAGTCCATCATCGAGTGACATTGATGCACAGAGTATCTCCCGTAATGTCGCGACAATCAGTTTCCTCAACGTGTGCTCTCCTCAAGCCTTCTGAAGTTCGACTGGGGTTGATTAAAAACTTTGAGAGCGCACCGGTTGGTGTCATGATGATTTGTTGGCAGCCCCGGGATCCCCAGCTGCAGACCATGAGGGGGTGACCAGAGGGGATACCCTGCGACGACAGGCCGCCCTCTCATTCGAGCACAAAGTCGTGCCACTCACGTGAGGCCTCTGTGCCACGCATCCGCTCCATCCGCACCTGGTGGACTGTCTGTCCCTCACGTTCGACGAGTCGGAACCTGAGCACAGCGTCCATGAGATACGAGAATGTAGCGTACACCTTGTCGTCGTGCACACCCTCTTCAAGGATGTACATTATGCTGTGCGAGCTCTGTGTGATGCGGCCACTCAGCCTCTGGACAGCCCGTGGCATGGTGGTGGGTGCTGAGTGGAGGATCAGGGTCGACAGGCTGTCAACGACCACGCGCGCCACCACAAGGCCTTCGAGGACCTCGGACAGCACAATACCGAGCTCGCTTATGTCATCGACCTTTGTCAGGGCGCGGGCACTGCCCATCTTTGGTGCCCCCATCCGTTCTGAGTACCCGTCAATGAACACCATCTGTCCTGACTGCTCGTACCGTTCCACAGGCCATCCATGGCGGCTCATGTCATTCCTTATGACCCGTGGCGACACGTCCGTGGTGACGAACACCCCAGGGAAGCCCTGCTTCAGCCCCTCGGCAATGAACGCCTCAGCGTATGTGGTCTTGCCGGAACCCAGCGGGCCAACAAGCACGTACGAGACCTGTGTCAACTGGCCGAACTTCACAAGGTCGTCTATCATGGGCCGTGCCGTCAGTGCGCGGCGCCTGCTTGTTGTCCTCACTTCTGGCCTCATAGGTCACACTCCACACTACAGTGTTGTCGGTCAGTGTCCGGGTATCTCACCCGGCCATACACGGATCCCCTCGTCGGTTATCCGCATCGAGTGGATACGTGAGCTGTGTTTTGAGCCGCGCAGTTTGAGTATTTCAATTGAGCGCGAACGTGACGTTTCGCTGATCTTCTCGTTGTACAGGACGATTACTCCCGATGCGAGGAAGGTCTCAATGTCAAAGACGCCGAGTCCGGTGTCCTGTGCCGGGATCTCGCTGGTGAGCAACAGGGTGCACCCCTCGCCGGTAATGCTCGCACACAGTTTGAAGAACTCTTCCCGGAGGATGTCCCTGCTCCGGAACTTGTATGCCATTATTGAGAGCGTGTCAATGACCACCCGCTTGGCCTTTATGCGTCGGATATGACTGAGGATTATTGCCTCCAGTCCTGAGAGGTCAAAACTGGGATACTCCCCGACCATGACCGGCGTCCTCTCTTTGGACGGTGACAGGTCGACTATTGCAAGCAGTCCCTCCCTCTCCAGTCTCTCGAGGTCCATGCCAAACCTCATCATATTCCTCTTTATCAGGTGGGGCGGCTCTTCCAGAGTCACGAGCACACCGGGCTCGTTGTACTCGGTTGCCCCCTTGTACAGGAACTGCACTGCAAGGATGCTCTTGCCAGTGCCTGCCTTTCCTGCGACAAGGATGGTATCCCCTCTGGGGAACCCGCCCTCAATCAGCTCATCCAGACCGGGGATGCCGGTCCTGACGCGCTCAATTGTGAACTTGCTCATCTGGTCGTTCTCCTTTTCCTTGAGAGTCTTGAACCGAGAATAATCTTTACCAGCATCTCGGGTTCGGGGACTCCAGTCACTGACATGCCACCCACAACGACGGTGGGCAGGGCAAACACGCCATACTCCTCTGCGACCTCCGGCTTCTCCGAGACGTTGATGACGACGAGTCTGAACACGCCGGGGTCGAACTCCCCGATGACCTCACGGATCACCTCCTCGGCCCGGGGGCAGAACGGGCAGCTGTCAGACTTGAAGAACAGTATCTCAATTGCCCCGTCCGCATTGTCCGTGTCTGCCGTTCCGGTGTTCTCCGCCACTCAGCTGCACTCCTAGGATTGAGGTGACATCAAGGGCGTGGTGCTACCTACTCTCTTGAATCTTTTGACAGGCCCCTCACCTTGCCCGTGTCAGGCCCACTGTCCTGTGACCACCTGCTGGTGCTGGCCAAGAGTCCCCATGTCTACTGTAGTCCAGAAGTCGTACGGCGCTGTGCAGGTGCGCGTCCAGACACAGTGTCCTCTTGCATGGTGCCGTGTGGCACTGTGGGGATGAAGTACGACACCACCGTGACACGACCTGTGCGTCCTACCTACTGCTTACCGAACATCCTCGCTATCTTTGTCGCGGTCTTGCCGAGGAGTCTCGCGTGATATCGTATCCCCCTTGGCATCAGTGCTGCAAGGATCAGGTCCTCCCCCGTCACCGGCACCTTCTTGAACACCGCCTTGCCCTCTGAACACCTCACGGTGATGTCATGCACATTCCCGAGTGCGAGTTCGTCCCGCATCCTCTCCACGGTCGCAGACACATACCCGGCCATGGCGGCCACAATGTCCTGGTCCACAGATGGGGTCTTTGCAGAGGCCACGAGCAGACCATCTGCCCTGGCAAGAATAGATGCCGTGTAGCCACCCTCCATGTTCATCTCGGTAAGTATCTCAGCGAGTAACACGTAGTCCGGTCGCTTCATCCTGTTTCACCCCATGCCAGCAGTACCTTGCTCTTCCAATCTGCTATTAAACAATACTGGCCTCAATGACCCACATGCTGCGCAACAACGACCAGTGCGCATGTACGTGCCGCCACCGTCAGTAGTGCGTGCTGCCGCTACTGGTCGGAGGCAACACGCATCTCTTTGTTGCAATAGGCAATCTTCAAAAGGGAGGCCTGCGCTAGCGACTTGCGTCCTGCCATTGGACTGCGTCACGATTATAGGGTCTCGCGACCCGTGAGCCACCGAGGATGTGTGTCACATGCCCGCTGAGTACCGGTTCAAGGTCGTCATGCTTGGGGACGGCGCGGTCGGGAAGACAGCACTGACCCTGCGGTTCACACAGGACTTTTTTGAGGCCGACTACAAACGTACCATTGGCTCCGACTTTGCAATCAAGAGGGTGTCACTGCTCGACCGTGACGCAAACGTCGTGCTCCAAGTCTGGGATCTTGCAGGACAGCCCCGTTTCGAAGTCGTCAGGCAGGGGTTCTATAGGGGTGCTCGTGGGGGCCTCTTGGTCTTTGATGTGACCCGGCGACGCACCTTCCTGAACCTCGACCGGTGGAAAGAGGAGGGTTTCAGCAATATCGGGCGGGAAGTACCGATGGTGGTCGTAGCAAACAAGGTGGACCTTACCGACAGCAGGGTGGTCGCAACCGACGAGGGCAAGGAGTATGCGGAGGCCAATGGTTTTCTCTATGTTGAGTCGAGTGCGTTGACAGGAGAGAATGTAGAAGAGGCATTCGCCATGCTCTGTCGACTAATGATTGACGCGACGAAGCAGTGAACCGGGGGTTACGGGGTCACCGTGTACCGGCTGGTCTGCCCTTGAGGAGCCCCAGTGCACGCTTGCACTGCCACATCAGATAGAACACCCTCTTGTCCTTCAGGGTCTCCTCACCGTAGCGCTGCACGAGGTCGTCAAACTGGCGGATGTGCTCCTCACGGTGCGCCCCTGTGCTGTCTGCCTGGATTTCTGCCAGCAGGTCGCGGAATGGCGCCAGGACAATGGACAGCTCCTGTACGCGCCAGCGGGTAATTGCCCCCGAACTGTCGGCTGTGACGAACTCCTTCTTGCTAGGGAACCACTCTATCCCGTCAATCTCCCCAGCTGTACGTGCCTCCCCCTCCACCTGCAGTGAGTCCAGTGACCAGAGGAAGAGCTCCTTCTCACTGGACCCTGAGGCGATGAGCTCTCCGTCACTGCTCCATGTGGCCGTCCTCACCTCTGCTGTGTGCCCCTGAAGGGTGTGCACGGGCCTGACGCTCTCCCCGCCCACGTCCCAGACCTTGCACGTCATGTCCGATGATGTGGACAGGAGCCTGTCACCCTGTGGGGAGAACCTGACCACATGGACCGCGGTCCTGTGTTCGCCGTACTGGCCCAACATCTTGCCAGTGTTCGGGTCCCACAGTGCAATGGTGGCGTCGACAGCCCCCGACACGACGAGGTCGTCCTCTGGATGCCAGTCGCAGGACATGACGTATAACTTGTGGCCCCTGAGCCTGCTGGACTCGGTGCCACTGTTGAGATCCCAGACTATGAGCGTCGTGTCTCCGCTGGCTGAGAGGAGCCTGCTACCGTCAGGTGAGAACGAGAGCCCGAGAATCGGGTATGTGTGCCCTTCCAGTGTCGTGAGCACCTCGCCCGTCCTTATGTCCCATATCTTTACCACCCTGTCGACACCACCAGATGCCACAGTGTCCCCTCGTGGACTGAATGCCAGAGCCGTGCTCAGGAAGTTGTCCTGGAGCTTCTGGATCTCCTCGAAGTTGGTTGCATCGTATAGCCGGATGCTCTTGTCCTGCATTCCCACAGCAATCAATCGGCCTGCATGGTTCAGTGCAATCCTCCGTGTGAGCTCGGAGCCGTGCTCGGCAGGCGGCTTGATGGTCTCTGGTCTCAAGAACAGTGTGAGTTCGTGCTCGCTCATATGATGCGCCTCATGGTGGGGGGGGGGTCGTAGCTCGCTATGACGGTATTCCCCTAAAAAGTTGCTAGTTGCAACACTGTCGTCAGTCCGGGTGTCAACTCTCATGTTGTTTGTACTGCTGCTGCTCCACAGCGCCCTCTACGTCCTCAGTCCCCCGGCCGACAAAACAGTGTGGTGCCACTGCACCGCTGTGTTGTGCCATAACCTTATATCGCCTCAGAAGTGGGCCCAGTATGAAGTGGGCATATGAGTCCGGGCATGGAGAACACACCTGATGACTCTGGCGGCATCCTCTCACGCCTACGACGGGCCCTCTTTCTTGAGGAGTCTGACCCCCCTCTCTCGCGTATGCTGTCGGGCTTGAGGTCTCTACAGGCATGCAAGGACGCATCTCTCGCGGGCGAGCCTGAGACCCGGCTCCTTGCTGTATGTCGGCTTGCTGAGTTTGGGCCCGAGGCCATTGGGGGCCTTGAGATTGCCTGTCATGACGACACCGGAGAGGTACGCGCAGCAGCCCTTGTCTTCCTCACCACCATCGACCCCAGTGGGGTGTCGGACACCCTCGCCTTGGCCCAAGACGACCCTCTGGAGATGGTAGTGCAGGCAGCTGAGTATGCACACGAGTGGGCCGTGCTCCATTCTCACACTCAGGGGACACCCGGGAGTCAGCGCCCACAGGTGGTCGTTTCCACAGCAGTTTCCCAGCCTGCCGCGCCCATGTCCTTAGACCCCGTGCCCATCCGGACGAGGATGGATGTTTCAGTCTCAAACGAGCTCTCAGTCAATGATGGGACTGTCACCTTCAGGATCCGGGTGTCGAATGACACGCAGGGCCCAATCACTGACGTGGACGTACGCCTGCTCGCCTACCCGGCCGACAGCCTGAGACCGGTCGATGGCACTGTGCGGACAGTCCCACGTATTGGACCTGGAGAGGCACGGTCTGTCACGTTTGAGATGTCAGCGACACGCGAGTGCATAGAGGGAGAGATTGTCCCGCTGGTGGTGTTCACAGATGTCGACGGCCAGCGGGCGTCTGCACCTGCGGGGAACTGCACCGTCCGGACATTTTTCGAGCGGCTGGAACCACTCAACATCTCGCCATCTGAAGAGGCCACTCTCCTGCGGGCCATGAAGGGGTGGAGTCGTGAGCACGAGGTGCCTGTAGACCCCGTGACGATGTTCGAGGCCATCAGGGACATGCTCGACAGGTGCAACCTCCACACCTTCGACTGCAAGACCCGTCGTGAAAGCAGTGTCTTGATGGCATCCCTGAAGGCCGCTGGCACAGGTAGCTATACGGGACTGAAGGTCGTCCTCCATGTCCTGATGGTCGGTGACCTGGTCTCGAAGAAGTGTCAGCTGCAAATACACACGATGTCTGACGCCCCTGAAGTGCTCCAGACCGCTGCAAGTGAGTTCTACCAGCGCATATCCGCGTGCGTGCTCATGACCGCCTGACCTGCCGCGGTTGACCGAGCACCCTGATTGCCTCATCTGGTCGGCTGGCCCAGTGCCCAACATCTTGCCATGGGCAGGGCAATGTAATGATCAGCTGTCAAGGTGCCTATGAGAGCCCGCCGGCCTCCAAGATCCTGATTATCAGTTCGAGGAATGCAGCCTCGACGTTCTTCCCGGTCTTGGCAGAGGTCTCTATGAAGGACGCGTGGACGCCCCGCTGGGCAATTCTGTCGGCTAGGGCCTGTCCCTCCTCAGTAGTGACAATGGTCTGGCGCATTACGGGGTTGTCTATGAACTGTTCCCGGAGGTCAATCTTGTTCCCAATCAACACGACTGGAATCTTCTTGCCTGCGTTGCTCCAGCACTCTTCCACCCAGTTCTCAATGTTCTCGAAGGAGCTCCGTTCCACTGTGGAGTACACTGCGAGTGCACCCTGGGCACCACGGTAGAACGTGGAGCGGACGCTCTTGAAGTGTTCTTGGCCTGCCAGGTCCCAGATCTGAATGCTGACATCGTGGCCTCCTTCTAGGGTCATCTTCTTGACGGCAAAGTCGGCCCCTATTGTGATCATGTACGATGCCTTGAACCCCTCGCCCATGTACACCCGTCGCAGGCTTGTCTTTCCGACGGAGCCATCACCCATGAGGATTACTTTGAACAGCGCAGTTACTATTTTGAGCACCCCACTGAATCTTTGGACGGCCAGACTCGTATTCGTATGAGTGGGACTGTGTGCCTGTAACATATGGCCGTTATTAAAGTTCCTCGTTCTGTTTTGCGGCGGGGTATCACGGTGCTGTCGTGTGGCGCAACCCCTGTCCTATGGCAGCCCCCGGCGGCCGGCTGTGCGGGCCCTCCGTCCTACCCGTCTGTACTTTGCCCTTTACTTTCGGTCACCCGCCCTTGCCGTTTCTGTCTGTCCTCGCAGACTGCTGCCATCAGCAAACCTCAGAAGCGTCCGCACAGTTGGTCATGCCCTCACCCATCCCCTACCTGTCCATGGAAAACCCTGGTGAGGTGTGTTATACGGTGGGCCGCACAGTGCGCACTTTCAGGGACGCAGTAGATGCCGAAGAGAAACGGTGGCATGCGTTCTCCAGAGTCCTCACTCCATCCCGCCGCGCCCGCCTTGCACGCATCTTTGACTATGCACGCCAGTACGCCGATGCCGGTACAGTGGCAGTCACACCGCGGGTCACTGAGGTCGTGTTCCTGATGGCCCTGCTGGGCATTATCGAGGACATTGAGGCCCTGGAGTCGCGGGTCGAAGGACTAGAGGCGGAGCTGGAGTCACAACGATGAGCTGGCAGGACTGCTGGTTACTTGATGCAGACATCAACCGTTCCAAGGACTGTTTGGTCCTCTGGGTCAAGGACGGGGGCCGCACGGACGCCCTCGACTACGAGTTCTACCCGTCCCTCTTCGTGTCGTCTCCCTGTCTCCAGTCTTGCGGTGACCAAAAGTACCTGCTGACTGCTGTCAGCTCTCATCCCGCCGTCCGGGAGGTCTCCCTGGTATACAGGTTCGTTTCGGTCTATGACTCGTCCCGCCGTCCAGTCATACGGGTCCGCACGACCCCCCTCTCGGTGCCGTCACTGGCCCGTGACCTGCGCAGACTGCCTGGTGCAACAGTCTTCCATGCCGACATTGACCCGGTGCAGCAGTTCTTCATAGGGCATGATGTGTTCCCGTTCGGACGCGTGCGCATCTACAGGGAGGGCCCAGTAGCACGGGCCGTGCAGTGTCTGGACCGGCGTGAGGACACGGAATACACAGTCCCACCACTCACCACGGTGCACTTGGCTGTATGTACAAGGGGTGAGCACCTCGTCCCCCACAGGGATGACCCGGTAGAGTGCATTGCCCTGAGACAACGTGACAGGGTATACCGGGTACAGTGTCCGGACGAACGTGATACGCTCCTCTCCTTCCAGGACACATTCGACCGGATCGACCCCGATGTGGTCATCACCCGTGGTGGTGATGGATTCCTCTTTCCACACCTTGCACACCGTGCACGTGCCCACGGCATCGACCTCGTGCTCTCCCGTGATGGCTCGCCACTCAGTGTTAGGGCACCGCGGCCGCAGTCCTTCTGGCAGTACAACCACGTCGCGTACCGCCCCGGCCCGCCAGTCCTGCTGAACGGGCGCATCCATGTGGACGAAGAGACCAGCCTATACTACTCGCCGCAGGGAATAGAGGGTATTGTCGAGGCGTCACGGATTGCCCTGATACGGCCCCAGCAGGCGGCCCGGATGTCGATTGGTGGGGTCAATGCGGCTATCCAGACCTACACTGCATACAAGCTCGACATCCTCGTCCCCCCTGTCGGGCGTAACCCAGAGTCCCTCAAGTCCGTGTCCAGTCTGAGCGCTGCTGACCGTGGTGGCCTGGTCCTACAGCCCTCACCCGACGTGTACGAGGACGTGGTCGAGTGCGACTTTGCATCAATGTACCCCACCCTGATGTTGACCCGTAACATCAGCCCCGAGACCATATGCATGGGGCACGAGTGCCCCTACGACCAGCGGTCATGTGTCGAAGTCCCGGGGCTCGGGCTCAAGGTGTGCAGACAGAGGCGTGGTATCATACCCGAGGCACTCAGACTGGTCATTGCAAAGCGGGATGCATTCAAGAGGCTGGTGACTGAGGGCCGTGATGCAGACCGCTACGGACGGATGCAACACACACTGAAGGGCGTGCTCGTGTCCTGCTTCGGCTATCTTGGCTTCCGGAACGCGCGGTTCGGTCGTGCGGAGGCGCACGCTGCCGTCACGGCCATTGGCCGTGATGTCCTCCTGCGTGCAAAGGACATTGCAGAGGACATGGGCTTCGAGGTCATCCATGGGATTGTGGACTCAATCTGGTTGAGACACGCCGATGGCCCTGATGTGCACCTTGTGGAGGAGTTCTGCGAGCTGGTGACTGGAGAGGTGGACATCCCCATGCGTTCGAATGGTATCTATGACTGGATGGTCATCCCATCGCTGCGCTCGCGCCCACGGCTCGCGCCCATCAACCGGTACTATGGCCTCTTCTACAATGGTTCAATCAAGGCGCGGGGGCTGGCCCTCCGGCGACGCGATACCTGCACGTACGTGTACGACTGTCAGATGGCAGTGCTCCGTACACTGGCCCGCGGACATGGACGCAGGGGTTTTCTCAAGATGCTCCCACAGGCCCGAGAGGTCTGTCAGACATTCATCGACCGCCTGTACGAGCGGGATGTTGACATCCGTGACCTGGTCGTCCACGAGCGCCTCTCAAGGAGTCCCGGTGAACACCGGGTCCTCTCCCCAGCAGCTGTTGCAGCACAACAGCTCGCTGCACATGGCATGCACCTGCACGCCGGCCAAGTGGTCGACTACATCGTCGTAGAGCCTGGGGTCACCCGCCAGACCGGCCGTGTCCTCGCACTCCCACTTGTGGTCCCGTCGACACGCTACGACCCTGATGCGTATGCACGGATGTGTCTGCGTGCATTTGAAGAGCTTGTGCCGGCACACTACCTGCACCTTGCTGTTACGCATGGCCAGTAGTCCACTGCGACCGCCTACTCGGTGACCGCCTTCGCCTGTAGTATGATCATTGGCCGCAGGAACCGCGTCGGGATGCCGGTCTCACGTGCGACCTTTCTCACATCATCGGCCTCTGGCTTGACATTCACCACACTGCCGTCCGCACTCCGTGAGACCTTCACCCGCACCATGTACTCCTTGCCCTCCACATCAATCCTGCAGACGACGGTTTCGCGGGTCGCTTTCACGCGGCGCCACGTGGTATACCGCACCCCAATTGTCCCCAGGTGTTTCACTAGGATGTCGGGGACCTCCGCGAGGGCCCGAGCCGAAGCAATCACCTTTACGACCAGGCACGGACGGTTCTTCTTCCCATATGCCGGGATTGCCACCACATCAAACACACCATGTGTGTCCAGCAGTGCGTCGAAGAGCGTACCCATGGTCTCGCCATCGACATCGTCAACGTTCGTTTCGAGGACTACCACTTCGTCAGTGTCCCAACCCGTCAACGTCTCAAGCCTCCGGTCGGCCTCTGGGGCCTCAACTGGTGCCGCGGCCTCTTTTGCTCCTTCCGCCTCTGCTTCCCGTGTCATCTCGGCGGCCTCTCGTGCTGGTGCCGTCCCGCGACAGATGTGTATGTGCATCGCGTTCGGCGTTTCGCCCAGGTCGCGAGTTCCGAAACCCACCCCGGAACGTTCCAACTCGATGCCCTCAGTCGAGTCGACGTAGTCCTCCGCAAGCGCCGCCAGTATAGCGGCCCCTGTCGGGGTCAGGGTCTCGGTCTGGGCTGTGCTCCTGTGGAATGGGATGTCATGTGCAACAAGGATTTCCGCAACGGCTGGCACTGGCACCTCGAACGCGCCGTGTTCGGTCTCGATGCTGCCCTGGCCAATTGCCACATGAGTGGAGATGAACTTTGCACCGAGGAGACCAGCCTTCTCAAGGAGGTACACTACCCCAACGACGTCAAGAACCGTGTCTATGGAGCCGACCTCGTGGAGGTGCAGCTCATCCACCGGCGTGTCATGTGCCTTGCTCTCGGCGGTGAACAGTATGTCCAGCATCCGCTCTGCGGTCTCGAGGCCGTGTTCTGAGAGCTCAAGCTCGGTTGCGACCTCTTTGAGCACCTCATGCATTGCTTGCGGCTCGAACCTGACCCCTGTGTCTAGGGTGATATCGAGCCTCTTGCCCTCAGTGTCCCCCACTGTGACAGGTGTGACGTTTACCCGTAGCGTCGGGTCGTAGATCAGCATGCTTGCTGCGACTCGGAGTATGGCCTCGTCGTCCCCAATCAGGTCTATCAGTGCTGACAGGAACATGTCCCCGGATGCACCTGCCGACGCGACATCAAAGAGGACTATTGGTCTTCCCACTGTTCTCAGTCTCCCGTCATACGGTCCGCTTGCCTAGCCTAATGAATCGCCCTTTTCTTTCTTTCTTTCTTTCTTTCTCTCTTTCTCTCTTTCTCTCTCTCTCTTTCTTTCGAAGTCACATCCCGCGTCTCCACTGCTCAAAGATTGCCATGTACATGCACTCCTCGGGTGAAATCCACATCTCTGACGAGTCGTGGACAGTGTCCGTGTACTCGACGGGCGCATCCCTTATCAGTGCCGCTGGGACTGCCTCGTCGGCCTCACCCATCACCGCAGTGCACGCAGAGGCCAGGTTGTCAGCAACAGCACGTCGCGTCACGCGCAGGACGTTCCCGAAGAGGTCTGTCCTGCCACGCTCGTCGACCACGGGCCGGAACCCCGCCACAGCAAGGGCCATCCCTACGTTGCCTAGCCGCAGCGGCTGCGTACGGCTGTCTATCACGATTACGCCCACTCCTATGCCGAGGCGCCTGGCCACCTCCTCCCGTATCCGTGCTGCACTGGCTGCCGGGTCTTCGGGCAACAGTGATGCGTAGCCCGGTGGCACATTCGACTTGTCGACCCCGGCATTGGCCATCAGTGTGTTGTTCTTGATTGTGAGGAGCACGTGTGGGATACCTCCGAGGACCTCGTCGGCCTCGTCCAGTACGAGCTGCGCGACCTCCGGTACCATGTCGTAGCGTTGTGCAAGGTCTCGTGCCCTGTCACTCACAACTACGTCTGACAGGCGAATCACCCGCCCCTCCGTCGTCCCCAGTGGTGTTTCAGCAATCCCTAGGATGTCCCCTTCACGGAGCTCGTGGCAAGCCCTGGCAAGGCCGTCGAGTATCACATCCACTATGTTGTCGTCGGGTCTGATGACCCTGGTCCTGATGGGGATGACAAGCACTGACCGGTGACCTCCTGTGCTCTCTCGGCCGCCCCTGACACGGGGCCGTGGCCTGATAGGTCTTCCTCATCCAGTACGGCCCTTCTGTGCCTCGCGCCGCGCGGCCAGCACGCACCCGTCACCCTGACGGCCACCTATCGGGTGCTTGGGAGTCCCCATGGAGTTCATGCAGCGGGCCGCTACCGCAGCTCCGAGGGCAAGCCCGTCCTCTACCATGAGCAGGACATGCGACTCTGTCCAGGGCTCGCCGCTCGCAGTGGTCAGGTACTTTGTGACCAGTCGCGGCTTCGTGCCAGTCGTAATCCCCCTTCCTGTCAGGCCAAGTGCCGTCCGGGGGAGCACGATGCCCTCCTCCTCCGCGGTGCTCACGAGCCTCTGCACTGTCTGTACCTGCACCCGGTCGACAAGGCCCATCAGCAGTCCCAGTCCGCCCGCCTCGTAGACCTCCGCGCCCAGTCTCTCCAGCTCCGACAGGGCAGACCCGTTCCTCCCAGCGTCGACGCCTATCAGCACGACCCCTGACTCGTCCGCTGCCCTGGTGTCTACGGGCACCGTGCCGAACCTGGTGGTACCAGCTGGGACTGTCCGCACATCCACAAGCGAGTGCACTTTTTCGAGCCACTCGCCCACCTCCACGCTGTACCGTTTCGGGGCCTCGACATCAAGGACGCAACCAGTGACCGGGTCTGCAAGGCCTGCACCACGGACGAGGGCGTCCGGTATCGCCCCACCAAGCCCCGCAAACGAGCCAATGGTATCTGCATAGGGGTACGACTCGTCAGTCACGCGTCCGGCCAGTGTGGTGCCGAAGTCCAGGGTCATGACAGGGTTCCTGAAGTCGACCTGCGTGTTCTTTGCGGCACCCTTCAGTCCGGCAGTGACCAGCTCCCCCTCCATTTCATTTGCTACGATTTCCGTTGCCGCCGGGGGACGCGTCCCGGCCACCGCCCCATCAAAGTAGACCCTGTCAAGGAGGCTGTAGCGCCGGAGCCCTGGTGGGACCCTGTCGAGTGAGATTGATGCTGTCATCTTCCGTGGCGGGATCCCGGCCTGCAGACAGCCCTGGGCAAGGGCCCTGACCATCTCGCCGACCTCTGACGGTGTGGCGAACCCTGCGGTCACGCCCGTGGACCGGACGACGAAGTGGAGGTCGCGCTCAATGTCCAGCCTCACCTGCCTTACAGCTCCCGTGAGGGTCTCGGCGACCAGCTCTGCCACGGACTCCCGTGTGAGCGGTGTGCCAGTGAGCGTCCTCCCAAAGACCAGCTCCCCCTCCCGCGGTGGTCTTGCCTCACGCGTCAGACGCACGAGCTTTCCCAGCATGTACATGCGCGCTGTCCTGAGGTCGGTCGTCACTACCACACACTTGGTGGTGGTATTACCGAGTTCTACAGAGGCCACCGTATAGAACGGCCCCTTCCTGAGTGACAGCGTGCCCATGCGTGGCGGGCGCACAAATGTGGGCCTTGTGGGCATACTGCTACACCCGTCCTATACCAGCCGCCTGAACGGGTGCCCATCGGCCGGACTGACACCGAGCTCCATGCTCACGCACTCGGCCGCGAGCGCGTCTGCCATTGCAGCCACAGGGAACACGAGCCTGGCATTCTTTATGGGCCCGTAGAGGACAAAGTCACCGCCCATCAGCTGTACGATGACGTTGGACGCGACATCACAGGTGCGGTATGCCTCTTTGTCGTGTCGCTTCAGTCCCAGCAGCCATGGCCACGACGACACGGCATTGTGTATACCGCACCCGGTGGGATAGCCATAGAGGCTCTTTGCAACGAGGGTGAATGCCACGGCGGGCCCCGCCCCGGCCCCGAGGGAGGTCATTGCTGTGTCTATGAGTGGCCTGTTGATGCCCACCTTCTCACAGGTCTCAAGCAGCCCCTCTCCCATCTCCGGCGTCCCTGACTCGAGGACGGCCCTGCGCCCTGCAATCGTCGCGTCATGGGGGTTGAAAGCAAGGACTATCGCACACAGCTGTCCCATCTCGGAGAGGGCCATCCGTTCGTCCTCGGTCATTGAGATGTTGACGGAGTTGTACACCGCCCTGTCGAGCAGCCCCACCTCCTCCGCATGACGGAGCCCCGCGACCCGTGTCTCAGGGTCTGTGGAGTCTATCAGGAACGGCGCATCAGTGACCTCGCTCACAAAGTCGATGTACCTCTCCACAGCACGCGGCGACTGTGCAAACACCTGGACGAGGGCCGGGTTGCCCGTCATGTCTGACAGCTCGTCCTGTGTCGTGACCAGCCTCTCCGCCTCCGCCGCATCGAACTCGCCCGTACGGGCGTCGCGGACGGTCTTGTCACCGGAGTAGAATATCGTCCCGGCAAGGACGGTCGGGTTCTCTCCCGGAGTGCCACCGACCGTGACACCACCGATGTCAAAGATCTGCTGCTCACGTTCGAACACGAACACTGTCTGTCATACCTCCCTCACAACAATCACGTGTCCACCGTCCTGTTCCTGCAACTCTGCGACCACGGTTGATGGGTGCACTGAGACTATCACCATGGCGTCCCGTGATGACACCAGCGACGTCCACGGGTCGAGCGCAATACCGAGCTCCGGGACAATGGCAACCGCACCGCCCGGAGTGAGGACGCGGGTGGCACCCTGGTGCGTGCCAAAGTCCACCCACATGGGTCCGTCCGGGAACTCGCCGGGGTCTTTGCGTGCGAGCTCTGCAGCGGTGTCCGCAATCCTCGACGGGTCGGTGATGTTCAGCATGTTGACGAGCTGTACCTGCTGACGGAACCGCTCGACCGCCTCAAGGGGCACGTTCTCAATGAACGGTATCGCCCCCTCCGCACCCACAATCCGCCGGGTCTTGCTATCGACCCCGTTCTCATACAGGCTCTTGAGGGACTGTCCCGTCCTGTGACCCGGCACCTCTGGGCCTGCGAGTATCAGGTACCTGACCCTTGGGTTCGAGACTATGTTCACAATGACCCTCTCTATCCCTATGTTCTCGGTCTTGCACGTCCCGATTATGGCGTACTCACAGTCAACATCAATCTTCTTACCGAGCGTGCATATGGCCACCGGGTGTCCCGGGTCGCCCACAATGAAGTCGCCTGGCACCGGCGGCCACTGCCTGTCAGCACTCTGCCCCACCGTCTACCACCACCTGCCAGATATCAGAACGATGTGGGCGGTTCAAAGAGCTGCCTGTCCACCCCGAGTGCATGGGATGCCTCGGCCGCAGTGGCTGCGAGTGCATTCCCTATCAGGGCAACCGCAATGAAGGCCTCCCTCGTCCGTGCCATCGAGCCATACATGACCGCATCTGTGGCGAACAGCTGAGCCGCCACCGTTGCCGCGACCACTGCCGAGAGGTGTGCCGGCTCGTCGTCAAGGCCGGGCTGCTTGATGAACTGCCACGCCGAGGGCGCATTGTGGGGGCCCAGACAGGTCGGCAGACCGTGCTGTGACTTTATCGCAATCATAGTGCGCAGTTCGAGTCCGTACCCTGCGCCCACGGGCAGAGTTGCAGGGTCCACGAGCAGCCGCTGGAGCCCCATCTCACGGGCCTCCGTAATCATTGCCCCTACTGTTTCCATCCGTTCCTCAAGGCTCGTGGCGCGTGGCGACCAGCCAAGGACAACTGCGGAGTCAATGCGGCTGTTGGACAGGACCTGTTTCTCATCGTCCTTCATCGACAGGTTGACCGAGTTGTAGATTGCCCTGTCATGGAGGCCGGTCTCGTTGCAGTACTCAATCCCTCTCACCCGCGCCTTTGCGTTCGTCGACTCGAACATGAAGGGCCCGTCGAAGTTCTCTGCGAGCCAGCCTATGTGACGCTCCATGGCGGTCTCGGTGCGGCCGTACACCTGTATGATGAGCGGGTGTCCTGTGCGGATCACCATGTCGTTGGCAAGGTCGACCCACTCACGGGCCATCTCCTCGTCGAATATCCCCTGCTTTGTGTTCTTGACGATGGGCTGGCCCTTGAAGAACATGCCACCTATCAGTACGGTGGGGTGCTCCCCGGGCTGCCCGCCTACGCTCACGCCTCCAATCTCTATTACCTGTTGCTCCTTCTTGAACACGAACAACCTCCTATCCCTCCTGCTGTCCGCTTGCAGATTCGATGAAGCGTGTGATGTGTGGCTCCCAGCCCGTCCCCATCAGGTCAATACCGTGCACCCCCGGCACCCTCATCACCTCCCTTGTGGTCTCAAGGGCTATCGCTATGCCCTCCTCCCGTCTGCGGGCCCGGGCCTCCTTGCCACTCAGGCCCTCCCCAGCCTTCTCGAGCCGTTCAATTATCTCCTCTGGGATGTATATCCCCGGCACGCGCTCGTCCATGAACCTCGCGGTCTTCGGCCCTCTCAGGACGTATATCCCGGCGAGCACGTACACTCCGAGGCCCCGTATCTGTGCCATGAAGTCTCTGAACCGCCCGACATCGTATACTGCCTGCGTCTGGAAGAACTGTGCCCCGGCATCCCGCTTCTTCTCGACCCGCCAGGCATGGAGCTCCATGGGGTCTGCGTACGGGTTGAAGGTGGAGCCCAGATAGAACGACGGTGTACCATCGAGCTCCTTTCCCGCCAGGTCCCTGCCATGCATGAGCTCCGAGGCCAGCTGGAGGGCCTGTATCGAGTCGAGGTCATAGACCATCTTTGCATGCGGATGGGTGCCGAGCAGCGTGTGGTCGCCAGTCACAAAGAGGACGTTCCTGATGCCAAGCGCATGGGCGCCATACAGCTCGCTCTCAAGCAGTATGCGGTTCCTGTCGCGTGTCGACAGTTGGAGTATTGGTTCGGCACCCACGTCACATATCAGGTGGCTGGCTGCAATGCTGCTCATTGCTGGGTTCCCGCGTATGTTGTCCGTGATGTTGATGGCGACACAGTCCGCAGCGACCGCCCGTGCCTTCTCAAGCAGGGCCTTCGGGCTGGCACCGCGGGGGGGTACGATTTCCCCGGTGATGGTCAGGCCTTCTCTTTCCAGTGACTGTTGCAGCCGTGTTCCGCTACCGAGTGTTATCCTCTCCTCGTGTTTCTGGACTCGACCGGCTGAGACCCCTTATTATCTTTAGGCTATTGCGCCTCCATGGTGCGAGATGACCCGCGGCCCATGTGAGCTCCTCCAGTCCTTCATCTCCCACACCTTCCGGATGTTGTCGAGCTTTCCCAGTGCCCGCAGCCTGTCGTAGATGAGCTGCCATGCGCAGTCAGTGTCCTCATCCCTCTCGCACTTGCCGTTCATGGAGCCACCGCAGGGGCCGTTGAGTATCCCCTTCGCACAGCGGGCCAGTGGGCATATCCCGCCGGTCAGGTGGAGGATGCAGTCCCCGCACATCGCGCAGAGCTCGGAGTGTGTCCCACGCCCCCTTGAAACCCCGAGGAACATCGAGTCAGCCGCAGGGAAGGCCTCCTTCTCCGGGATGTGTTCTACAATGGTCTGTACTGCGACACCACAGGCCTGTACCAGCAGTGCGTCGGCGCTGTCTATCACTGCCCGTTGCTCCTGCACCGTACTCCTGAAGACAGGGCCATTGCAGATGCCACCCTCGACGAACACAGCACCGAGGACGGTCTTCCCGTTCCTTGTCAGGAAGTCCTCCATGTCCTCGAGCTGGAGCAGTCCGCCCACATCACACAGCTGGGCACACCCGGAGTCCCCAAAGAGCACTATCTTCTCGTGTCCCTCCAGCGCCTCAAGGATTTTCTCTGGTGCCTTCAGTCGAAGGGCTATCACTTCTCACATACCTCCTCAAGCTCTCATACTGGCGGTGTGCGCACTCAAAAGAATGTTCCCACGTGGGCACCGTGTTCAGTGGCCTCTCCTGCGGATCCTGTCCGGTGGGACTATCCTCGACAACTTGGCAGCAATGTCCGCCGTGAGTGCGACATCCAACCGCACTCCATGTGCACTGTACTCCTTGTGCTCAATGCGTCCCACCTCGTGCAGCCACGATATGAGTGATGCAGACTCGTCACCATACTCCAATGAGAGCTGGTAGTGTTCAAGAGGTGGCAGCCGTTTCTCGACCTCGGCCACGAGTGTCTGCAGGTTGATCCCATGCATGGCTGAGACCGGGACAACGCTCTCGTATGTGCTCCTGAGTACGTCCAGCCTCTCCTCGACCTCGGCCTCCGTCAGCAGGTCGACCTTGTTCATGGCCACCACGACTGGTATACCATTGGCACCTATCTCCAGGAACGTGCTGGTACAGGTCGCGGTCTTCCTCATGATCTCGTCCGTGCTGTCCGACCCGTCCACTACGAGGACAATGACATCGGCATCGGCAATCTCCTGCAGGGTGGTCCGGAACGCATCCAACAGGTCGCGGGGGAGCGAACTGATGAAGCCCACAGAGTCTATCAGCACTGTGCGCCGCCCGGGTGTCCCGAGCAACGACGCCTTTGTCGAAAGGGTGGTGAACAGCCCGTCTGCGACCTCGACCTCGGAGCCGGTCAGTGCCCGGTGCAGGGTGCTCTTCCCGGCATTCGTATAGCCTGCCAGCGCCACCTCGTAGAAGCCCCTCTGGTCACGCTGTTTCCGCTTCAGGTCCTGGGCCCGCCAGATCTCGGTGAGCCTGCGACGTATGTGGGCTATCCGCCTGCGTATCTCCCTCACCCTCATGTTGAGCAGGTCCTCTCCAGCACCGACCTGTTCGGTGGTCGGCCTGTCCCCTGTGTGCTCCCTCTGCAGGCGCATCCTGATCTGGTGCCTCTGGAACGGCAGCTCGTAGCTCAGACGTGCCTGTTCTATCTGGAGCTTTGCCTGTGGTGTACGTGCGTGCCTGTCAAAGATCTCAAGGATGAGCTGTGTCCTGTCGCGTACCTCGACCCCCCACTCCTCCATCAACCTGAACATCTGGCCCGACCTGAGCGCCGGCGCGAAGAGCACAAAGTCCGGCTGTCGGTGTTCAATCCATGTCCCTATCTCCTCGACCTTCCCGGTCCGGATGCCGAACCTAGCAGACGGCGGGCCCACTACGTCGAACTTTCCGATGACCGTGTAGCCTGCCGTTTCAGCAAGGGCCTCGAACTCGTCCATCAGGTCTGGTTCTTCAGGCGATCTGCGCTGGACTAGCACGGCGGTGCCTGTTTCCATCTTGCAGTGCATGTTGCCCCTTTGACTTATAGCATTGATTCCACTGGCAGTCGCCCCACTGGCCAGCCCCACTTCATGGAGGGGCCGGTGCTGGCCCCTGTACCCCATCGGTCAGTCACCAGACCGTGTACACCCGCCCATACCCACATGTACTGTATCATGCCACCATGTCGCATGTCACCAGCAGCCCGCGTGCAGGCGTCACACACATGTGGTGTCCCGTCCCGTCAGCAGTCCTCGCACTATCAAAAGATTCATCCAATGCGCAGCTCCGCCCGTGATGACCCATCATGAGTCACTTCGAGATCCGTGCCAAGGACGGTCTTGCCAGGCTGGGGCTCCTCCGCACTGCCCATGGTACGGTGCGCACCCCCCTCCTAATGCCTGTTGTGCACCCGGGCAAGTCCGAGATACCACCGGCAGAGATGGCGTCGGTCTTTGGTTACCAGATGGTCATCACCAACTCGTACATCATCCGTTCACGCGCCAAGTTCCGTGACCGTGCCCTTGAAGAGGGTGTACACAGCCTGCTGGGGTTCTCAGGCCCCGTGATGACGGACTCCGGGACGTTCCAGATGTACGTGCACGACCTCCCAGAGGACGAGATTGACCCCATTGACATTGTGCGTTTCCAGCGGGAGATTGGTTCTGACATCGGCACAATCCTCGATGTCTTCTCGGACCCGGATGTCGGGCGCCAGCGGGTAGAGGAGGATGTCCGGGTCTCGCTAGAACGTGCTGCGGTCTCTACTGCTGAGAAGGGGGACATGCTGCTGGCCGGGACCGTGCAGGGCGGTTCATATCCTGATCTGCGCGCCCACGCTGCACGGGAGCTCTCAAAGATGGACTTCGATGTGCACCCTGTGGGTGGTGCGGTCCCCCTCATGGAACAGTACCGGTATGCGGACATAGTGCGTGCAGTCCTCGCTGCGAAACAGCACCTGCCGCCTGACAGACCCGTGCACCTCTTTGGGTGTGGTCACCCAATGTTCTTCGCACAGGCCGCCCTGCTCGGCTGCGACCTCTTCGACTCTGCGTCGTATGCCAAGTTCGCAGATACGGACCGCATGCTGCTCCCCACTGGCACTGCACACCTCGATGAGCTGCGGGAACTGCCGTGTGAGTGTCCCGTCTGTGCCGGTGACTCGGTGGACATGCTCATGGCGTATTCCAAGAGTGAGCGGGCCTACGTGTTGATGCGTCACAACCTGTATGTGAGTGCTGCCGAGATGCGACGTGTGCGGGTGGCAATTGCAGAGGGCAAGCTCTTCGAGCTTGCAGCCATGCGTGCACGTGCTCACCCTGCACTGTATGAGGCATTCCAGGCCATGATGGAGCACATCGACCTCATCGAGCGGCACGACCCCGTTGCGAACCCCTCCTCCGTGCTCTTCACAGGCGCCGAGACGACACGTCACCCGGCGGTGCTACGTTTCAGCCACCGCGTCGCCACAAGATACCCGTTCCGGCGGGCACGCACCATTGTGTTCGTACCCCCTCTCGGTGACCCGCCCTTTGCAGACACGACCGGACCACTCGTCGACAGGGTGCGAGAAACATCACAGGACGACACATTACTGTTCTTCGTCACTCCTATTGGTGTGGTGCCCTGGGAACTGGAGCATGTCCATCCTGCCCAGCAGTGCGTGTTCCCATCATCTCTCGACAGCGAGACCCTCGCAGTGGCAGGACGGCGTCTGCAGGCCCTGGTCAACAGCATCGAGTACGAAGAGGCACTGTGGCTGTCGCGACCTGTACCCACCGACCGCCTCTCTGAGCATGTCCCCGGTGTCACACGTATTGACTCCATGTCCAGTGTGCTGGACCACATGCCGCCGGCGGGCAGCGCTGTCTACTGGCAAAGGAAACTCACCGCACTCGTCGCGTTCCAGTGGGGTCTGCAGCTTGACGCGTCCGATGTGTCACGCCTGGATGTGAGGACATCGCGGAGCACGGGCAAGGTGAGGCATGTCCTGTCCGGTGATGAGCTGGTGTTCACACTGGTACCGACTACGGGGCTGCTTACCCCCACCTATTCGGGTGGCCAGCTGCTCATTGACGCGGGGCTCGACGAGGTGTACCATGTTGTCATGGAGGAGGAGGCTGCCGAATATGTTGCCAAGGGCCGCTCGGCCCTTGCAAAGTTCGTGGCATGGGCCAGTGATGACCTGCGGGCCGGAGAGGAGGTGGTGGTCCTGGGCCCCGACAGGCAGATGGTGGGCGTGGGGCGTGCACTCCTGACCGGGCCCGAGATGCTGGCATTCAGTCGTGGTGTCGCTGTGCAGACTAGGCACTCGAAGCGGTCGTAGGGGCGGTCTGACGTGCCATGTAGTGTCCCGGCACCTTCTCGAGGGCGTGGACTCCACCAAGTGGGAGCACCATCACATCCCGGACCGGGGCGTACAGATGGAGCTCGTCACCAATCTTGACGTCAGCGTCGGGCGGCAACAGGGCCTCCGCCGGTATGTCGCCGACCTTGAAGTAGACCTCAAGCGAATTGCCCACGTATATGGTACGTGTCACGACACCGGCAATCTCGTTGTCGGAGCTGTCCGAGCGGCTCATGAGAAGGTCTTCGGGCCGTACTGCACACTTCACCTGTTCGCCCTCTTCGAAGGGGTAGCCATCAATTGTCCCGACACCCTTGATCAGTGCACCATTGGGCAGGCGGACATGGAGCTCTTCGCCTACTGTTTCTATGACGCCGTCGATGAAGGTGCACTGGCCTATGAAGTCCGCGACGAATATGGTCTGGGGCCTCGCGTAGATCTCTCTTGGAGGGCCAAACTGCT
The DNA here is from genome assembly GCA_027031765.1 of Promethearchaeota archaeon. Lineage (GTDB taxonomy): Archaea > Asgardarchaeota > Thorarchaeia > Thorarchaeales > Thorarchaeaceae > JALVPN01. Next base: position 8,492 of record JALVPN010000077.1, on the reverse strand, counting down.
GTACGTATCCCCGGTCCATCACTGCCACCATGTCGGAGATGCTGAGTGCCTCCCGCTGGTCGTGTGTCACGTAGACCGTGGTTATCCTCAGCTCTTTCTGGATCCTGATTATCTCCTCGCGCATCTCCAGTCTGAGCTTGGCATCCAGGTTGGAGAGCGGCTCGTCCAGCAGGAGCACATCCGGTTCGATGGAAAGTGCTCTGGCCAGGGCCACCCTCTGCTGCTGTCCACCAGAGAGCTGGTGTATGTGCCTGTCACCGAGCCCTTCCAGACGGACGAGTTCCAGGGCCTCTCTCACCCTCCGCTCTATGGCACTCTTGGTGTACTTCATCCCGTTGATGCGCTTGAGCTTCAGGCCGTAGGCTATGTTCTCGAACACGGTCATGTGGGGCCACAGGGCATAGTTCTGGAAGCACATGCCTGTGTTCCGTTTGTGGGGCGGGACATCCGTGACATCACGGTCGTCAAAGTATATCCGCCCGCTGTCAGGTGTGTAGAAGCCTGCAATCAGCCGCAGCAGCGTGGTCTTCCCACAGCCGCTTGGCCCGAGCAGTGTTGACAGTTGTCCCTCCTTCAGGGTCAGAGTGACACGGTCTGTGGCCACGACATCTCCGAAGGTCTTTCTCAGGTCCTCAAGTCTGATCTCGACCATGATGTCACCTCATATGCCTGTTATTGCAGAAGACCTCGCCCCGAGGATCTTGTTGGTGATGGTTATGACCACCATCTGTAGGCTCATCATCAGCACGCCGAGGCACGCTGCCGGGTTCGTCCCTCCCTGTGCCTCGAGGATTTCCTTTGTCCAGAAGGTCATGGGCGCCTGTTCCCTCCCCACGCTTCCCAATATCAGGCTCGTGCTGACCTCGCTCACAGAGTAGACGAATGACAGGAGTGAGCCTGCCAGCACGCTCACGCCAATCAGCGGCAGTGTGATCTTCATGAAGGTCTGGTTCCTGCTCGCCCCCACACTCTGTGATGCTTCTTCGAGGGTAACGGGTGTGGACTGTAGTCCTGCATACGCTGCCCTGACGGTGAAGGGGAACTTCCGTACCGTATACGACATTGTGATGAGGAATGCCGGGCCCCCTGGTGGGAACAGCGGCGTGTTGTAGAAGAGCGTAAAGTACCCCGTCGCGATGACTATCCCGGGTAGTGCGATGGGCGACGTCACGAGCAGGTCGAATGCGGTCTTGCCCGGTATCTCCTTGCGTGCTATGATGTAAGCAGCGCTTGTCCCCAGCAGGACAATGAACACGGTGGCAATCGCACCGTAGATGAGTGTCAGGTCTATCGACTGTACGACCTCTGGGTAGTCCGCAAGGTACTGGTAGTTCCCGAGGGTCCACTCTGGCAGTACCGCGTTCGTCGGCCACGCACCGGCAAACGAGAGGATGATGACGCTGATCTGGGGTATCAGGGCCAGGAACAGCAGGGGCACCAATATGATGTAGAGCAGCAGTGTGGCACGACCGCTCAGCCACCGGGTCCTCGGGTTCCACTGGCCGCCCTTGGTGCCGGCCTCATACGACCGCAGTGCGGCATACTTGCGGATGGCAAGGAAGCCGATGAGGGCGAATGCGAGCAGTATCATGCCCAGGGCCGGGCCCTTGGGGTGGATGGTGCCAGCCCCGGTGGCAATGCTGTCAAAGACCTGATATGCAAGGGTCTTTGTCGTCTGGTTGTCAGCCGTGTCGTAGAACACGATTGGCGTGCCGAGGTCTTCCATGCTCAGTATGAACGTCAATATCGCGCCGGCCTGTATGCCCGGCATTGCAAGCGGCAGGGTGACAGTACGGAACAGTGTGAACCCGGTTGCACCGAGGTTCTCTGCCTGCTCCTCAAGGGAGGGGTCAATTCCCATGAAGGACGAGTAGGCATTGAGGTATACCAGTGAAAAGAAGGAGAATGTCTGGATGAATATGGCCGCGGCCAGCCCCTCGATGACAATGCGGTATGGCCACCATCCGAGGGCGGTGTAGAAGAGGTTGTTGATCACACCGGCCGGGCCGAGGAATGCCTTGATACCAATGGCCCCCACAAAGGGTGTGGCCAGGATTGGAAATATGAGCAGGGTCCGGATGACCCGCTTGCCAAAGAAATCGTACCTCGCAACGACAAAGGCAAGGAACACGCCAATAATGACCGAGAGGACTGTCACGACTATGGCCACGTATATCGAGTTGACTATTGACCCAAAGTCCCACCCACGGACTGCAACGGTATTGCCACTGACATGGACCGTGTCAAGGTGGACGAACGAGTACCATGTCTGACTCGGCGCATCATAGTGCCAGGGCCAGATGTTCGGGTCAGAGAAGAGGTTGATGAAGTGCTGCACTGATGGCTGTCCATAGTACGTGAAGGAGTACTGGATGACGCTGAGCAGTGGGGCCACAAGGAAAAGGCCGAAGGTGAAGAGGACGGCCATCAGTTGCACCCATGACAGTGAGTCCATCTCTCTCCGGAGGTTGCGGTATCCTGACTGCGCCCTCGTCTTCAGCCGTTCCAGCAAGAGCCTGCCATTCGTACGTGGGTCGTTCATGAACCCGTGCAGGCGTTCCCACCTGCTCGGCGAGTCCGGGGCATGGCGGCGCCATGACGACAGCCGAGACCAGACGGCACCCGGGAGCCCCTTCACAAACGTGGTGAGGTCTGTGACGACGTCGTCGGGGACGAGTTCCTCCTCGGTTGGCTCCTCCTTGGTGTCGACCCTGTCTTCTGTGGCTGTCGTCATGGGTCTACTCGGCTCCTATCTCACGATGCCGGGATGACTGCTGCTACGGCGTCGTGGACATTGTTGTACTGGATCTTCGCAGCGGTCGTCCATGCACTCTCCACCGCGGCAGCATACGTGGGGTCATAGATCATCATGTTGTTGATCATCCTCGCATACTCCACGGTGAACTTGTGTGATATCCCCGTCTTGGGGTCTTGAATGGTCACCGGTGTGCCCATCTGTGCTGCGAAGGAGTTCAGCTGTTCCTCAGTGAGGTGTCCATCGAGGTACGCCTTTGCCATCAGTTCCCAGCAGTTCACAAGCTCCGTGTGTGCGCGTGTGAACACGGCCTCAAAGTACGTGATGAAGGCCATGTTGATCTCCAGTGACAGCGTGTCATTGAAGTCAATCCCCTTGTTCTCGATGGTCATGTTGTACACTGCATAGAGGTCCTGCGCGTCCTCGCCCGCGGGGGTGTGGAACGCTTCCTCCATGACAGGCATCCGCCTGATCCTGTTGTCAAGCCACAGGGCCTGCCCTTCAGGCGAGAGGACAAAGTCTAGGAACCCCTCGGCAAGTTCCCTCTTGTCAGTCGTGGCAGGGATTGCTATAGGGTCACCATTGACAATCGACTGTCCTGTGGGGACGATGTACTCGCAGTCCGGGTTCCTGTACTGTGTCAGGTATCCATAGAAGTCAATTGACATCGAGACGCCAACATCACCGTTCTCTGCTGCGGTCTGGGTCTCCACCGAGCCACCGTATATCCTCGCGTTGCCAGCCATCCTCGCCATCGTAATCCATCCCTCCTCCCATCCCAGGGCCTGGGTGATAATCTCGTAGATCCTTGTGTTCGATGTGGTGTCCGGGGCGTTGCCCATGGCTATCGTCGGTGTTGCCTTGAGGTACTTCCCGTACGTCGCATTGGCAAGGTCTGTCCACTTGTGTGGGACGGGGAGGCTGTACTCGTCGAGGAAGGCATGGTTGACCGTGAACCCGAAGGTGGAGATTGCAGCCGCAACCCAGACGAGGTCGCCGTGGCTGTTGTAGCGTTTCATGGCCACACCAGCAATGGTGTCGTTGACGCGGGCAGCCACCTGCTGCATGTGTGTGGAGTTGAGTGGTGCAAGGCGGTCGTCCCTCATGAGCTGGTCGAAGAGGGTCGGCCCTCCGCCCCAACACACATCCACCTGACCCGCATCAATCAGGTCATCCCAGAACTCCGCTGAAGGCGTCTTCCACAGAATGTCGGTAATCCCGTGTTGTTTCGCAAAGTCGGTTGCAAGGAACGCCGGCTCGAACACGCTGTGTATTGACACATCATGCCTCGTCAGTATTGTCAGGGTAATCCCGGCTGCGGTGGTATTGGTCGTTGTGGTGCCTGTCGGTGTAGTCCCGGGCCCAAAGGGCCCAGTGCCTGTGAGGGACATGAACCCAATCACGCCGGCCACGCCGACAATCACGATTACGACGATTGCCGCCGCAATCCGTCCTGTGCTCCGAGCACTTTCAAACTCGCTCATGTCACACTCCTCTGCTTGGGTGCATAGATGCAGCTCCAGACGAAGGGGGTGTTGCGGATATAATTAATGTTGCGTCAGGTCGGATGTCCATGTGCAGGGCCTCTGTTGCTCCCGCAGGGCACTGGGTTGTGGAGACCGTACAGTATCGTGGTGCCGTGGGCTGACACGGTCAGAGGGCCAACACGGGGCGCCTGGTCGGGACGGGGCCATGCAGTTGTCCACATGCTCTGTCCGTGCTCAGTGATGTGTCCCGGCCCCTTGTTTCTCTGCCTCACGACATGTTGCGTGAGCCGCCAGCCGGGTCTGCTGGTCCGGGCCCGTCGTACAGAGGCCTCTGGCGGGCCGTGGCCCGCGTCCTGTGTCACGAAAAAGATTTATCAGGTTGCGGGAAAACACATTTCATCTTCTAATGCTAAGCCATTAGAAGGAGGACACCGACGGAATGAGGAAAGATATACTCGCGAGGAGAGCCCTGACCATTGCAATCCTTGCAGCACTCTTTTCCACATTTCTTGTTATCCCAGTTGTGCCCGTGACCGCCCAGAGCAAGAGTACAGTTGTCTTTGACTACTCTCATGGTCAGTCAGCAGACAAGCTCCTGAACACCACTGACCTGTGGCTCAAGAACAACCTGACCCAGATGGGCTACACAGTGGTCTGGGCGAAGGGCGGACTGAACAGCTCGGTCCTGTCGGATGCGGTGGCGCTGTTCATCGGCTCCCTCTATGGGGTCACCAACAACTTCACAGAGGATGAGGTCACTGCAGTCAAGAACTGGTTCGAGTCGGGTAACAAGTTCCTGTGGATTGGATGTGACTCTGACTACAAAGGCGCAGCATACATCAACAACAACATGACCGTACTGCTTGAGGCCGTAGGCTCGCATGTGTACCCCGAGCCGACCTCCGTGAGCGATGCCTATGTCAATGCACAGGCGTCCTACCGTGTCGTGGCCAACAATACGGACGTTGATGCCAGTGTTTCATCAATTGTCGAGGGTGTGACGAACGTGCTCATGCACGGCCCAACGCTCCTCTACGGCAGCAACAGTGACACCCCAGCGGCCAACAAGAGTCCGGTGGCACTTGAGACCACACACATTGCCAACGTGGAGCCCATCCTCTACTACAACTCAAGTGCGACCATTGCCGATGCTGACATGATTGCTCCAGTGGCGCACAACGACGGTGACTCTGGGGCCTTCGTTGCAGCTACCATCGAGACAAAGATGGGCCCGACCCACAGCAGTGTCTTGGTTGTTTCAGGTGCTTCACCCTACGGTGACTACATGCCCATGTATGCCGACGAGTACTATGGCGTCCCACTGCAGGGCAACAGGTTCGTGCTACAGGCATTCACCTTTGGCGTGAACGTTGCCACCGGTGGCGACATGACCATGATACTCCTCATCGGTGGCATCGGTGTGGTCGTGATCGTCATCATTGTGGCCGTTGTCATGATGAAGAAGAAGAGTGCGGCATAGTCCAATGCAAGTGACATGTGAACTGAAGTAGACCGGTCATCCACCGGCTACTTCGTCCCTTTTTCTTTCTCTTCCCCCCTTCCGCTCCACACTCTGTCATCCTCTGTCATCCGCCGTCGTTAGAAGTCCACTCCACCCCACGGGTTGGCTTGACTCATTACAGTTCTCATTGGTACCTTGACACCATCATCTGTCATGCCGCTGTCCTGCCGACCCGCTACCTGCCTGCTTGTTTCCGAACTTGACCCGGTGATGGTCACGAGTGAAATCCTTATGAGTCAGGACACATTCGGGTATGGTCTAGGGAAGTGTCAGACATTGAACAGTCGGATGTGGCGTATACTCTCGCTGGCCCTCACTGTCACCGTCCTCCTAGTGCCCCCTGCTATGGGCCCGTTCGCAAACGGTAACCACGGTGCAGTTGCCCCAGCAGTGATGATGAGCCCGGGCCGTGTGCTCTTTGACGAGTCGCACACTAGGAATGCGAGCAGTCTCTGGACACCGGGCAATGCATCGATATTTGGCTGGATATTGCAGGAGAGCGGATACAACACAACTACCAACTTTGACAGATCGCTGGCCTCGGGGATTCTGAACGACTATGATGTCCTCGCACTGTTCTTCCCCATGGTGCCGCTATCACCTGCGGAGGTGACGGCAGTCCACGGCTTTGTCGCCAACGGAGGGGGCCTGCTGCTAGTGGGCCTGGACTCCGTAAACGCCTGGGGTTATGGCCCATCAAACCTCAACCCGGTCTCCGAGCCGTACGGTGTGACCTTCAACTCTGACAAGGTCTCGGCCATAGTCACGGACCTCGCGGATCACCCGGTGACCACGGATGTGGGTCAGCTCATCACACGTGTCGGTGACCTGTCGGGCGCCAGTCTCACGGTCGTTTCGCCAGCGGAGACCGTTGCGACCTACAACGGCAATCCCATTATCGCCGTGACAGATACTGGCGCTGGTCGTGTTGTCTGTGTGGGCACTCTGGGCCCCTTTATGGACTACGACCGGAGCACCTTGGGCCATATCGACGACCACACGCGGTTCTCCCTAAACGTCGTCGACTGGCTGGCACACAACCCACAGCGTGCACCAGTACTGCCGGACAAAGCGGTGATCCGGGTCGGCCCGGGGGCGGACATCCCGGACGCCGAACTTGACCGGTACGAGGCGTTTGTTGGCCTGTACCACGACCACACGACCCATAGTGACGGTCAGAACACTGTCGAACAGATGCTGGAAAAGGGCCTGTTAGTAGGCCTGGACTTCATGACGCTGACGGACCACTCGTATGACAAGCCTGCTGCGCGTGGCGGTGTGACCGGGGCACAGGCAGCGCGGGCAATTGCAAGGAAGTATGACCTGTACATCCAGCAGTTCGTGGGTGCTGAGCTCTCCTCTGGCCGCCACACTGTTGGTTTCCCGCTACAGGAGAACGTCTACACGAACGTGCAGCAGGAAATGGTCGACGGGATCCATGCACAGGGTGCGATTGCTGTCCTTGCCCATCCGACCCTCGCCCCGGCCTACGCAGAGGTGTATGAGGCCTTCGACCAATATGGCTATGATGCAATTGAGGTTGACAACAGTGGCTATTTCCACGGTTGCGGAGAGGAGGGCTACTTCAGGAACTTCCTCGGTGCAAGCGATGGTCACAGCCAGCAGTTCGTAGGCAAGATGCTCAATGTGGTGTTCGTGAGGCACCCTGCCGGTCGACATGGACTGCTGGACGAGTGGGACTTTGTAGACGCGGTGCTCAACAGACGGATTGTAATCCTCGACCGGGTCAACAACCTCGTCTATGGACAGGGTGTGTGGGTCGACCGCTGGCTTGAGATCTGGGACGAGGCCAACAGTACAGTCGCCAGTGCACGCGACCAGGTCACAGCCCTTGCTGGTTCACAGGATGTCGGTCTGGCTATGGAGTATGTGGAGGCCGCAGAGACCGCACTGCGCTGGTGGAACCCTGCGAGAGCACTCAGGCTCGCAAGGAACGCCACTTCCCCCCTCGCCCTCGGCACAAGTCTGAGCATCGAGTCGCCAAGCCCACGGACTGTTGCCCCCGGCTCCGACTTTTCACTGACACTCCGGGTGTCAAACAGCATGGCCTCGGCGGTTACCGTCAACACGACACTGTTCCTGTTCGGCACCACCTCCACGACCGAGACGTACGTGGAGGTCGATGTTGCGGGCAGTGATACTGGCAGCGTGGCCTATCCGTGCCATGCTGGACTTGCGGGCTATACCGAGGGGTGGCTCACAGTGACGCCAATGTCCAGCTCTGGCTCGTTGCTCCCACTCCTGATGCGTTTTGGCCTGCTGATTGACAACCGGACCGTGACCTTCGAGTCCACCCCCGATGGTGTGGAAACCGTGCTAACGCTGCAGCTCCACAGCTCAACGATGGCCTACCTGAAGAAGGCCGTTATCACCTACGACGACGGTTCTGGCGACACTACGGTCGAGATGACGCGCGGTCGGTCGTACTTCTCGGTGCGCCTTGGCCCCTACCCGGTCGGCACGACCATAACGTACACAGTCACAGTGACGGACTCGCTGGGCACAACGTTCGAACTGGAGTCCGGCGAAATAACGGTCGAACCACCTGCTGGTGGTGCTGACCTCACTGCGCTGCTCCCATACATTGTGGCTGGTGCAGTGGGGCTGGTAGCCGTGGTCGGCATTGTGCTCTGGCTGCGGAGGCGGGGCTGAGCAGATATGTCTGGGGGAGGTCTCTCCTCTACGCCTCCCCTCCCCTCCCCTCTTC
>JALVPN010000076.1 GCA_027031765.1 Promethearchaeota archaeon | reverse complement strand
GTGAGTGACAATGCCACGGCGTAAGGAGAAGAGCGCCGAACCCGTACAGGTCACTCTAGACAGTGTGGTCGGTGACGCAGGGCCCACACCACGCAAGAGGTCGAAGAAGAGTACGCGTGCTGCCAGTGCCCCCACCGTGAGCGATATCCCGGGCGTCGGGAAAAAGATGGCCGAACGACTGGTAGCGGCGGGCTACAAGACAGTGCGAAAGGTCGCAAAGGCACGGCCGGCGACTCTCGCCAAGAAGGTCGAGGGGCTGAGCGAGAAGCGCGCGGAACGGATTGTCGCCGCTGCAAAGGAGCTGCTCGCTGTCCCGCGGACGGGCCGTACCACTGCACCCCCACCGACCACCCCCGCAGCACCGGCCGCGCCTGAGGAACCGGCTGCTGCACCCTCGGCTGGAGGGGCACCACCAGCAGGGCCGACACTTGAGCTTACCGACGTCCCCGGGGTCGGTCCAAGACTTGCAGTCCGCCTCAGGGATGCCGGCTATGACTCGGTGGCGCGTCTTGCACGCTCGCGTCCCTCCACTGTGGCCCAGAAGGTCTCAGGGCTCAGCGAGGCACGTGCCGCGACTCTCGTGACCGCAGCTAGGGACCTGATCCGTGAGGTGGAGGTGGCACGTGTGACCGGCGCTCCAGTGGCTGCGCCCCGCAAACGGACAAGGCGCACGACTGCGGCCCGCGAGACAAGGCCCCCCACCGCTACGGATAGGGGCAGGACAACTAGGACCACGACTACAACGACTGCTGCTCCGGCAAGGCGCAAGAGGAGCAGGAAGAAGAAGAGTGAGGCGGAGAAGGAAACAGTGAGCACCCCAAGGAGGACACCTGGAAGGCTACAAAAAACAGAGATCGCAAAGATACGACGCAAGAAGTCCGGTCTGCCGGTCCCGGACGCCATAGTCCGGCTCGCCAAGGAGATGAAGCGTCAGTGGCGAGAGGCCGAGAAGGCAGCCGGTGCGGCCAGAGAAGTGCAACTGGAAACAGTAGAGGTGGTTGACCTCACGAGGCAAGAGACCATGGAACGCCTCGTTGAGGTAGCGATGGAAGTACTGAACGAGGCCATGACCACCGGCCGCCCGGCATTTGAGATCCCCAGCCGTTCGAGCGACAACATTGTCTGGGACGAGGTGCGCGACCTGTTGCTCCTGGGCATGCGCAAGATCACCCGGCCCTATCACTCGCTGGGTTCCGTAGTGGACGCCACGCGCACGGCACGGATAATGGAGATCGTCTACCAGCTGCTCAAGTCGAACCTGCACGCCACGAAACGAGAGGTCTTCTACAGCGATGTGAACCTGTTCCGTGAGCAGAAGCACAGCGACAAGATCATTGAGGACGTCGCGTCCATGCTGCGTACCACACGTGACAGCATCCACATTGTTGCTTCCGCCCGGGGCTCTGCAATGGGACGGGTGATCATCCGTGACGGCGGTGACCTGATAGACCTCACACGGATGGGCACTGGTGGCTGGGCCATCACACCGTTCCTGGACCAGGTAGAGATTGTCGAGAGCGATGCCGAGTTCATCCTGCTCTCAGAGAAAGACGCAGCGGTCATGCGGCTTGCCGAGGCCAAGTACTGGAACCGTCAGCCCTGCATAGTCCTCACAGGCAAGGGGTCTGGCGATATTGCCACTCGTGCGTTCCTGAAGATGCTCGTCAAGGAACTTGAGATACCGGCCTTCGCACTGGTGGACTCTGACCCGTACGGACACTACATCTACTCTGTGTTCCTGAGGGGCAGCAAACGACTGAGCTACGAGTCGCCCTTCATTGCCACCCCAGAGCTGAAACTCCTCGGCGTGCTGAGCCGCGACCTAGACGCATACAATATCCCGAAGGCTGTCCGCATCCCGATGGAGCCTGCTGACATCAAGCGTGTGAAGGACATGTTGAAGGAGCCATTCGTCCAGAAGAACAAGCCATGGGTCGAGGACCTCAGGCTGATGCTGAAGCTAAAGGAGAAGGCCGAGATCCAGGCCTTTGCCAGCCACTCCTTTGAGTTCCTCACTGATGAGTACATCCCGCGCAAACTCGAAACTGGCGACTGGATCTAGGCCACGCTGGGGGTTCTCGGACAGCACACTGTTGCTGTACCAGACCGGACCACACCACGCAACACCGTGTTAGGACACGTCACGTAGTGTTATGTCGTGTCATATCTTGCGGATCTTCTTCTCCAGTCCTCTCCGCCGCTTGTCGGCCTCTGCCAGCCTGTACTTCTCCGCGGCCTGGCGGTAGCGTTCAAGGGCTGCCCGTGTGCGGCCGCTCTTGGCGAGCTGGTCACCCTCTGCCTCCAAGACCTTGCCCCACTCCTCATAACACTCGCGTACCTTCTCAGCACACTTCGCACGCTTCTTGGCGTCCGACGTCAGCATGTAGTGTTCTCTTGCCTTCTTGAACTGGACGATGGCCCACTCGAACTCGTGCTCCCTCAGATGTCTCTCTCCCTGTTCGAAGTATGACGCGGCCACCTCCTCGTAGGCCCTGTCAACAAGCCTCGCCGCCTCCTGGACGAGCCTCTCATCCCCTGCCTTCTCGTACAGGAGCCTCGCCTTCTCGAACTCCTCGATTGCTCTCTCATAGTCGTCGTTCTCCAGTCGCCGCTCGCCCTCTTCCACTCTTGCACGTCCCATTGCCTCGAACACATATGGTGGGTACGTGAACCCGTCCTCTGTCAGGTCCGCCCCGCAGCTCGGGCACACCGGTGCCCTTGTCACGGCGGTCCTGTCCCTTATCTCTATCTTGCGTGCCCGTCCCACAATCCGCTCAATAAAGTCCGGCGAGGGTCTGCTCTCTTCTGGGAAGAGGTGGCTCATAGCAGCTTCCACGGCGACCGTATCCCCTAGCGCCTCGGCAGTGACAGCACTCTCCTCCCACTCAAGGTCGCCCGTTGGGGCCACGGCCACAGTGTCCTCCTCCAATACTCTTGGTGGCTCGACCTCGACGAACGGGTCGCCCTCTCTCACCATGTCACTGGGGACTTCCCTGATGGTACCCTCGTCCCACGAGAGGGCGCTCAGGTCCTCATCGGGGGCACCGTGCGTCTGTCCCTCCGCTGATGGCAGAGGTGCCGTTTCACCTGTACCAACCGCTGGTGTCCCGGTTCCTGTCTCGGACGCGTCAGCTGATAGCCCGTGCCACTCTTCGAGGTCGGGCAGCACATCTTCTGGGAGCCCAGGGTGTCCCTCCAATGGGAGTGTCTCGTCTACATCTGGCAGCGTCACGTCGGCCTCTTCGGCAGTATCAGGTGCATGGTCTTCGGTCAGCGGTATCTGGTCTGTCGGTATCCTGCTCCCACAGTTGATACAGAAAGTCGACCCTCTGGCCACTGCTTTTCCGCACTTTGGACACACAGTCTTATCACTCATGGGCGTCACGCTCCTGTGTTCTGGTGCTGTCACTGGTCTACAGTCCTCTCATTGGTCGTTCCGTCTGTGCGTGCAATGGACATGTCGGACAGGATCGGGGAAGTGTCATCCGGAGCCGGCCACATCATTGCAGCCTTCGTCTCTCTACAGTATGGTAGTCGTCGTGCGTTTTCATAAGGATTGTGTGGATGCACCCCATCGCGCCAGTGCTGGTGTCTAGACCCCACACCCATTGAGCAACACGTACACGGGCAGGGTCACCAGCATACCAATCAGCAGTCCTGCAATGGTCTCTACAAATGTATGCTGTCGCAGGGTGTTGCGGGCCCAGAGCACTACGGCCCACAACAGCACTACCCACAGGGCTGGGGCGCCAAAGACGCAGACCAAGGCGGTCCCGGGGCCACTCACCCCTGCGCAGTGGACCGAGACCTTGGACACGGAGTTTGCTGCAAGGACGCCCAGCGTGACGAAGATGTACGCCACGGCAAGGACAAACATGATGTGGCATGCGGTCAGGGCATAGAGCAGTGCTGCACACGCGTAGGACGCGATGGCGAAGAGAAAGAACTTCGGGCGTGTTTCCCTGCGTGAGACGTCCAGGTCGATGAGGCCGCGCCGGGCGTGCCAGAGAATTGGTAGCACCGGGACCACGACCATGAACACCAGACACACGGCCAGTGCCGACCAGACAGTGAGTGTCGGCCCCAGCAGGTCTGGCCTACTGAAGGCCATGAGTGCCCCGACATAGAGGTTCACAAGGGGGGCTGGTGTCAGTCTGGAGATGAACCGCGCAGCTGTGACCCGCCAGCCGCTCTCCTCCAGGTCTGCATCCCCATACCTCATATCTGCCACGCCTCGGTCGACCCGGTTGTGGGACTATTCAACTTTTCCCCAGTGGTCCGACCTGTCCTCTACGGGCCCGCAGGCTGTCGCATACCGCATCACCAGGCTCGGGTACACCCAAATACGTAATGACAAACCTTTTCTTGTGGTGTTCGCCACCTAACACTGTAAACGGGATGTGAAACCCCATCTGGACGTGTTCACCGTGCCCACGATGCCGAAGCGTGAGATATTCGAGGAGACCATTCGGAACATCACCAGCAAGTTCCCCGACGTCTATGCAGCACTGTTCATCAGTCCCGAGGGGTTCACCATAAACAGCTACGGGGTATCCATGGAGCGGGCTGAGGAGATCTCCGCCCTCCTTAGCGCACTGATTGGGAAGACGAAGGAGGTCATAAGTCAGGTCAAGGAAGGCGGCGAGATGCAGTTCATCCAGATCCAGACCACCCGGGGTGGCATACGGATTGCCCCACAGAGCGAGTTCATCCTGGTCACCCTCACCCGCACTGAGTGATGTACGGCACTGCGTACAACCATTCACCTCCCATTCCCGTAGGCCGCAGTTTCTCGTTATCCGGAGCACCGGCACTTTTCGGACTCCCCTCTCAGGTACGACCTGTGGGACCTGTCCGTGGCACTCGGGTGGTGCATGTTGAGCGGTGGCCGCCCGTACCACGGCAGTCCGCGGGTGCGGCGTCGTTGTGCGGCCGGGTGGCACTGTTGTCCGATGGGACGTCTGAAGGGATTAACTCGACTGCGGCGAGCTTAGCATTAATATCCGTTCGCAGGGTAGGGCCGCTGGGAGGTCACTCATATACAGGCAAAGAATGTAGAGGATGATGACGCCGTGGCTGAAGACTATGAAGAGTTTGAAGAGGCGGAACCATCAGAGAGCGAGGCAGAACTCGGCGGCGAAGGGCTGTCAGGCTACCGGGTCACAGACCTTCCCGGTGTCGGGCCCGCAATCGGCAAACGACTTGCAGAGGCCGGCTACCGGAGCGTGGAGGCCATTGCAGTCGCTTCACCCACAGAACTTGCGGCAGCAGGTTCAATCGGTGAGACCACCGCTACCAAGATCATAAAAGCCGCACGCGACATGTTGGACATCGGCTTTGAGACCGCAGACCTGCTCCTTGAACGGCGTCGCAGCGCCGGGAGGATTTCCACCGGCTCGAAGGCCCTGGACGAACTCTTTGGGGGTGGCATTGAGACCCAGAGCATCACCGAGATGTACGGCTCCTTCCGG
>JALVPN010000075.1 GCA_027031765.1 Promethearchaeota archaeon | reverse complement strand
AGCCCCGACCTTCCATTTCCTCAAGTTCTCGGCGATGGTCAGGTTCTTTTCAATAGGCTTCCTAAATAGTGTCCAGGGTTCCCAGTGGGCCCGTGGCATTGTACATAAATCTCTGAACTCCTCCTCTGCATTCTTAGGTCTGAAACCGCCTCTCAATGTTTGAACAAGTCTAACAAGGATGCCTCTAGGTTCAAATCCAGCGTCTATTATGGCGTAGGAAACCGTGGGGAGGAATATCGGCGTGGAAGCTATGACAAGATGCCCACCCGGCATGAGAAGTCTGTAGGCCAGTTCTGCCCACTCTCTGAAGAAGTTGAACATGACCTTATGATGGTGGGCCTTGAACACCGTGAAACGAGGCAAAGGTGCTCTTTCATATCCTCCAATCTTTGGTGGTATTCGCCATATGCCACCTTTACCCCGCTCCATTTTTTCTAGGTTCTTCCTGCTAAACTCTTCTAGACTGTATGGTGGATCGGTTACTATTGCCGTGAACCGGTTTGGTTTCTGACCTTTCATCCATTCAAAGCAGTCTGCGAGGTAAATCTTTGGCATGGCAGTCCACCATTATTTCCGTATATGCCTCTGTTCAGCCTTCTTACTCCGTACCTACTCTCTAATAAGCTCCTCTACAATCTCGTTCTTCTCTTAGTATCCATGCTCCTATGAACCTATAGGCTTCGTCTGTAGACCCATTCATGCCGTAGACTTCTCCCTACACCCCAGCAGATTGTCACATCTCAGAATCTAGGCCTGTACAGTGCATAGGAATACCAGAGGCGTGTTCGTCATGCTGTTCGACTAGGATAGTCAAGGACGGGTGGAGGAAGAAGAGCGGCAAAACTCAGAGGCTCCTATGCAAGTTGTGTGGATACAGGTCTGTGTGCAACGTGGGTCTTGAGAAGATTGAACAGGCGTAGAATCATCGCCCTAGTTATGGGCTCGTACCTCAAGGGAGTTTCATACAGATAGACCGTTGATTGTCTAATACAGTTCTATGGGGTAGGCAAGCCATGTGACTATGAAGGAATGGGTCAGAAAACACGTCAAGCTCACGAAGGAATACGTGGATTACTTCAGTCCTCAGACCTCAGGTATATGGCATACTGACTAGAAGGTGGTCAAGGTAGAGGGGGGGGAGGGAGTGGAGATTGCTCTGGAATCTGATGGACTATGAGAATCTGATGGACTATGAAACACGGTTCCTACTAGCAAGTCGACTAAGGGAGAAACGAGACGTGAAGGTACTAGAGCGGTATTCGTGGGGGTAGAAGCCATAGTCTAGACCCTACCGGTCTTCGTAATCACAGGTGGTCTAAGAGCCTGCCAAGATGCCTTCAAGAATGAGTTCTCCACTCTAAGAAACCCTAGAACCCAACACGCAACGCTGGTTGGACTGAGGAAAGCTAGGAACAACGAATATGGTTAAGAAACTTGACGGAACAGTTAGGGGACGAGATAAGGTGATGAGCGGTCTAGGCAATGATGGAACAGCAAGAAGACTCTTGGAAGGTCTCAGAATCTGCGGGCTTCACATGCCCTCATATGACTCTAGGTGGACTGACACCAGCAGAGAGAGCAGGCATAGACCTGCAGCTCGCACAGAATCTATGGGGACTGCTCAGGACAGAGCGTCATCTCCTGAAGGCTACCGTCAAGGACTTTCAACCCAACATCTCCTCAAGAACTACCGGGATTCGTCCCCCGTTGTGAGCAGTATGTGTCCTGTTCCCTAACAGAGCTCGCGTCTGTGGATGTGTCGTGCTCCACGCCCTACATGACAGCCGTCACCAGCCTATGACAACCCTAAAATGCAGTGGCTGCGTCGTGTCACGCATCAGGGGTCTTGATATTGGCCGTGACTGCACGAGACCTGCTGCGTCAGGTGGCAGAGGACTGTGGATGCCCGTACAGTGAGGTTGTCAGGTCGGTCAATGACCGCATGGGGCGTGGCATGGGCCTGCTACCCTCCGTCCGCGAGGTGGCACTGGAACACGGTCTCGACCCTGAGAAGTATACAATCTCTCCCACCGCCCTTGTCCGCGAGGCCGAGGAGATTCTCCGCAGCAACTATGCCCGGGCCCTGATAATCTCGGCTGTCCTTGCAGGTATGCTCGAGCGGGACGGTGGGGACGAGCTCCCGCTCCCCGCGTTCTTTGCGTTCGTGGAGCTCCTCGACGAGACCCCACAGCCAGAACACCACTCCGGAGTCCCGACTGCCGAGGACATCGAGTCCAGCGTACGACGCGTCATCGAACTGATGACCACCCTCGTCTCGGGGGTCTGTGACTGGTCCACAGGTGGGATTGAGGGGGTTGCAGAGTCGTGTCCTGATGAGGTCGTCCCACTGGCAAAGTCTGTGGTACGGAGGACGAAGCTCTACCAGGCAGGCCTCTGGTCGTGCCTTGCCTGCAAGAGGCTGGTCGACCTGAAGGATGTGCGTGGTCTACTGTGCCCCGAGTGCGATGCCTCGGTTGGCATGACTGGGCCGGGACACTGCCTGCTCCCTGGCGAGCCACCAGAGCTCGACCGCCTCGGTTACGGCCACACACGGCGGGCCGACCTGGACCGGGACGACAGCACGGACGAGGGTGCAGGGGGCCGGTACACGCACAGGTTCAGAACCTGATACCGAGGCCCATGGTAAGAATCTCACCGAACGCGTCGACCTCCTCCTCGGTGACGGTCGTGTAGTCGGTCTGTAGTAGCACAGTCCCCCCGTCTGTTGCCTCAATGAAGAGCGCCACGACGTCCAGCCCGATGACCCCACCCACGCTTATGAGTGGGGCGACCAGTCCGTCATAAAAGTCGGGCATGCCCACTGGGACTCCCATCCTGTCGAGCAGTTTCCCGCCATCTGGTGTGAGTGCAAGACCACACGTGGGCCCATCATGGGTCATTGCAGCGATGACTGAGCGTGTGTTGACATTCTTGTGGATGTGGAACAGCAGGTCCGTGGCCCACTCGTAGTCGCTTACCATCACGTCGCCGAACACTATCATGAGGTCGCCACTGACCATCCCATGGACCGGTACCACCGGTGGTCTTGGGCCGCCCGGGTACCTGTTCCATGTGGAGAACTGAGGGGAGTTGTATAACAGCACGGTCTCGAACTGTCGACAGTCATACAGCCGTCTGCACAAGGCCTGCCCCAAGGGGTTGAGGCCGAGGACTACCGTGTACGTCCCAGTAATCTCGTCCTGCTGATAGACCTCAAGGATTGGCGACACCCATTCCTGTCTGAACTCTGGCATGTCGGTCGACTACTGTTTCACCTGCCCCTATTAATGAGTGATGGAGCTCTCATCCTGTTGCCACCAGGGGCACTACACCTCACTCGACTGGCATGTCCTCCTTGTCCCAGTGTTCACACATGCCCTATCGATTCATTTATGAGTGAGCCATGGTGCGGGCCGCTTGCCAAAACCAAAACACGGTGAGTGAGGTCCTTTGGATAGCTACATCGAAAGCGTGTTCGAAAAGGTCAAGGAGAAAGACCCCCATCAGGATGTCTTTCACCAGGCCGTGTACGAAGTACTGGAGTCCTTGGAGCCTGCCATCAAGAAATACCCCAAGTACAAGGAGCACGCAATCCTCGAGCGCATTGTCGAGCCCGAGAGGATTGTCCAGTTCCGTGTGCCATGGGTTGACGATGAGGGCAAGATCCACGTCAACAGGGGCTTCAGAGTCCAGTTCAACTCCGCCATCGGCCCGTACAAGGGTGGTCTGCGCTTCCACCCCACGGTGACCCAGGGTGTCCTGAAGTTCCTCGGCTTCGAGCAGATCTTCAAGAACTCCCTGACCGGTCTCCCAATGGGTGGTGGTAAGGGTGGTTCAGACTTTGACCCGAAGGGCAAGTCCGACACTGAGGTGCGCAACTTCTGCTACAGCTTCATGATGGAACTCTACAGACACGTCGGGCAGTTCACCGATGTGCCCGCTGGTGACATCGGCGTTGGCGGACGTGAGATTGGCTACCTCTATGGCGCTTACCGGAAGATCACAAACCAGCACGGCACCTGTGTCCTGACCGGCAAGGGCATCCAGTTCGGTGGCTCCCTGATACGCCCCGAGGCCACCGGCTACGGGCTTGTCTACTTCGTCGAGGAGATGCTCAAGACCCGTGGTGAGGACATGAAGGGCAAGGTGGTCTGCATCTCAGGTGCGGGCAATGTCGCCCAGTATGCAGCAGAGAAGTGTATCCAGCTCGGTGCCAAGGTGATTGCAATGAGCGACTCGAAGGGCTGGGTCCACGACCCCGATGGCATTGATGCAGAAAAGCTCGCATGGATCATGGAGCTCAAGAACGTGCGCAGGGGCCGTATCAAGGAGTACGCTGATCACTTCGGTGTTGACTACTCGACTACCGGCAGCCCCTGGGGCCTGAAGTGTGACGTTGCCCTCCCATGTGCGACTCAGAACGAGGTGGACGGTGATGAGGCCAAGGCCCTTGTGGACAACGGCGTCATCGCTGTCGGTGAGGGTGCCAACATGCCATGTGTTCCCGAGGCAATCGAGACCTTCCGGGAGGCCAAGGTGCTCTTTGGCCCTGGCAAGGCTGCCAATGCAGGTGGTGTCTCGGTGTCCGGCCTTGAAATGGTGCAGAACAGCATGCGCTACTTCTGGACCCGCGAGGAGGTCGACAGGAGGCTCCATGAGATCATGGTCAACATCCACCGCGCCGCCTACGAGACCGCCGAGCACTTCGGCGACCCGGGCAACTATGTCCTGGGTGCTAACATCGCCGGCTTCCTCAAGGTTGCCGACGCAATGATTGCCCAGGGCTACTGGGCGTAGTCAGTATCTCACAGTACGACCCCCAGATGGGGGTCTCCCACTCTTTTTTCCCCCCTACCATCTGGCCTGTCGGGTCGGCCACAGTCACACTGGTATTGGGTCCCGCAGGTCCCTACTTCCTGATTGTTTCAAGCAACTCGGCAAGACGCCTCTTGATATCGGTTTCAAGTGTCCTCAGTTCAGCCAGCTGGCCAATCTGTCTGACACGCGCGCGCCGGTACTCCTCGTCACTTATCTGGCCTGTACGATGCTGCACCTCTATCCTGTCCATCTCCTCATTTATCTCGCGTCGTCTGGCCATGACGAGGTCGAAGCCCTGCCGTAGCGACATCCACTCGACCATTGCGTTCTTCTTCTCCTGTTCAATCCGCTGTCTGCGCTGCTGTTCGGCCTCCTGCTCCTGGAGCCGCCTGTTCGCACGCCTGATTTTCCTCTGGATTTCGGAGAGCCGCTGTTCAATCTCCCTCTTGACCTGCACGAACTGTGTGGACTGCGTCCAGTACTCCCGGTAGAGGCGCATGTGTTCCTGTTCGCCTATCTCGCCGCGTGCCAGTTGCACATCAATCTCATTGAGCCTCTGCTGCACTTCCCGCAGCTTTTGCTTCACCTCTGCGTATGACTGACGGAGCGCCACCCATTCTACACTGTACTGGGCCAGGACCTCCTTTGGGTCCAGGTAGTAGA
>JALVPN010000074.1 GCA_027031765.1 Promethearchaeota archaeon | reverse complement strand
CGGATGGCCTCCCCCACAGCGGCCAGCACCTCCTCAGAGGCCCGTACCTTCCGCCAGCGCCGCACCGCCCACAGCACCCGCCACGGCTCGTCGGACTCGCGGACGGCCCGTGCAACCGCTTCCAGCACCTCCTTGGAAGATACGGCCTTCCGCACACCATCGGACTCTGCGAGAGTCTGATAAAGTGAAATCGTCCAGAGCAGCCGCCATACCTCAGGGTCTTTCTCGGCCGACCACCCGACCAGCCGGGCTGCTAGGGACACGGTGACCTCTGACAAATCCAATTCGGCGGTGGCCTGCTGGGACTGTCCTGTGAGGACGCGTCCACACCGGGACAGTTCGCGGGCAAGGGTCACATGTGGGAGCTTCACCCGCTTCATGTCCAAGCGTCCATCATCGACAAGCTCGCCCCACTCTGTCAGCCGGTCGCAGACCCTGTGCACAGCCCGTTTCAACTCGCGCTCCCCGAACTCGTCCGGGTCTATGAGCACACGCTCCCGCTCCTCTGCACAGAGCTGGGCCACGAACCCGACAGGCACCCAGATGTCAGCAGTGTTCAGTGCAGCGATGCTCTCCAACACCAGTTGGAGGACTCTTCTCCTCTCGCCGTCCTCCATCTCCTCCAGACCTGAGAACGGATCCCTGTCGCTGCCATTGGGAAAGAACTGCGCAAACACCGAGTACGGGTCAGGTCTGCGCTCATCACGCTCACCGTCAGGTCTGCGCTCATCACGCTCACCGTCAGGTCTGCGCTCATCACGCTCACCGTCAGGTCTGCGCTCATCACGCTCACCGTAGTAGTACCTGCGGATCTCAGCACATATGTCAACACTGTCCAGTCCTACCCCCCGCTCCAGCCCGCGCAGTACGAACGAGAGGAGCCACAGGCTCTCCCTGCTCTTCTCCACCAGTGCCTGCTCCATCTGCTGCAAGTCCTTCCTGCCCCTTCTCTCCCCGTAGACCCTGACAATCCCAGACACTGCGTCCCTGAAATCTGTCGGCCCCAGTTTTATGACCTGGAGTATAGGACGGCCGGATTCTGATGGCTCAATGCCCTCTACAACCGTACGGACTGCATCCTCCGGGTCATCTGTGGTCGTCCTTGCAAGGAACAGGAAGTCAGGCCTCGCCACACCCATTAGCACCGAACTCGTTTCCTGCGAGGACTGGGCACGCGACTCCCGGAGTTTCTTGTACACCTCTCTCAGCTTGTCTGGTGCTACATGCACGTTGTCGAGGATGAACAGGGCACGGCTATTCTCATCGCCCATGTTGTTGCCCAAGTGCCGTACAATATCCACCAGGTCAGCTGCTATTTGTGAAGGGTCGTGGGCCATGAAATCAACGTAGTACACGGGCACGCCCATCTCCCGAATCCTCCTGAAGCCGAGGATGAGGGCAAGGGTGGTCTTACCTGCACCAGCACCGGCAACAACAAGCTGCATGTTGGACTTGGTACGGAAGTTCCTCTCAATCTTTCTGAGCAGACGTTCGCGCGGGTAGTAGTAATCGTTCAGGAGGTCGACCCACATAGGATGGGGGCGCCTGAAGAAGGTGGGCTCGATGACCCGGCGCCCGTCCTCCGGGAGAATGTCGAGTGAAGCGATACTTTGGTTAATAGCCTCTGCCAGCACATGGAGGTAGTTATCGAGGTTGAGGACTCGCGGTAGTAACGTGAACGTACGTGGGGTCTGTACGGCCACCACAGAGCGTTCCAAGAGGACTTC
>JALVPN010000073.1 GCA_027031765.1 Promethearchaeota archaeon | reverse complement strand
ATCTCCAGCGACCGGAGATACCCGCCCTTTGCCGCGGCCGGGGGCGCCATGTCTGCAATGGACCCGGTGTCGGTCACGAGAGAGAGGACGCCCACGTACTGGCCTGTACTGTTGAGTGGCATTGCGTCCGGGAGGCTTAGCCCTATCCCGAAATAGGTGTAGCCCTCGCGGACATCGATGCTCTCACTAGACACGTTCACAAAGCGTGATGCGTTGCCTGTGACCTCTATCGCTGCCGTCCCCCGGTCTGCCGTGGAGATGACGGTGACGTTCTGGGGTCCCCGCTGGTCGCCAACAATGAGGACGACTGGAGTCCCCGGTAGCGTCGGATACGACTTCGGGGTCATGATTGTGATTGGTACCCCTGTTGACAGGATTTCGGACGCCCGGCTGACGTTTGCCAGTCCCCAGCCCTGTTCCATCGGGTCTGCACCAAGGTCGTGTGCACCTGACATGAGCGAGGTCTTGACGTCGAGTGGTGTGGCCCATGGGTGCCTCTGTAGCAGTAGCGCTGCAAGTCCTGCTACCTGTGGACATGAGGCCGATGTGCCCGCCCACATGGTATACGTGTCACCGTACTGGGACTGGTTGTATACCGGGTATTCCTGTGGGTCGTTGACCACGGACGAACGGCCTGAGAGTATCCCTATGCCTGGTGCTACCACATCCGGCTTGGCAAAAGAGCCGCGCGGCACGCTCCGGGTGTGTACCACTGGTCCTCTGCTGCTAAAGGCGACCACGCCCGCATCGAGCACTGATGCCCCGACCGTGATGACCTCCTGTGTCATGCCCGGCGACATCACTGTGGAGGCTGCAGGTCCCGAGTTGCCACCAGCGACCACAACAACGACGCCGTTCCCAACAGCCGTGCGGCAGGCGCTGACAGATGGGTCTGTCACGGGACTGTCAGCCCACTCGCCACCAAGACTCAGGCTCACGACATCCACACCATGGTCTACGGCGTACAGTATGGCCTCCGCAATCGTGGAGTCATCACCCTGTCCCGATGCGTCCAGGACCTTGAGTACCATGAGGTCTGCACCTGGTGCCATCCCCCTGTACTTGCCCCCGTTTGCGACCCCGGTCCCGGCGACCAGCCAGGCCACTGCTGTCCCATGACCATTGTCATCGTAGGGAGTGTCACGGTCATGGATGTAGTCGTGGAAGTAGGCTATCCGTCCTGCCAGGTCCGGGTGCGAACCGTCAGCACCACTATCGAGCACCGCTACGGTGACCCCAGTACCATCATACCCCAGGGCCCACATCTTGTCAGCCCCGAGGACTCTGTCCGGGTGTACGTAGGTCGACAGGCTCAACGCCCGGACCCCGTCGTGTGGCACCGCGAGCTGTGGGACAGAGCGGGTCTTGTCGAGTGACAGTAGTGTGACAAAGTGGAGCCGTGCCAGGTCGGACACACTGTCACGGGATGCCCGGACAGAGACCATTGAGATCCTCTCCAGCACGCGGTACACACGCACCCCGGGGACTTCGGCAAGGCGGTCGGCCACGGCCTGCGCGGAGTAGCCCTCGCGGAGGTGTACGACAACGGGTACTTCCGGACCATTGCTGTTGGAGAGGAACTCCGTGAGGTCTGCTGTCAGCGGCAGCGCCCCATGGTGTACGGATGGGGGTGCGGCTGCCGCAACGAGTCCGACCGGCAACGGTGCAGTGACCACTGCTGCTAGGACGAGCATTGCGACAAGGTTCAGTGTTTCACGCTTCATGCGGGGATGGCCTCCAGCACTCCCGACGATGGTTCCGACATTACAAGATAAGGCTTGTCTTCCCGTAGGTCTCACTGCCCATGGGTGATGAGAGATGCATTTCTGTGTGCACCCCGTGGGCCGACGAATCGCCACCAGCGGCTGTCGAGATGACTCAGTCCGACCGAGAGATGGAGTGAAATGTCTGTGTGGGGACAGTATCACCGGGACGCTTGTCCCCATAGCACACGTGAAGGTGATGACACGATGGGTGATAGACCACAAGTATTTGAGCGCCGGCTCCAGATCAAACACTTCTTCGAGGACCGCCAGACGGGCCAGACAAGACGCACTTGGCTTGAGGTGCAGCTCCAGCCACCTGAGACCACACCCGAGGGCTGGGTGAATGACGGCAGGATACGTATCTCACTGGGTGAAGACCGCGACGTCAAGAAGGCGTTCCTCCTCTCTATCGACGAGGCCTGTCGTCTGTTCAAGTGCCTTGAGGCCGCTGTCATGGACCATGAGGCCAGAAAGGCCGAGCTGTGGAGGTCGTGAGCACCGCACTGGCACCACTTGAGGGACGGGTGGTCTCCGAGAGGCACACCAGTGGCAGGTGCTGCCCCCTCCCCGACCTTACCCCCAGTCAAGTCCGTACCGGACACCGTGCTAGTAACGCCCGTTCCACCGGTTGTACCTGTGGTCTGGTCACCTGACAGCCCCTGCTGTCCTCCCGTGGCCAGAACGGTTATAATCAGCCGATGTCACTATTGACAAGTCCAAGGAGGACTGACTCATGGCCACAGGGTCTCTCTCAGGTATTCTTCTCGCAATCGACTACACATCACCAGTGGACGCCTTGGTCGCGGTGTCCGCATATGCAGTCCCGCTCATGGTCTTTGGCATCTTTCTATTGTTCTATCAACGGAACCTCCCGCAGGAGGACCTGTTGCGCAACATCATTGTCATCACGGGCGTGCTCTCACTCGTGGGCACTGCTCTCGCCATCCTCTACGCAGGGTTCGGCTCAATGTGGTGGGGGCCTGAAGGGCTGACCTTTGGCTCCTGGGGCACGTTCGTTGCAGCCCTGCGCATTGGTACCGAGTTCATCTTCGGGGGCATCTGGCTCGGCGTACTCTATCTCATCGGTGTGGGCTTCTTCATGGTCATCCTTGCGTATTTTGTGGTGTCGCCAGTGGAGCCGGATGTCGTTGCAATGCGCCGCACGATTTCAGAGGCCCGGGCAGAGGCTGACGCACTGCGCTCCCAGCTCCAGGAACTGGAGGCTGAGAACAAGAGACTCAACGAGTTCCTTGTGCAGCGCGAGGACCGACTGGCGGAGCTGGAGAAGGAGCTATCAGGTCTGAGAGACGAGCTGGCCCGCCTGGAGTCCGAGGCCCCGTCTGAAGAGAAGTTCAGGGCGGACATTGCGGAGCGCGACGAGCGGATCAGGCAACTGCAGGCCGAGGTCCAGCAGCTGCGGGGGGAGCTGGCATCACGACCAGCTGTCGTGGACGATGCATCCCTTGAGAAGCTGCGCTCCCAGCTGGCCGAGCTCCAGAAAGACCTTGAAGAGCTCCGCAACAGGTCTGAGACCGCAACACAGGTAGCTGAGAGTGTCATATCGGACACGGACGAGGTCGTCCGGAGTATTGAAGAGAGCTCTCTGGAGCCACGGGTCAAAGAGACGCTTGTGACAATCGTGCGCGACCTCGATGACGCACTGAAACGGGTCTCAGGGCCGCCGACCGACGACAGGCCGCGTGTGGAGATGATTGGGGCAGTAATGATGCTGCATGAGATTGTTGACTCTGTGAAGCGGCTCACGAGGGGGTAGGTCCTGTGCTGTCCTGTCCTACTGGGTCTCCGTGGAAAGGCCGGCCCGGGACTCGGTGCCCACACAAACCCTGTGCACGTGCCACTACATACCGCCAGCCCATCTCTGGGCGTGCGCTGGGTGTATCGTGAGGTAGAGCGGGGGTGGTCATTGTGTGCGGTGCCGACAGGCACTGTGCAGTTCCCATTGGGGCCATCGTAGTTGCAGCTATACTGCTGTCTGCCATCGCCCCCGTGCCCCCTGCTATCATCCGTGTGACCGGGCGGCTGCACCTCAGGAGCACTGGATGGAGCACGGTGCAGTCTGTGTGCGACGGCCCCAGCGTCCCGCTCCCGAGCCCGCCCCGTCACTACCACCAGTCCTCCTATGACGCCAAGGGTGTCGAGTATGAGGTCATCAACACCCCGCAGTCCTTCGACGGGTATAACCTGTTCGTCCTGGGCCGCCTCGACCGTTCGACCATCTCGCCGGACTCCATGCTCCTAGTCATGGACATGGACGGCAACATCCTCCTCCAAGAACCACTTGGCAGCACTGCGGTCCTGAACTTGCCCGTAGAGTTCGTGACCCCTTACACTATACTCACTAGTGGCCCACAAGGTGCGGCGTTGTGGGACTTTGTAAACAACAGCTACGAGTACTTGGGTTTCTCTGGCCACCATGAATACGAGTACAACCCCAACAATGACACCTTCTTCACTTTCGGTCAGTACTATGCCGAGAGTGGTGGGGTGGACTGCCTTTTTGATGACATCCGGGAGTACAACCGTACCGGTGGGTTGGTCTGGTCAATGCGGACGAGCGACTTCCTATCATACTCGATGTGGTGCCCATCTCACGACCGCTTGTCTGGAGTCCCCGACATATCTCACTCCAACACAATATTCTACGATGCTGACGAGGACATGATCTACTACAACTCACGTAACACTAACACGTTTTTCAAGATTGACCACAAGACTGGGAACGTGGTCTGGGGGCTGGGTGAGTACGGTGACTTCACACTCTACGACCAGTACGGACGTCAGCGGGAGTGCCTGTTCTACCACGCCCACTCGGTCGAACGGGTCGATGACAACACATTCATCCTATTTGACAATGACCTGCACAACCAGACGGGCATAGTAAACAGTCGCTCTCGCCTCTTGGAGATTACGGTCAATGAGACCGATATGACCGCATACGTTTCATGGGCATGGACTCCCTCTACCGACTACTATTGCGCCGGCTGGGGTGACGCTGACCGTCTGCCCAATGGGAACCGGCTCGGTACCTTCGGCTATTGGAGGGCACGTGCAAACGGCAAGAGTGCCTACCTCGTGGAGGTGACACCCTCGGGAGATGTTGCATGGGAGGTCTCCTTTCCGGTCACTGCCGACTACCTCTACGGCGTATACCGGATGGAGCGGTTCAGGTCCTCACCAGTTCTCGACTCGCCGGATGACGTATGGGCGCAGCCCGGCACACCTGTGAACATCACATGGAGGGCGTGGTTCAACTACAGGAACAAGATGACCCTACCGGGACAATACACCCTCTATTTGGACGACGACGAAGTGGCGCAGGGCAGCTTCAAGTTCGACCGTTTCTGGCGGCCCACGACACTGGCTTTCCAACTTGGTGTGCTACCGGAGGGCCTACACAACGTCACACTGGTCATACAGAACCAGTACGGCCAGACCACTGCGGACACCGTGGAAGTCCTCGTGGAGGTGGTGGGACTGCGCCGGTCGGGACCAACAGTGATCGAAGTAGGTGCCAATGATACGGTCCTGCGGTGGTCAGGCTATGCTGCGGGCCCTGTCACATACGAGCTCCTATCAGACGGCACGACCGTGGCCTCCGGGCCCTGGGAAGGCGGTGACATCGGGCTCGACCTCGTGGCCCTTGGCACGGGCACCCACAATATCACGCTGTGCATCTGGAACGGCACGGAGCTCCTCTATGACGAGTCGGTCTGGGTGACCGTGTATCCTGCTGAGCCCCCGGTCATCGATGGGCCACCAGCTCTCTTGGATGTCACGTGGGGCAATACGGTCTCTCTCTCCTGGACGCTCAGCGACAACCTGCCGGATTCTTGGACGCTGTATGTGGATGGTCAGGAGGTCATGGGTGAGCAGTGGGCCGGGTCACCACACACAGTGGTCTGGGAGGTGCCGGTCCTTGATGAGGGGACATACAACATCACACTTGTTGCTAGGGATGCCGCTGGTCATTCTACCCACCAGATGACCACCTACGTTGTGTCCTCTCCCAGCCCACCGGTCATCGTGGGCCCCCTCCACCCATCAGTAGTACTCTGGGGGTCTGACCTGACGCTCCAGTGGGAGGTGCACGGTGGTGTGGCCTGGGAGCTGTGGCGTAATGGCTCGCTGTTCTCTACCGGGCCGGTGTCAGGTGCGCGTGTGAGTGTACCGGTGGCCAACTGGACTGCTGAGCGGTGGTTCCCCTGCCACTACAACCTGACACTGCGGGTGTGGGACTCGGAGGCGGACTCCCTGTCCTCGTCCATTCTCTCAGTCGAGTACCGTATGGGTGACCCGTACGTGGACGCAGTGGTGGAGGCACGGAGCCTCTGGTGTGTAGACCTCGATGCCTCGATAGGTCCACCTGACGGACGGTACACCACAGTCACCTTCAACTATGACAACGGCTATCTCACTGTTGACATGGGCCTGCATGAGGAGGTGCTTGATGGTGAGGGCAGTGACTTCACCGTGGTCGCTACTGGTGGCAGGTACCGTGTCTTCGTCGCGATGACTGCCGACTCGCCCTTCATCTCGCTGGGCCTGGGCCATGAGAACTCGAGCTTCGACCTTGCCACAGCGGGCCTCCCATGGGTGCGCTACATCAGGGTGCGGTTCGTTTCTGGCGAGGATGTCCGGGTCGACGCCATTGTCGCCGCCCACTATCAGGTCATGTTGGCCGATACCGAGCCGCCAGTGGTCTCTCTCGTGAAGATTACTGAATGGGGCAGTCCCACAGGGATGAGTGCGAACATCACGTGGCGGGCCCACGACGCACTGTTGTGGGACTATACTGTGCTCGTGAACGGGAGTGTGGCTGACAATGGCCTGTGGGTGTCTTCTACCATGGTGTTCACCTTGGGGCCATACGAGTCCGGCACCACCTGGAACGTCACCCTGCTCGCCTCCGACTATTTCGGGAACACGGCCACAGACACGGTCTGCCTGCGGCTAGAGTACCCACTGGGGCCGTATCCTCCTCCGGCCTACTCGACACTCCTCATCATGGGTGCTGGGGGCGTTTCTGCCGTTGCGGTTGTGGTACTGCTCCTAGTAGGGCGGCGCCGACATGCGGTACCATAGTCGTCCGCACCACCTGCCTCAGCGACCCCGTACTCATCAACGTCGTATGCTGCAGTGCACCAAGCAGACACCGCCGCTTTGGAGGTTCGCAACCCTTAATAATGGCGGATGCCCCGTTGTCACTCAATCACATGTGATTAAGAGAACGAGGATTGAGGAGATAGCATTGCGACCCCATCGCTCTGGGGCGCAAGTCTGGAGGTTTGTCCGGCGAGGGGTTCCCCCGACAGCCGCAAGTTCTCTTATCAAACGTGAGGAGAAAGAGAAAAAATGAGCGTAACGAAGAAAGCGGCAGTTCTGCTGTTCGTGTGCGCCTTGGTCTTTCCAGTCTTTATGGCGCCAGTGACTCCTAGAACGACCGCTGCAGAACCAACGAGCTCGCCTTCTCTCTCTCCCGAGGCTAAGGAGCAGATCGAACAGTGGTACCAGGACATGTCCCAACCGGGATTTACTGCCCACATCGATCCGCTGCTGGCCGAGTGGATTGAGACGGGAGAGCTCAGCGACCAGGTCGTCACAACACGTGACGGCGGGGTCAGTGCGCTCGTTGTCGCAGCTCCGTGGGTAGACCTCGACGCAGTCCGTCAGGTCGCCCAGGTGGACTGGTCTGTGAACCTCAAGGTCATGACCACCATCGCTGTGACCATTTCGTCACCCGACGACCTCAATGCGCTTGCTGCCATCAATGGCGTTGGCCTTGTCGATGCGGACGTCTACAAGACGCCCGTGACTGATGACGTGAAGGCCCGCCCCGACACGGCCACTCCTGTGCCCGGTCAGGGTGTGGACATGGACGTCATCCGCGATGTTGTCCAGGCCAACGGGACCGTTTCTGGTCAGTACAATGGTAGCGGTATTGTTGTTGGTCACATTGACACGGGCTGTGACTTCGGCAACCCCGACCTGCAGCATGCGTTCGACCCTGGCACCTATGACGGTACTGGCGAGGGCCTGACGTTCCTGGTGCATGCTAACTCCACGACTGTCACAAACGTCACGGAGTGGCTCATGCAGGGCAACCTGCTGACCTACAAGAACGCAACTGGCACGTACCTGAACGTCACGGGCTGGGACCCGCTGCTCAACAACATGGGCCGCCCGCGCTACCTGTACGGTGACGGCAACGCGAGTCGTCCATACGTGCATAGGGTGGGCTTCATCTGGCTCTACGCCTACTACTGGCATGTCAACGTGAGCCTTCTTATCGACCGCATCAAGGTCGACTGGAAGCTGCCTGACCCGGCAAACGTCCAGGGCGACTACAGGGTCAACTGGATCTTCCAGCAGAGGTCCTCACCATACGCCAAGATTTTCGCTCCTGCTGTGGTGTACAATGACACGGCTGACGACAACTGGAAGCTGATTGTCAACTGGGAAGACACCATGGCGTGGAACAAGTTCTGGACCGGCGGCTTCTACTACGAGTCCGTCAACCTGACCGACCCGGCGACCGTCAATGACATCCTCAACACCTTCGACTGGGACTTCACCGATGACGAGGTCTTCTCGATGGCCAACCCGATTGTCACTGTCGACTACACGGGCGACGGCGTCGATGACTTCAGTCTTGGTGCTCTCAGCTGGTGTTACGATGGTGCCGGCTGGTTCGACGACGAGCCACTCTTCAACGGTTTCAGGTCTGACGGTGATGCCTTCTGTCTGTACTGGGACGACCGCACACACGGTACAGCCACCGCGTCACACGTTGCAGGCTACGGTAACACGTACTACAACAAGGACAACAAGACACACTTCAGGATGCTTGGTGTTGCTCCCGGTGCCAAGATCATGTCGGCACGGGTGCTATCGGGCGAGTCCGAGTATGCCAGCATCTTGTGGGTCTGTGGGTTCCACATGACCAATGAGACAACACGCGAGTTCGGCTACACCGGTCAGCACCAGGCAGACCTCGTGACAAACTCTTGGGGCTGGGTCACTGAGCCGTCGAGTCAGTTCGACTACCTCTCACTCACGTGGGAGATCCTGTCGACGCCTCACTTCCTCGATGCGTCCTACCCAGGTGTCCTGCACCTCTTCTCAGCAGGCAACGAGGGTTCCGGCTTCATGACCATTGGTCCACCTGCCTCTGCTGTTGGTGTGCTGTCAGTCGGTGCGTCTACAAGCAGCCACTGGCTCGACTACCTCTACGGTCCTGACCAGGACATTGAGGGCATTGCGTCCTTCACGAGCAAGGGCCCGTCATTCTCAGGCTATCCGAAGCCTGATGTCCTCGCACCTGGTCTTGCAGGCTATGCTGCTGTACCATGGTACGCGCCCTACCTTGCACCAATCTGGGGCATCAAGGCCGACAACTACACGCTCTTCGCCGGCACCAGTCAGGCCTGTCCTGTCGCAGCCGGTGTTGTGGCGCTCGTAATGGAGGCCCTTGGCAGTAGCGACCCATTCACCGTGAAGACAATCATCCAGTCCACTGCTGATGACCTCGGCTATGACCCGGCCACTCAGGGCTTTGGTCGCATCAATGCTAACAAGGCCTGTGACTGGGCAGCCAACGGCACTGGCATGATTGCGAAGAACACTGACTCCTTCAACAACTTTGCACAGTTCATTGGCGATGCTTGGGCATACTGGGGTATCCTGCCGTCCTCAATGCTCGGTGTGGAGGTCAACCAGACTGCGACCCCATTCCCGACTGACAACGTCGACGGTGCACTGTTCTTCGGGAACGTGTACCCAGGCGACACGGTCACCATCACGGTCGACCTGTGGGGCGCCCCCAACGATGCGAACCCGCTGACCTGGGGTGCCGGGTGGTCTGGTAGTGCCGTCTACTTCGTGGAGGCCGAGAGGTACACATTCACAGACACGACATTCTCCTACAACGACAGCGTCACTGGTGAGCAGATGTACGGTTGGTACAACCTGCGTGACGAGATTGGTCCCACCCACTACGACAATGCAATGTCGAACTACAACTACATGACGGTTTCAGTCGGCTTCGATGCATCTGATGTTGCAGGTCACGAGCCGTGGATGTTCCTCTACGACTGGACCGACGACAACCCCGACGACAACATGCCCAACCTTTGGAATGCTACTGCTGGCGAGGGCAATGAGCTCACAAGGCTGACCAGTGCAAGCGCCCCGAGCAACACCAACATGATGCCGTATGCCGGCTTCTCGGCTCTTGACGGCAACGTCACTGTGGTCATCCACGACCCATTCTTCGACTCTGGCGTCACTTGGTGGAACACCACAGGTCACAACTTCACCTGCACTGTGATCTTCTGGGAGCCCACCAACGCGCCGATAACTGTCGGTGATGGTGGTTCGGCTGGTACGGCCAACGTGACACTCAACGTGCCTGCCGGCGAAGACCCAGGCATCCACATGGGCTACGTCACAATCGAGAACGGTGTTGACACGGTCAAGCTGCCATACAGCTACATGGTCGTGGCCAACCTCATCGCTGCTGATGGTGCCGTTAACACGATTGCTGACGGCTACGGCGATGACCACTCGCCATACGACAACACAGTCTACGGCTGCATGGATGAAGACCCAGACGACTGGGACTTCAGGACCTACCTGGTCCATGTGCCACATGACACAGCTGCGTACCTCGGTGTGCGCGTGATTTGGGACAACACGGCGTGCGACATGTACGTCAGTGTACTCGACATGCAGGGTCTGGAGATTGCCCACGCTGTAGGCGAGACCGCCCTGACCACTGCACTGGTTGCAGAGATTTCAGGTGCTGGTGACTACTACTTGTTCCTCCATCCGCTCGCAGTGAACGGGACTGCCCCACTGCCTGCCGAGTACAAGATCGAGGTCATGTGGTACAGTGCACTCACTGCACAGGACCTGATCCTGACCTACACGGCCAACGACGTCACGACACCAGTCGTGCTCAATGACGGCGACGTTGCTAATGGTGACCATGTGGTCGTCAACGCGACATACCCGGCCTTCAACCTGCCAAACATGCCTGAGTTCGAGGTGACGCACATCAGTCTGTCCTTCCTGTCAGGTGTCTACTACACGGCCACGAACCCGCTGGTAATACCTGACTCCAGCTACAACCCGTTCTCGGGTGCTCCCATTGACGTATCCCAGTTCAGCTGGGTCTACGTCGAGGGCGTCAAGAAGGACGACAACGTGCGTGTCCTTGCTTCCTTCACCAACGGCGACTGTGACTTCATGGCCTGGTGGAACGACACTGACAGGAGTGGCTGGACATATGGCAACAACCTCCTCGGTGACCAGATGGCGACTGGCAAGAAGCCTGAGCAGGGCTCCTTCGTTGCCGAACGCGGCGGCACACTTGCCATAGCGTGCTTCGACTACGACGGCTCTGAAGGCCAGTGGACCATCACGGTCGATACTCGTAGTGGTACGACCAGGGAGGCTGACGCAGCTCAGGTCCAGTACGACACCTACAACTTCCTGAAGAACGGCACCTTCCAGGTCCAGGTGGTTGCTGAGACCCACACCAACATTGGCTTCGAGGTCAACTACGCCTCACTGACCTTCAACAACCTCTTCGCTCCCAGGGTCACGTCGGTCACGGTCACGAACATGACCAACCCGGCTGTGAAGATGATCAACTGGACGGTCACGGATAGGAACGCTGGAGACGACCACTACTACGAGGTCCTCTTGTCCCGTGACGGCGGCCTCAGCTATGAGCTGCTCGCCAAGAACCTCCATCAGACCTACTACATCTGGGACTCCACCGGCTTCCTGAAGAAGGATGGCTACATCATCCAAATCCGTGCATACGACAACGACACCTCAGTTGATCCGACCCAGTTCGGGCTCACCAGCTGGCCAGCCCTAAAGGGTGTTGGGTACTCTAGCCCGTTCCCGGCAGGGACGTACGTGGAGCCAACCACTAGTACGACAACTAGTACGACAACTAGTACGACCACCACTACCACGACCACCACTACGACCACCACTAGTACGACCACCACTACCACGACCACCACTACGACCACCACTACGCCCACTACCACGACGTCGACAACCCCTGTTGCTACCCTTAGTCCGGTGCTGATCGGTCTGTTCGGCGGCATTGGTGTCGGTGTCCTCGTCGTGCTGATCCTCTACGCCGTCAAGAAGAAGTCCTAGACGCGACACACTAGCGGGGGCTATTGCCCCCCACACCCCTTTTTTTCCCCCCTCGTTTCGACTGTTCCTCTTGGCACGCATATCGTCGGGTTGAAACATGTCCCTGCTTCTCACTGCGAGGGGTGCGACATCCACACTGCACTCTCGACTGTTGCTGCGGCAGAGCGGTACTCACCAGTGGACGTGCTCAATGCCACATGGCACTACTCTCGTACACACAGCTGGGGCTTAGGAACACACATCACTGACCTGCGTCCCGCCCGGCGGACAGCCCCGGCACTGGTCACTCACCCATCCATGACCCGCATTTCATGACCTGCACTTTCAGACAACCGGCATAGGGCCGTCCTCTTGGTGACTCGCATCCACCCTTCTCTTACAGTCTGCATGGGTGTTCAGGACCATCCACCTAGAAGGACTCCTCGACCACGACCTCAGCCATGGGCCGTCTGTCCCTGAGGGCCGGCCCCTCACCCTTTGGTCTACCAAGGGGTATGATTGCTACGGGGCGTATCCCCTCTGGTGCCTTGATGATCCTAGCCACGGCATCGTCATCAAATGCCCCGACCCAGCACGCCCCATGCCCCAGGATGTGGGCTGCGAGCAGGATGTTCTCAGTCAGGGCTGCCGTGTCTTGGAGCACATACAGTGAGGCCCCTCGCTCACCGTACCGACGTGCTGACTCTGCCGGTACTGCACACACGACCAGCACCACCGGGGCCTCTGCGACAAACTTCTGGCCGAGCGCGGCCTCTGCAAGCCGCCCCTTTGTTGCAGTGTCGTGTACGACGACGATGCGCCACGGCTGCCTGTTGCCAGCAGAGGGGGCCCTTGTACCAGTCTGGAGGATTGTCTGCAGGTCTTCACTTGGAACAGGCCCGTCCCTGAATGCCCGCACCGAACAGCGGGTCTGGATTTTCTCAATACACTCGCTACTGTCCACTATCACTCACCTTCCTGTGGATGTCCATTGCTTCGGGATTTACAATATTGGGTGGCACGCGACCACTCAGTGCGGCGATGAGGTTCTCTGCACACAGTGTGGCCATCTTCGTGCGTGTCGCCACGCTCGCACTGCCGACGTGCGGTGTAAGCACGACGTTGGGGAGGGAGAGCAGTGGGCTGTCCTGCCCCAAGGGCTCAGACTCAAAGACATCCAGTCCGGCGGCACGGAGATGGCCTGTCTTTAGGGCTTCCACTAAGGCACGTTCATCGACCACTGCGCCGCGCGACGTGTTGACAAGGACTGCCCCTGCCTTCATCCTGCGTATCTCGTCCGCCCCTATCATGCCACGTGTCTCCTCTGTCAGGGGGACATGGATGGACACAAAGTCCGCTTCACTGAGGAGCTCCGGGAGCTCTCTCCGTTCGGCCCCCGTTTCGGCCTCCACCTGCCGTGTGGTCTTTGTTTCGTGACGCGACGTATAGATGACCTTCATGCCAAACCCTGTCGCACGTCTTGCCACCGCAGCACCAATGCGTCCCATGCCGATGATGCCCAGCGTAGCACCATGCACGTCGACGCCGAGGAGCATCTTTGGCCCCCACGCGACCTTCCACTGACCCGTACGTACGTATCGGTCGGCCTCGACAACTCTCCGTGCTGTTGCCATCAGCAGTGCCCATGTGAGGTCTGCAGTGGTCTCTGTGAGGACGCCGGGCGTGTTGGTCACAATGATACCACGTCTCGTGGCCGCCTCAATGTCAATGTTGTCGTAGCCCACGGCGTACTGTGCAATGGCCCTGAGACGGGGCAGGGCGTCCATCACAGGTGCAGTGATCCTGTCAGACAGCAGTGTGACAAGGCCAATGCATCTTTCTGCACGCTCCATGATTGTTTCCTGCGATGGTGGGCCCTCGTCCTCCCAGACATCAGTACTGTAGTGCTCCCTGATGATGTCTAGACCCGCCTCTGGGATGTCCCTCGTCACGAATACGTCTGCTGTCACGTGTCTGTTCTCCCTGCTCTCATGTTCTCTCGTCCTGTGTGGTCCGCACAGGTATTCATATCGTGCCGCCGCCACACTCCTCGGATGTGGCATGCGGTGAACTTATCGCTTATATTTGCTATCGCGGATACTCCACATGCCAAAGGTATGGCCGGACGACTGGGTTGGTGGCCAACATGAACATGACGCTGGATCTCCCCAGGAGCGCAATTATCGTCCTGGATCGGCTCGTGTCTGAGGGCCCGATGACGCCCAAGGACATCACTGAGAAGGTCCCATTGGCGCCACGAACGGTATCGTTTGCCTTGCGCAAGCTGATGGGTCAGAAGCTGTGCCGTAAGATACCGAACCTCCGTGACATGCGCCAACCACTCTACATGGTCGACATGGAGCGTGCAAAAGAGCTACGGATGAAGTTCGAGCACATCTTCCGGCAGGTTCTCCTCTGAGTAGCAGTCAGTCCATCCAGTGACGACTGCACAGGTCTCGTTCGGTGTCACAGTGTGGTCGGGGCTCGGTCTACGACGTAGCTCTACCCCACGTCAGGTCAGGGTGGTCATGTTGTCCATCTATCCTGGTCGGATTCCAGGTCAGACTCCATGGTGACGAGGACGCAGAGTGTGGCGGCTGAGATCAGGTCGGCGGTTGTCCCAGGGTTCAGCGTGTTGCCGTCCCTCCGCAACTCTTGGTCGAGGGCCGCCAGTAGTCCCGCCACCTCTGCGCCGTCCTTTTTCTGTGCCTCGTGTATGGTGCGGGCGAGCTCCATCACGCGCTTGGCTGCCGCTTCCCCCGCCTTCTTTACGATGAGCCCGTCAGGCCTGCAGGCCAGCAGCCAGACGAAGGTCCTCACTATTGCCTCTTCAATGTCGTCAAGGCCGCTCGTCCGCGACGCCAGGTACGGCACGACCCTGTGGAGCACTGTTGAGAAATAGCAGGCCCACTCTCTCGCAATGCTGTCCACCGGTGCGGATATGCGGAACAGTCCTATCAGTGTCAGTCCGTCAGCCCGTACGTTGTCGAACACTTGTGGGTTGTTGATGTCATACCGGTCGTGCACCGGAGTCCACCTCTCAGACCTGTTCACAGAGTCGCCACGGGGTCTCACGACGTGGAACGCCCTGTAGAGGTCGAGGGTGTCCTCCACGGTCGTGGCGTCAATGATGTCGTGCAGTCCCTGCTCCACCACCTGTGGGACAAACCTGCCCGTCTGCTCCAGCGACGACGCGGCAGCCACTATCAGCGGGATGTGGAGCAGCGTGGTGCCCATCACAGTGTTCCTCCCACGAGCACCGCGTGCGACATCCTGTGCACACTCCAGTATCAGGCGCCCGAGCCGAACAGCCCCTGGAGAGAGCCCCCCCCGTGCCAGCAGCACCCCACGTACTGCCGCCTCATAGTAGCTGCGTCCCACAAGTGCTGCGCTTGCAAGGAAGTGTCTGTACTCGGTATCCGAGAACGCGTGCCCCCGGTTGACGTTTCCCGGTTTTGGGGCGCTCGCCTCGAGCATGATTGCCAGCTGCCCCATGCTGGACACGCGCCACGCCGTCCTCGTCACGCTGTCGTCCATCTCGCTCACGTCAGCAACGCGTCTCGTCACTCCTGCCGGGGTCGCGGTCTATACACCGACTATCCGGGGCAACACCTGCGCCGCCCGTCCCCTCACCACGACGTCCGCGACACCGTCACGGTTGTGCCCCTCAAGGTTGACCAGTACTATGCGGGCGCCCGAGTCCTTGGCGAGCTGAGGTAGGTATGCTGCGGGATACACCTGCAGGCTGGTGCCGACGACAAGCATCAGGTCTGTCTCGCAGCACATCTTGACTGCCTCCGACATTGCCCGCTCCGGGAGCGGTTCTCCAAACAGGACCGCCTCCGACTTGAGCACCCCGTTGCAGTCGTCACACCGCGGTGGTATCTCGCCCATTGCGACTCTCCTGTGGACCGCCTCACCCACGTACTCCCGACCACACTC
>JALVPN010000072.1 GCA_027031765.1 Promethearchaeota archaeon | reverse complement strand
GTACGTGTCCCGACAATCGAGTAAGACCGGGCAGGAGGTGGATGCAGGGGCCGGGGACTGCCGCCTGACGCCCCTCCGGCCCACCCCTACCGGTGTCCACTGCCGGTCATCCCGTACTCTATCTGTCCCATGCCCCCCGCTACTCGTGACTCGTGACATGGGCCATCCCCCATACCACGATAGGACGACGCCCCGGTCGACTCTGAGGACCACCCTCCACCCAGCCCGGCCATGTGCTACTAGCCCTGTTGTACAGCCCTGCTGTCGCCCCGCGTGACCCAGGCCGTCCGTATACCATTTGTGTCTGTCCGGGGTTGACAGCAGTCCTGGCCCCGGTCGATGCGTCAGTGCAACAGTCGTGCCCCGGTGGGATGCTTACTACGCTATGCTTATGTAATGGCTCTCAGCCCTTTGCTCGCCGGAGCAGGAGCTCCAGCCCTGATGGAGAACTGCTGGACCATGAATGGAACGAGAAGGGCCGCCTACCTGTTGCTACTTGCCAGCCTCTTGCTTCTGTCGGCAGGCAGTGCTCCCACCCATCAGTCCACTGGTGTGGTCCCGGGCGCGATACGTGGGCCAGGAGCCCAGACTGCACAGGTCTCTTCCGAGGTCGTGTACCACCCGGGAGTCATCGACAGGATCCGTGTAGTGGAGTACCCGAGCACAAGCAGCGCCCTCGCAGCAGTGGCACTTGGTGAGGCCGACCTGTTCGGTGAGCGCGTGCCCGAGGACTACTACTCGGCCGTGGAGTCGCTCTCCGGCCTGAAGACCATGTGGGCGCCGGACAACGTGCTCCACCTGCTGGCAATCAATGCGATGTCGTACCCCCTCGACAACTCCCATCTGCGGAGAGCGGTCGCCTTTGCCATTGACAAGCAAGGCGCAGTCCCGTCACCACTGCGCGGCCATGTTGATGTGGTCGACTTTGCACTGCCCCTGATGAGCGAGTTCTCCATTGAGGCCACCGAGGGCGGTCTGTTCTACGACCCCGACCCCTCAAGTGCAGTCGACGAGCTCGAACTGGCAGGCATGCTGGATGTGGACGGCGACGGGATGGTCGAGGCCCCTAACGGCGAGCCTGTGCACCTGACCCTCTGGGCCCCCTCTGACAGGACAGGCTTTGTGGAGGCCGCACAGCGCATCTCAACAGACCTCCTCGCAGTGGGCATCAACAACACCGTGGTCCCACTACCCCACGACACGATCCAGTACGAGGTCGCCAGACACAACAAGACCTACGACCTTGCCCTCTACGAGCAGGAGGTCTCCCCCCACGGCCTCGACTGGACGGCAACCACGTTCAGCTGGTCACGCAGGAACGAGCCCGGCCAGAACATCGCCAACATAAACGACCCCACTCTGAACCACCTGGCCTACAAGTACATGACAACAATCGAGTACGACGGCCGTGTGGCATGGGGCATCAAGGCAATGAGGGCCGTGCGCGACCTGTGCCCCGTAGTCCCACTCTTCGCCGAGCGCTGGCTCTCAGTGTACAACGATGTGCGCCTTGAGGGCTGGGTGGACGACCCCTTCGGCGGCGCCATCAGCGTGTGGCAGCCGGTCTCTGTCAGGCCGAGACCGGGGGCACCCAGTGAGATGGTCGTGGCGGTCACCCCCTCCTTCTTCGACGAGTTCTTCACCTCTCTCAACCCCTTGTTCAAACGGACTTGCCTGATGATTGGGAAGTGATTCAGATGATTGACAATAAACTGGGTGGAACCTATGACTACAAAGACTCTTCAGAAG
>JALVPN010000071.1 GCA_027031765.1 Promethearchaeota archaeon | reverse complement strand
GACCGCATCAAGGGCATTCGATGCAGCTCGGACAGCGTCCAACTCTGTTCCTCCCGACGCAGCGCGTACGTGGTAGGCGATAGGTGTTTTGGTCTGGATGTGGTGACCCACTCGACATCCCTTGTGGGGGCATGTGACAGCCCGTATGGGGCCATCACACGCCGCGAGCACCACCGTCTACCTGCCCTTCTGGGCTGCAGAGTAGGCGCTTGAGAGCTCTCTCTCCATGGACTTCGGGATTGCAGTTTCGCCTGTGATTTCGCCGGCCTTCTGGCGGATGAACACGTACAGCAGAGTAATGTAGACGATGTCAAAGGTGCGTAGTACGAGGGCACTGGGGACTGATGCGAACACCAAGAACACTATGGCGAAGACTATCCCCATCATCACTGCGTTGGCCGAGCCGAAGTTGAGGTAGTACCCGACGACATATCCTGCAATGGCGAAGCCGAAGAAGAACATGAATGCGAGCACCATGAACGCCCACCGCACCGCTGTTTCCTTGATTATCACATCGACGAAGTTCCGCCGCACGAGACCGGCGCTCCTCTTTATCCCGTCCGTGGCACCGAGGTTCTCAGCGACCATGGCCGGTATGGTGAAGTAGTTGATGAGGGCCCAGACCCAGCCTATTGTGCCCTCCGCTATGGAACCGACCACGCGTCCGCCGGCACCACTCTTCCTTGATATTGCGCGGATTATCATCCGGATGATTGTCACTATCACGCTCATGATGCTGAGGGCTACGAGTCCGCCGAGGACTCCCAGCGAGGCCTTCACACCGTCGCTCAGTGATGGGTCCCGACCACGCATGTAGATGTAGACGATTGCGGATGTTGTGGCGTATGCGAAGTTGTAGAAGAAGATGGTCATGAACAGGTAGAGCACTACGGCAACACCTATTGGCCAGCCGTTCTCAAGGGTCAGTGTTTCTGTCCCTAGCCACACACCGGACGGCATGAACCTCAGGACGATTGCGCCGAACATGAGTGCGGACAGCAGCGTGCCCAACATCGCTGCCAGTGGTGGTACAAATGTGCCCTTCTCATCAATGCATACCTGCCCTGTGAGCTGGACTATGCGCCCGGCCCTCCTGACACGGCTCCTGAACGCTGTGAACAGGAGCAGTGTGATGAAGAGCGTGAACAGCCCGGGCAGCATGATAGGCCACGCAGTGACGACCTCGGACACGGTCATGGCCCCAGTGAGCACAGGGATGGCGACCACGCTCCAGGTCACGATGTTGATGAGGATGGCGCCAATGTATATCAGCGTCCCACCCAGACTCTTTGCCACCTTCGCTGCGCCGATGGCCATCGCGAGGCTCAGTACTAGCAGCACTGCGAGCAGGCCGGCTATCAGCCAGAGGTTTGATGTCAGCACCTCCGGCAGTCCTATGGACTCGATTGCATTCATGATCTCAGTGCCATACTCAGCCCAGAGGCTCCAGAGGGAGTACACACCGAGACCACAGAACGTCCCGAACACGACTATCAGGCCCGCAGTGGCCTTTGTGTGTTCAGGGTATTTTCCCTTGTCAAAGTAGTGGATAAGATCCGAGCGTGCCAACTCCTTTGCACCTCGGCCATTCCTGTACAGTTGGCCTTGTTAAGTGTTGGCGCGGCCCTCCTCATGACCAGCATGCACCCTTCTAGGACCAGCCACGCGGGTGCGTGCGGGGGTCTGTGGGTGTGACCTGTCAGAAGCACGGGCACAGGGTGGCAGCTTGACACTTCTGTGCTATTGCGGGCCCCACGTATTCGTGACCCCCACCCCTCTTCATTC
The DNA here is from genome assembly GCA_027031765.1 of Promethearchaeota archaeon. Lineage (GTDB taxonomy): Archaea > Asgardarchaeota > Thorarchaeia > Thorarchaeales > Thorarchaeaceae > JALVPN01. The sequence goes on along the minus strand of JALVPN010000071.1, from coordinate 3,819 downwards.
CCGGCGGCAGAGTTGGTAGTCGTGGCCGTGATAACAGTACCTCTTGAGGGCCGGACAGTCCCAGTCGGGTGCCTCCTCAAGGTGTGTCGGATCCTGACGTGACCGGGTGCCTCCTGCTCCTCCTCATGACGGTGCTGTCCTGGGGCGGTAGCTGGGTGTCCGCAGAAGTTCTTGTCGGCCTCGTCCCACCCATGACAATCAGCTTCTTCAGGCCCCCTGGTGTGACACTGCTGTTCCTATCCCTCGTCGTACCGTGGTTCCGGACACCGCGTGTTAGTACCGACAGTGTCGTCAGGCACTCGTTACTACTCGGAGCCACTGGGGTCTTTGGGTCTGGTGTCTGTTTCATTGTGGGCCTTTCCTCTACCACTGCTGCGCAGGGGATCATCATCGCGGGTGTGAACGCTGTAGTAGTCAGTATGTTTGCCCACCTGTTCCATGGGGGACGACTGGCAAGGAGGTGGCAGTACGTAGGCTACGTGCTCAGTTTCGCCGGTGTCGTCTTTGTGATTGGTCTGCAGTCGCTCATAGACTTCAGACCCGACCACCTCTTCGGAGACCTCCTCATCCTCTGCGCAATGATGATGTGGGGACTGTACTCTTCCTTTGGTAAGTCGGTGATGCGCTCAACGTCAACCCATTGAGGCCACTGGCGGTGGTGTCGTGGTGGGATGGTGCTCTTCGGTGTGGGCGCAGCTGTGGAGGGCTTCTGGGCCCTGCCAGCCCTGAACAGTGCCGTGTTCTGGGCCAATGTTGTCTTCTTGGGCTGCATGGTCTCTTTTCTCGGGTCCCTGTTCTGTTTCAGGGCCATCCAGACCATCGGTGCGACCAGGGCGAGCATGTTCATCAACCTGGTCTTTGTGTTCGGCACTCTCCTCTCAGTGCTTGTCCTCAGTGGATCACTGTACTGGACATCCATCGCGGGGCTCGTGCTGGTCGTTTCGGGGATTTCCGTCGTCAACCTACGTACGGACAGGACTCCACCCGACCGTCAGACCTGACACCGCACCCTGCGGCGTATCGGGGACGGCTTGTCGCACGCCCGTCGTCATGCCAGTTCCCCATATGCTCGGGGTCGAAGGGGCGGCCCCCGTTGTCAGCCTCCAGTCATGTGGGCGTCCCAGTCGAACAACAAATCTTTTGAGAAGAGCCACATTTACTCAATGCATGGAAAACATCGTCTACTGTGAGCCGGGACGCGTGTTCTGCCGGGCCCAGAAGGTGCTCGTAGCGGTCGATGGCAGCGCTGGTGCCGCAAGGGCCGCAACGGTGGCATTTGAGGTCGCGGAGATGACAGAGAGCCGGCTGACCATACTCCACGTGGTGCCCACACCTGCCATCCAGCACTTCGCAACGATGGCCAACGAGGACGCAGAGGAAGTGCTCAGACGCTATTGTGAGCGCGGTCAACAGCTACTTGAGGGGTACAGACGAGCGGCTGAGGAGTACTCCATCGAGGTAGAAACAGTCTTGGAACGTGGTCTGCCCTCCGAGAGGATTGTCAGCATCGCGAAGAAGGCCGGGGTCGACATAGTGGTGTTGGGCTCCAAGGGCGCTACCGGTGGCAACGTCCCTAGGACGGGCAGCTGCACTCAACGGGTGATTGCCGGGGTCAACTGTACGGTCATTGTGGCAAAGTAGCCGGGCCGGTCCAGGTCGGTCATGCTAACGTATTTCAGTGTCCAGAGAGTACTTTGCATATGCACGACATACTCCACCCTGACCACAACCGACTCATCCAGGACCTCCGACGCGTCCTCCTCCCCGTAGACGGCAGCGACCTCTCCAGACGGGCTGCCACCGTGGCAATCGAGCTGTGCAGGCTCACAGGGGCGAAACTGCTAGTGCTCCACGTCGTGAACCTCGGAATGGTGCAGCAGATAGCGACGATGATCAATGAGGACGCGGACATGGTGCTACAGAGATACATCACCCAGGGCCTCAAGCTCCTCGAGTCGTTCAAGGCCCTTGCGTCAGAGTCCGAGGTCGAGGCCGAGCTGCTCGTGGAGAGGGGCCTGCCTTCAGATAAGATAATCCAGGTCGCAAGCGCAAACGACATCGACCTGATAGTCATGGGTGCAAGTGGTGCAACAGGGGGGCGCTCAGTTTCCCTCGGCAGCTCCACCGAACGGGTCATCCGCCGCTCCCGCTGTCCCGTCCTGGTCGTGAAGTGACGCACCACCCACAGATCGAGTGTCCAATACCGGTGTCCCGCCAGCCATGTCCCTAGTAGCCCACAGTGCTGGGCCAAACGGGCTGTTGTGTACTGTGCCCACCCGGTCTGACTGTTGGCACGACACTGAATCCCCTCCACCATGGTGCGGCCGAGGCCATAGTTTCCATCTCGGACGACACTGTGCCCTGGCGGAACGTGACCCTCACTCCATGTGGATTGAACGCCTACACCTACTCCGTTGGCGTCCTCTCACCCGGACAGGTCGTCTGCTTCAAGGCGTACGCACGTGATGTCAACGGCTACTACACGGTTTCCGAGATGTGGTCTGTGGAGCTGGGCAACTCTGGGGTTCTGGGTTCCACCAGCACCACCAGCATTACTACTGCGTCGACAAGGACTACAACGACCACGACCAACGAGTCGACTGCCGGACTCGACAGTACGACACCGCTCCACCACCTCTCTCCCGCGCTCCCCGTCACAGCGGGTGGCGTAGGGGCAGCAGTGGCGGTCGCACCGGTCATCCTCATTGTCCGGTTACGCAGGTAGTATCACATGTTGTGATGTGGGGCCCCAGACAGTGCCCCACACCTCCTTTCTCTCTATGCCCCACCCTGCAGATAGGTCTGTGACCTGTAAGCTCACACCGGGTGAGACTGCTCGCGTGCTGTCTGGCCCCATACACTGACGGGATGTCTCCGGCACAGAGGGGTGGTCGGTTGTGTCACAAACCTTAATGCCATGCCTGTGCGGTAATTGACTGACCACATGATGCCTCACGGGTGACCGCAGGTGAGCCCACAGGAAGAGGTACAGTCCCATGTACCGCTGCGCATTCTGTTCCACTACGACCACTTCAGCGAGTTCTACCGTCTGTATATCCCGCCGGCCCTGCTCGTCGGACTCGTCTGTGGGCTGTTCATGGTCGCCTTCCAGATGCTCATAGACCTGATGACGACTGCGTTCGGTGCACTGCCCGTGTTCGTGACCCCTCTCATTGGCGGGGCGTTCTCAAGCCTGCTCGTGTATGCTGGCATCCGTGAGATAGAGGGCAGCGGCATATCGAAGGCAATTGAGTTGACCCATGCACCAGGCCAGCTGCGGCCCCGCACTGCGGTGACGAAGCTGGTCGCAACGTCGGTCTCCATTGGTTCCGGTAACCCTGTGGGCCGGGAGGGGCCTGCCGTACTCATTGGTGCCGCATTGGGGAATGCTGTTGCGCGGCGTCTGGGGCACACAGACCCGGTGCATGTCCGGGTGTTCCTCATGATGGGCTCTGCTGCTGCGACTGCGGGTATCTACAAGGCCCCTCTAGGAGGTGCGCTGTTCGCGACAGAGGCGCCGTACAAGCGTGACGCCCAGCTCGGCTATTTCGTACCCACGGTACTCGCAGCAATCACGTCATACGTTGTGTTCTCACTCGCGATGACCGTGCAGCCCATCTTTGCATTCGAGGCATCGTTCAGTTTCTCCCTCGCCATGGTGCCACTCCTGGTCCTGCTCGGCGGTGTTGCCGGCCTGATATCCGTGCTGTTCTGTCTGGCCATGATGTCTGCTAGGAATGTGTTCCGCACTTACCTACCGGACTGGCTCGACCCCCTTGCCGGTTCCGTGTTTGTCGCCCTGATCCTCCTGGTCATGGT
>JALVPN010000070.1 GCA_027031765.1 Promethearchaeota archaeon | reverse complement strand
CTTCGACTCGCACCTTATGAAACGTGCAACTCCAGCCACCGGCAAGACAGAGCTTGAGCCAGACGGTAGTAATCTGCCCCTAATCCTGAAGCGTATCCTAGACAACAAGAGAGACAGAAAACTGATTTCGTCATTGGTGAAGGATGTCCTGCCATTCGTGGAGGAGTTCACAGTAGAAAGACTTCCAGACAAGTCGCTTCTCGCTAGCATCAGGGAGACCTACTCGCAGAAACGGTTCCTACCAGCCTTCTTGATCTCGGATGGTACGGTGAACGTCACAACACTGGTTATTGCATTGTATTTCGAGAGGAACCCTCTCGTCATCATAGAGGAGCCCGAGCGAAACATCCACCCTCTTCTAATCTCGAAGATTGTCGACATGATGAAAGAGGTCTCGAGTCGGATGGGCAAACAGGTCATAATCACAACGCACAACCCCGAAGTGGTCAAGCACGCCGGCATTGACAGCCTTCTCCTTGTGACAAGGGATGAGGAGGGATACTCGCAGGTCACTCGTCCGAGAAATGACGAGGAGGTGATGGCGTTCTTGGAGAACGACCTCGGTGTGGATGACCTGTTCGTGCAGGGAATCCTGCAGTAACGGTGCTGAAAGAGATGTCTTCTCTTTTCGTCTTTGTCGAGGGCAGTGACGATGAACGTTTCTTCAGGAGAGTCCTGTGCCCCTGTCTTGAGCAACACTATGACCGCGTCCGGATTGTCAGGTATGCCCAGACGCGCAACAGGAAAATTCGGAACTTTATCCACACGCTAGAGCAGAGAAGCACAGAGTATGTCCTTGTCCGGGACTCTAACCATTATCCTTGTGTGACGGCAGCGAAACGTGGGACAGCCAGACGGTATGGGATTGGTGATGAGCAACGGATAATGGTTGTTAAACCCGAAATAGAGGCGTGGTATGTTGCGGGACTAGACTTGCAGACGTTGCTAAGGCTCGCCAATGAGATAGAACTGGAGGTGCCTGACCGCGTGACGAAAGAGTGGCTCAACAGTGTAATCCCTCCAGAGATGCCGCGCAGCACGTTCATGGCTAAGATTCTTGACGAGTTCGATCTGGCCGTAGCACGACAGAGAAGCGAGTCCCTCAGGTACTTTCTCAAGAGGTACTGCTAGGCCAAACCTCGACCCTGGTCTGTATTCTCACGTGCTGACCAGCTAGTGAGACCTAGTCGAAGTGTGCCGTCCGAAACTACTCCTCCCATCCTAGTCCGAATGCACACGTCCAGTGTGTGACTGAACTGGACTGGCTTCTGGTGCGGCAAGAAACCAGGCAAGATGAGTCTGCTCTTTGAACCGTCGATTCTGGGTGGGATATGCTCCAGTTCGTTGGTTAGATGATCCGCGTTGAGACAGGAGGAGCCCTGACATGACTATGATCCATGAACCTCCATGTCGATGTTCGCAAGGTTGCTTGGGTTTCGGCAGATGGGTCGAGAAACGGTCATGTGCAGTCTGTGTGGCACAGTACCCTGCAAAGTCGTCAACACGGATGCAGAACGCCATACTAGCAGGTCAATGGGACTCGGCAATCCGAGTCCCTACTTCGCCTCACCTATGAAGTGAGAGATTTCCCACAAGTTTCCATCAGGGTCTTTGAAGTATGCTGTTCTTTGACCCCATGGTTGAGTCACTGGCGGTCTAACAAACTCCACACCTTTCTGCTTGAGCTTCTCGTAGGTCTTGTCTGTATCCTCCACATAGACGGCAAGTAGTACCCTGTGTGCCCCATCTTTGTCGGGTTGTATCTCTTCCCTACCTATCATCTGCCCTGCCGCTTCGAGGCTCATTAGAGCCAGCTCTTGGTCTCCTTCCAATTCGAAGGAAACAAAACCTTCGTCAGTTTCTTTCACTTTGAGGCCTATCTTCTCTTTGTAGAACTCTCTACATGCCTCAAAGTTGCGAACAAACAACACTATCGCGTTTGCCTTCATCATAGCCTACCGCCTTCTGCTTATTAGGGGCGCATATAGGTTTTCCTGCTCTACTCTTACTGTTGAACCTCATGCTACTGACCTCAATGTCTTTCTAATCTCATCATCATAAGAAGCCAGATCTTTTACATCCTGTACCTAAGTTCTAAGACTTGCTATCTTGCTTGCAAATCTGTAGGCGTCAAGGAGATTCCTGTGTTCCGCAAAATATGAAATGAATCCTGCTGCATATACATCTCCGCATGAAGTTGTGTTCACTATGTGGTCATATCTATCCGCTTCGATATATTCTTGCTTGTATGTGCCTTCGTTTCCCTCATAGCAGACAACCAATCCCTCCTCACCAAGAGTCACAGACAAGCTTCTAACTCCATTTCTCAACAAAGGTCTGGTCAGTGATATCGACTTCAGCCGTCTGTTGTGAAGACCGGTCTTGATGCCAATGACTTCACTGCAGGAAAGAGCAGAGCACCTGGGCATGAGCTCCGTGAGGGGGTACTGGACGCGGTCGATGATGGACGCCTAGTGGCAGTACTGTCTACGGTGACCCGTGCAGCCCCCCGTACAGCCCCCTATTGCTGGGTAGACATCCTGGCCTGTCCTTTCTTGAGCAGGCGTTTCGACCTCTTCGTCCCTAGCATGAGCACCACACCACGGAGCAATACCGCTCTACAGACGACTAGGCCATAGGAACGCCTAGCAGACAGACCTCTGTCAGGCCACCAGTCGTATCTACTGGACTCCCCATTCACCCACCTTCGGATGCACCGTACAGAGTCATAGTCGATACTCCGCCATCTGCATGATTGTAGTCCTTATGATACCGCGACCCAGCACTCACATGCTCGTCCGAGTACGGAGATGGGGTCAAGGCGTCCCTGCACCAAGTGGATATTGGGACTGGGACAAGACAGCAGACCGGTCAGGTACAGGCCCGTTGTTACGAGGATTGCGTCGGGGCCTGACAGGTCTGCGAGCTCTTCTCGACAGGGCAGGTACTCCCTCACGCAGGTGGTCCTCATTGCTCTGGTGTGCCGGCACTCTGGCATGCTGTTGACACCACAGTAGTGTGCACGGGTACATCGTGATTGTCGCGATTGGGGCCTATATGTCGATGAGTCTCTTGAACCTCTCAAATACGTCCACGGCACTGACCAGGGCCCCACAATACTGACACTTCACCATACTGCCCTCCTTTGGATAGTCCAGCTTTCCACCGCATGAGGGGCACTCGATGGTCTGGAGTATCATGCCCTTGTTCTGCAGTTGCGCGAACAGAGTAGGGAAATCAATGGTCACCTGGTACTGTACACTGCGTCTTGATAGCACTAGTGTGGAAATGAAGTTCCCCTCGTCATCGATTATGCCGTCCAGCCGCCCCATCGAGATGAGAGAGCGCACCTCGTCAGTGACGATAGCCAACAGCCTGTCCTCGGGGATGCCCAGTGGAGGGCGTCCCAGCATCTGTCGGACAATGTTCTTCACACTTGGCATTCTTGCAATCTCAGAGAGGCTTACCTCACCCATCGGCTTGATCAGGCGTACGAGTTCCCTGCGAAGGCTCTCTTTCGCGTTCCGCCTCTGCAGCATGCCCATTATCCTGTCGCATAGGCGCGCAGCATCACTGTTGCTGCACGAGTAGCGGAACGTCCGCTGGCCGGCGTGAGTGATGACGTCCAGACTCAAGAACTTCTGACCCGTCAGGTATCCAACAATCCCCCTTGACTCGGTCCGGACGCCGGCTATCGCATCGTAAGTGACACTGTGATGTCGGCTCCGGCCCTGTCCGAATAACCCCTTCGCCTCCAGAAAGACGACCCCCGCCTGGGTCAGCACGAGCTCGCCGTTCAGCCACTGTTCCTCCGTGAACCCGTACGACACCCTGGACTGGACTAGATACGCCGCGCGCGCCGAGTCCACCACTTGCTCACCGACGTTCAGGCCTTCTTTGACCGTCATGTAACTCCCGAAGCAGGAGGCTCTCCTCGGGCTAAAAATATTCCTTGTCCTTGCAGCCCAGCCAACAAGTCCTACCACGTCAGGGTCAGGGACGGCTCTCGGCGTCCACGTATACCTCCAGTGCATACACTGGGACAACTGCGGTCTTTGTAGGACGGCCCACCCAGCAGATCACGCAGATGACAATCTCCTGCACCTCCGTCCAACAGGCCGGTCTACCACCGTACTGCCTTGACGATATCTGCAACAGGAGTCAGGGTTTCTATGAAACACAGGCATACCTGTGGAACCAGCGACATCCGGTACCTGAACCCCAGTCTGCTGTTCGCAACTCCTGTCGGCCACAGCTTCTTGCTGTCTGTACAAATGTGGAGGACTTGCCCCTGTAGTGGGATGGGAGTGAGCGTGCGAGACCTCAACCCTACATGTCCGCCTGCACAAATGGAGAGCTCCTGAATAGCGGGGGTAGGGAGGTGACCCCAGCTTGCCCTCGGCAAATGGTCTCCGATGTGACCGTGCCCCTGCCTACCAGGGCTCCGCGCAGCCATCACATGCAGACCTGAGGCGGCCCGTCACACCACCCGCTACCCACTGACGACCTGCCGAAAACCCTTATACGCCTCTGGGCTGGTCGTCTGACCGTACAGACCCAGGAGCGAGTAGTAGAGTTGAGTTCCAGTCCGGAGCTCGGTCAGAGAACACATATCCGGTCATTACGCCTGAGCAACTTCAAGAGCTTCGATGATGCTGAGATAGGACTTGAAGACTTCAATGTCGTAGTGGGGCCCAACGCTTCGGGAAAGTCCAATCTTGTTGCGGCGTTTCGGTTCTTGAAGGACATGGCAACAGTGGGCATTGACAACGCTATCTCGATGCAGGGTGGCATCCCCTACCTCTACAACCTCTCAATTGGTCCATCGCGTGACCTCACGATAGGCCTCTCACTGGATGCGCCCGCTGTCTTCTCTCTTTCAGAAGAGGAGCAGTTGAGGGTGAGTGGCTACGAGTATGAGATCTCGGTCAAGTTCTACAGACGCAGACCAGACTACAGAAAAGTCCGTGACACTCTGAAGGTCCTACTTGACCCTGCGGTGGGAAACCAAAGTGATGCGGTTGGGAGCGGTGGTGCGGCGGGGGCTGACACAATCACCATAGTCAAGGATGGTAACAGGGTCCAGATTGATTGGCCCAGTTCACTGACGGAGACCAGTCGGGAGCTCCTCAAGTTCATTGAGCACCTTCCTGACCTATCATCGGATGTGGAGTTCCCGCTGAAGCTCCATCCGAAGACGCCGTCTATCCAAGGCCCTCTCATCTTGTCGCCATTTCACTGGCGCCTGTTGTACTTCCTCCATAACCTGTCAATCTACGACTTCGACCCGCGACTCATGAAGCGCGCGACCCCGATTCCAGCAAAGGTAATCCTTGAACCAGACGGCAGCAATCTCGCCTTGGTACTCAAGCGCATAGTCGAACGCGACGACAGCCGCAAGTTATTGTCCACAATGGTGAGAGATGTCCTGCCGTTTGTCGAGGGGTTCACCGTTGAGAGACTGCCTGACAGGTCGGTCTTTGCAAGCATCAAGGAGTCCTACACTCAGAGCAGGTTCCTGCCCGCATTTCTAGTCTCAGACGGCACTATCAACGTGACTGCGCTTCTCGTGGCGCCCTATTTCGAACACGGACCCCTTGCAGTCTGCGAC
>JALVPN010000069.1 GCA_027031765.1 Promethearchaeota archaeon | reverse complement strand
GCGATGCCACACAAGAGGAACCCTGTGACATGCGAGAAGATATCCGGCCTCGCACGGGTGGTGCGGAGCCTCGTGGCACCGGCCCTTGAGGACGTGGTCAGCTGGGAGGAGCGCGACATCTCTCACTCCTCGACAGAGAGGTTCGTCATACCGCAGGCCTTCATACTCACCGACTATCTCGTGAGGGAGGTCAACCGGGTGCTCGTGGGCCTCGAGATTGACGGGACAAGGGTCGGGGAGAACCTCGAACGCTCACTCGGCACGACCATCAGTGAGTATATCGTCACGGCCCTCACCCGGGCTGGGCTCCCGCGCCCGGTGGCACACCAGCGTCTGCGGGCCCTCATCAACAGGACCATCACGGAGGGCGGCGACCTGATGCAGGTGGTGCTCAATGACCCGGAGCTCGGGCCCTATGCCCGCAGGGCCGGGATGAGCACTGAGGCATACCTGGATGGCGTCAGGGAAGTGTCCAGACTCATAGTGGATACCACCACGGGGGCAGCCAGCGGCAGCACATCGGCGGGAGAGAGTGGTACGGACAGTTAGCACGGCAGGGCGGGGCAGGTAAGGCACAAAGGCGTGTGGTGGGGACACAGTGCCAGCCACCTGACCAATGCCGATGGCCCTGGACAACCGCATACAGTGACTGAGGACGCTCAGGACAGACACCCAGCCCTATGCGTGACACAGTGGCGGCACACGATACGACAACTTTAAGCATGCGGTGGACATCGCCGTCACAACACATCGCAGGTCGGGTCTACATGGCACAACTACTTGTCACGCTCACGCCATCAGAGAGCAAGCGGCTGATAGCACGGGCCCTGCTCAACACGCAGCTCATCAGCAACGCCCTTGAGAACGGGTACCTGTGCATTACTCTGGGCACCACCACAGCGTACCTTGTGGAGGAAATCCTTGGCGAGTATGACAAGGCACACCATGTCGCCGGCGTGACCATACCGCGGGGGCTGTCGGTCACCAAGCGGGAGACCCGTGCCACAGATGCAATCTTCTACAGGGGCGAGTACATCGAGGGGAAGAAGGTCATCGACGTCCTCGACAAGATGGGGCCACAGGATGTCATTGTCAAGAGCGCCAATGCCCTGGACGTGAACTTCACGCCGATAGTGCTGCTCGCAAGCGGGACCGGGGGCACTGTGGGCACGTTCCTGGGTGCGGCTGCTGCACGGAACATCAAGATAGTGATGCCGGTGGGACTGGAAAAGTGCATCCCGACAGTGTACAGGGAGTTCGCAAGCGTGATCGGCATGGACAGCTGGGACTATGCCATCGGCACCCCTGTCGGTGCAATCGCAGTGCCCGAGGGACTCGTGTTCACCGAGATCGAGGCGCTGGACGTCATGTTCTCGGTGCTTGCCACCCCGATTGCAGCGGGCGGCGTGAACGGTGCCGAGGGCTCCGTGACGCTCCTGGTCGAGGGTGAGGACGAGGACGTTGCAGCCGCATACGAGTACCTCAAAGGGATAAAAGGAGAACCGCCGTTCCCGGAGATCACGGACATCAGAGAGGAGTGACAAGCGGTGTCCGCTCACGACGGCCCGGTAATAAGGACTGAAGAGCTGACCAAGGTCTTCTCACCAGGGACACGACGCGAGGTGGTCGCCCTCGACAGTGTGACAATGGAGGTGGGGCGCGGCGAGGTCTTCGGGCTCATAGGCCCCAATGGCGCGGGCAAGACGACGCTGATACGTCTGCTGGTCGGACTGCTCAGGCCCACCCGGGGCCGTGCGTGGGTGCTCGGCAAGGACGTCGTCACTGAGATAGAGGACATCCGCCCGAGAGTGGCACTGCTCCCACAGGAGGCGGGCATCTATGAGCGGCTCACGGCCCGCGAGAACCTCGTCTACTACGGTGGCATGTACGGGATAGACGAGGACGAGCTCTACCGCCGTGCTGACACGCTGCTCGAAATCGTCGGCCTGAGCGACAGGGCGGACGAGCAGGTGAAGAGGTTCAGTGGTGGCATGAAGCGCAAGGTCCTCGTTGCAAGGGCCCTCATCATAGAGCCGGAGGTGATATTCCTCGACGAGCCGACGACGGGGGTCGACACCATCGGGGCCCGGATCGTGCGGAACCTGCTCAGGCGTCTGAGCAGCGAGGACGACCTGACAATCGTGCTGACCACACACGACATGGTCGAGGTCTCGGAGCTGTGCCACAGGGTCGGGATCCTCAATGAGGGACGCCTGGTGGCCATAGGCAGGCCCAGCGAACTGGAGGAGAAGTACAGGGCGGCAGACCTGGAGGAAGTGTTCATGGGCCTGGTGACCGGCGAGGGGGTCTATGGGGGTGAGGCGTGATGGTAAAGGGACGGGTGATGGACAAGAAGGTGTACTGGCTCATCAAGAAAGAGGTCAAGTCGATAGTGCGCTCCCGGTGGCTCATGCTGGGCTTCATAATCAGTCCTATCTTCGCATGGATGTTCCAGGGGGCGTTCCTGTCCTTTGTCGTCGGCGAGACCACCGTGGAGCCATCGGACGTATACATGACGCTTGAGGACAATGGGCCACTGGGCCAGCAGCTGTTCAGGAGCATCGTCAACCACTCCGAAGACCTCAGGATACGGCAGATCATCAACATCACACGAGAGGAGGGGCAACAGCTCATCGCGGAACGACGCCTGACGGTCTGGATTGTGATACCTGAGAACTTCACGTACCTGCTCAACACGACGCACTCGTGCCTCGTGGAGTTCTACGTCAACACCGGGAACTTCAGGGCGACATCGGTGGCATGGCTCATCCGCGGCTTCATCTACTCCCAGATTACGCGCATCATCGTGGTGCAGGAGGTCCAGTTCAGCTGGGAGACCATCGCCCCAGAACGCACCTACGGACACCAGCTCGCAATATTCCTCATCATGCTCACTTCCGTCGTCGCACCAGCACCATACGTGAGCCAGTCGTTCGCCGGCGAGAGGGAGCGCCACACCCTGGAGGCCCTGCTCGTAGTGCCGATGAGCAGGCTCAAAATCCTCGCCGCGAAACTCGTCGCCGGGCTTGTCATCACTGTGATATACACGGGCTTCACAGTGGTCGGCGTCCTGCTGTACAACCTCTCCATAATCATCCGCGACGCGGGCCTACCTGACGAGCCCATCGACTATACGGCGTTCTACACCGTCAACCTCGCATCCCTGCCACTGATCGTCTTCTGCCAGTTCCTGGTGCTCCTGTGTGCCATCGGCATTGGCGTGGTCATCTCGTGCCTTGCAAGGGACCAGGCGACCGCGGAGGCCGTCAACAACTTCGCCCTCCTCATCCCGACAATGGTCATCGGGATACTCGGCTTCGCCGGTAGCATCAGCGCCTTCGGTGGCCTCTTCGGTACCTTCGTCATGCTGGTGCCCTTCACACACGCAATCCTCATCCTCAACGGTGTCCTGTCAGGAGCAGCCACGCCCATCAGCCTCATGGGCAACATGCTCTACCTCCTCGGCTTCACAGTGGCGACCCTACTGATTGGCGCCAAGCTCTTCGAACGCGAGGCAATAATCTCGTGACCCGTCCCATCAGCAGTGCACGAGTCCCGCCCAGACTAGAAGTGGGGTTGAAACGACTCCAGTGCTAGCTCCACTCGGCTATACGCATTCCAATCCCGCCCAGACTAGAAGTGGGGTTGAGACTACAGGGCAGGCACATTGCCACTCACACTGCACCGTAGCCCCAATCAGACGAGGACTGGGGTTGATACTATCCTCACACTGCACCGTAGGCACGGAGGATGGCCTCCACCTCGTCGTCCGGTACATCGTACCAGTCCCTGTATGCGTCGGCGACAGCAAACACCGGCCCACCCGTGACACGCGGACACACCAGCCGGTCGACGCGCGGACGCAACAGCCGGACAGCACTCTCGGAAGCAGTGGGCGCAGCCACAGTGATGCTCAGCGGGCCCTTCTCTCGGACAGACTCGACCGCAGCCAGCATCGTGTACCCGGACGCAAGACCGTCATCGACCAGCACCACATGCTTCCCCGCAGGACTCTTCTCAGCAAGAACGCTGCGGTAACGCATCACCCGCGCCTCGACCTGTGCCGCTGTCCGTGCCCTCACCCGCTCCACCACGTCCGGCGACAGCCCCAGGTACTCTACAAGCCGCTGGTTCAGGAAGACAGCCCCAAGAGAGGTCAGTGCCCCGAACCCCGCCTCAGGGTTGTGCGGGACCTGCAACTTGCGGACAACAACAATGTCGAGGTCCGCACCCAGGGCACGCGCCATGGGGGCCGCTACCTTGACACCCCCATTCGGTACAGCAAGGACGAGCAATGGACGACCAACACCGCCACGTACAAGCTCGTCCGCAAGTACCTCACCGGCCTCAGTACGATCCCTATAGCTCCACCTCATACAGGTATCTACCACACCCAACCGGATGGACTTTGAGGCCATCGTCAAGCACGGCCAACAACACGCCACAGAAAACGACCCACTGTGTCCTGCCGCAGGGACTGTGCGCTCCGATGGGGGCACACAGCCCACGACAATCCAGCAAGCGGGAATTCGGTGCGGGTGCTGCGATTGTCACTGGTGGGCCACAGAGAAGGAAGGGTATCCGCAACGGAAATGTCGCGGACACCACTGCTGCACCATTGAGAGCCATAGTCCCGACTCGGTCGGGATTCCCAGCCACTCCGCCCTCTGTCAGGCGCATGGCTTCTACCATGGCGGTATGGGCATTGGGTCGTTTGGTGGACAGGACACCATCACATCACCCCCATGTCTTGGCTATGCATATCTACACACCAGGTCAGACGGACACACCGCCTGTGACTTTTCTCTCAGTGTCGTTATCACCGCACGAGTCCGCGTCTTGGGCAGTCCCGTCTAATAAACTCTCAGTCGAACAGGCATACAGCTGGAGATGACGGGCACTCCCATCAAACGGCGGCACGCGTGTGGACATTGCTGCCGGAAACCACCACAATGGAACCCACGACACAGTGCCACAGCCGGTACGGTTGCTACAATCTGCAAAATGAGAGGTACACATTGTGTCATGGCAGGAGGTGCTACGGTACACAGGACACACATACAGTGGGGGTCGAGTTTATTCTCGTTACCCAACATCGCCAAGTGCGCCAGCCATTTCCTGGGGACAGACGGGACGCCTCACAGAAACCGCCCAGAACAGCCTCTGGAGGCCCCTGCGACGCCCGTGTCGGACAGTGGTGGCCAGACATCTCTTTATATAGTGGCATTCGAAGAGGTATAGTCAGATATGTGGCATGTGACACCACAATGAAATGGAACAGCTACATACATCTTCACGCCGGGCCCTCCATACTGGAAGAGCAGATGGGTGCAACGTGATGCATGTACGTACAGTGTGGCAGGAGGGGGCCCTATCCTCAGACCATACACACAGATACTGTGACCCCAGAGGTCTGCAATGGACTCCTGCGCGGCCGACCGAGGACTGGCGTGCTAGATGTCAGCGCACCCAAGTCGTTGTGTCAAGAGTCACATTGCCGCGGTCTGCACATGTGCACTGGAGAGTTACGTAACAATGACCGAGGGAAATCCCAGACCCAGTCAGCTCGACCTCCTGAACTATGCGGCATTTGCAGTGGCCAAACTTGGAGTGGCCAAACGTGGAAGCGGCGCCTCATCACAGGTCAACCAGCTCCTTGAAGTGTTCTCAAGGGGAAAGGGAAAGGACGCAATACTGCTAGTACAGGAACATCTTGTCTACCAGAGTGGACAGCGTGAGGTATTGCCTAGAGAGTTCTCCAAGCAGGTGTACGAAGACCTAGCAGATCTGTACAAGCTCGACACGGCCGACGCGACTGCACTTGCCCGCATGTATCTCACGCACCTGAAGCGCCTCTACAAGGGCGCCGAGAAACTGAGACCCGAGGACATGCGAAGGATAAGCAACAGAGAAGACGCATTTGACCAATTGGCAAGGTTGGTATTCGGGGACTCCCGTGGCCAGGACAGACGACCGAGGAAAGGGCCGAGATGACCGAGCGGTGACTGCAGGGGGCGTTCCTACACACATGACGGGTCATGGAGTGGATGAACTATGAATGAGGACGACAGCAAAATTGCTCCTGGAGACTTCGATGTCTTCAAGTGTCGTACAGTTGTGGAAGGTGTCCTGAGGGCGGTGACACAGGTTCACATCGGAGCCGCTACCACACGGGGGTCTACCGACAACCCAGTCATCCGGGTGAGGATTGGCAATGAGGAAGTACCATACATCCCAGGTTCCAGTGTGAAGGGAGTGGTCAGGTCGCACCTTGAACCCCTCTTGTCCGGTGTCAGTGGTGGAGAGAGGGTAGTCCAGTACCTGTTTGGCAGCGCTGGCAAGGATACGAGAGTACGTGGACATGTGGCGTTTGTAGACTGCCACCCGTTGGAGCCCGTAGCAGTCCATACAAAGCCGGGTGTCGCGATAGACCGTACGACGGGCGCAGCAAGCCCAAGGAAAAAGTACGACATCGAAACAGTAGCACCGGGTACACGTTTCTCGTTCAAGCTGATAATGGAGAACATCGACATCAGGGATGACACTCTAGAGGCAAAGGCCATGCGGCTTGTCCTCAGCGAACTGAAGAACTCCCGGATTGCGATTGGTGGCAAGACGACTTCAGGACTGGGCGTTGTTTCACTCGACATCACCAGAGTGGCCATTCTGACTGCGGACGATGTGCGTGGACTCAGACTCGAGTACAGGGACATCACAGATGAGGTCGTGATAGAGTAGGAGGGGACAGAGTGGCAGTGCATACACCCGATGTCGTACAGGTCATCGACCTTGAGCTCAGAGTCAAGTCGCCGCTGAAGGTCGGAGATGCGAAACAGAATCCTGAATATGACCTCCCCCTGCTCCGCATTTCAGTGGACGGGGACAGCACCCCATACATCCCCGGCTCATCAATCAAGGGTGTACTGAGGGCGTTCGTTGAGCAGCGACTGCGGGGACTCGGCATCCAAGTCTGTGACATACTTAACAATAGAGAGAGCTGTGGGGGCAACAAAGAGAATTCACGCGCAATCCAAGACGCCCAGAAGAAAGGCAACGACAACAGAGTCCGGGAGATATTGTCGACGTTCTGTATTGCGTGTCGTATTTTTGGGAGCCCGGGATATCGGGGCAGGGTGCGGTTCCAAGACGCGTACCCAGCAGGGCCAACACACGTATTCACTTCGGTCAGACCGGGAACCGGCGTTGACCGGTTGGCTGGGAGTGTTGCGAAGGGAGCCCTCTTCACGGCCGAGTACGTCGTGCCTGGGAGCCTGTTCAAGACCCGACTGGTATGCAGAGGACTCGCCGTTCACGAGCTTGCCCTCCTGCTTGACTCACTGCTGGCCTGCAACGACGGGCGGTTGCGCATTGGTGGACGGACATCAGTGGGGTTTGGAAAGGTCAGAGTGAAGGTCACGGGGGCCGAAGAGTACCGGCCGTCACTGATAGACAGTGGGGGGTCAGCTGACAGTGGACACGGGACGGGAATGCCGACCACCGGGGGTGACCTCACCATGCAGATACGGGAATGGGCAAGCAAGACATGGAACGCATATATGGAAGGACGGGACACCGAGAGACCTACAGTAGAGAGCATCCAGCACGGAGCACCTGTCAGTGACGGGAATCTGAAACTCCGGACAGTCCGCCCGACACCACGTGAGTTCACAGACCCAAGCAGGAGTGGGGTCATACACTTCGCCGTAGTGCCCATTGATGGTTACTATATTCACGTAGGCTCGGGGGAGAAGACCGTCCCCTTCAAGGAGGGGACTCTCATGGAACACATTGCAAAGGGTATTTCCTTTGAAGACGCGGAAACCCTTGCAAAGGACATGGAACTTGATATGCACGCATATGAACGGTTCGCATACCAAGCAGTCCGTTCAAAGCGACGTACCCTTGACCGTCGGTATGTAATACCGGGTTCTACCTTGAAGGGCATATTCAGGTCACGGATGGAACTCCTGTTCAGAGAGGAGAATGGAGAGATAGACTCGTGCTTCGTCATACAGGGGAGAGCACAGAAGGGGACTGAGAGTCACCATCACAGGGAGTTGTATGGGACTGATGGGAAAATCCTCCGCCGGCCCGAGTGTCGGAGCACTAACAACCCTTGCGTGGTCTGTGACATCTTTGGCCTCACCGTCAGGGCACAGGGCGGCCACGGTGCAAAGAGTGACCGTGCGGGAGGGCTGCGGTCACTGGTGGAGGTCGACGATGCACTGCCGGACACGAACACAGAGGTGAAAGCAAGTGATGTGAAAGTGGGAGAATGGGTCTTCAGTGCAGAGGTGGTAAGACAGCTTGGAGGCAATACGACAGCCTTCAGTGGTTTAGTGAGGTATAGGAACCTAGACGATGTCCGGTTGGGCCTGCTGTTCCTTGCGATGGGAGTCAAGGAGAGGGGAGGGATTCGTATCGGAAGACACCACTACCGGGACATGGGAGAGAACCCCATACACTTCGGAAGGGCAAGGGTCGCCGTCACTCGAGTGTGCACCGACAACAACCATGAGTACAAGAGAAGTGATCGTAGCGTGGTCAAGTTCATGACGGAGAAGATAGAGGTCGCACAGGACTACTATGGAACCCGACTCAAGCGACGACTAGAAGGGGCTGCTGCTGCTGGAGGGACAGGAAAATGACGGGGAGGACACTGTTCTATATTCTGCTGACCGACGAGCTGGCCATCTCAATACATCGGCCTACAGAAGAGGATGTCGACGCAAGACGCGGGCTCAGAGTGGTCGTTGAGGACGGCGTGTTCAAGATTATCCCCTGGGAAAAAAGTGGGGGTCAGCAGATTGAGAGGGATCCGGTGATAGTAGACGGAAAGGACAACCCGTTCCTGCACCCGCGGGCACGGGCAGAGATTGCGCAGGCCCTTGGGCTCGAGCACCCAGTGCCCGGGACAGTCCGTTTGAAAGACCTTCTAGAGGAGGCAGCACGAGATGGTACATAGGGCTTGGTATGTCCCCCGTCGAGCCGATGGCGGGATGACCCATGTTGGAGTCATAGACGACGTGGAATCTATTCTCCAGACGGGAGTGCAGGCAGTCAACAAGGTGATGCGGGAGGTTGTAGGGGCCAAGTGCAGCAACTACGAGGAGCTGTGGAAGCTCTGTGACCTCTTGGTGTTGGTACTGCGCAGTTCCCTGTCGGAGGCAGACCTGGGAGCTGCTGTTGCTACCATTCGTCGGCTGTATGGGACTAGGAAGCAGACGGAGAGGCTATTGGCTGGAGAGCGCAGCAAGGTACGCGATATGTTCCAGCTACCAGTTGACCCACGCCCTGTGCTGAACCTCTCCGGGCTCTGGACGACGCAGATGCTGGCCTCAGCAGTCTGCGTCATAGACTATGACTCTCAGGTGCACGGACATGAGGAGGAACGGGTGCGTCACCTCTCTGTGTTACGTTGGGCGGCCATGCTGCATGGTCTCGGTCGTATTGATAGACACGAGTACGACCCCAGTCGTGCAGAGCACTACGGGAAGGAGCTCCTGTCTGGCCTTGTCACGGAGAACCTCTGGGATGAGATCTCGGCCATACTGCGCACGGAGAAGACCGACGAACACCAGCGTATTGAGTGGGCGATTGAGTTTGTCACTGTCTACAGGTCAGTCCGCGGGCAACTCACAGGGGTGGTGATGGAAGAGCTCAGCTGGCCCAAGGACAGGGCGGATGACGACGACGCCCTGGCGGGCATGACGACGCAGGACATGGACAGGGTGGTCAGGGCGTTCTTGGGGCGGCAACAGAGCCCTGTCAAGAGTACTGACACACCAGATACACAGGCACCCAGCGTAGTAGTCGCGGACGTCTCGGGAATCCAGCCGTTCATACGCAATACAGACCGCCTCTCACAGCTCAAGGGGGCTTCGCTCCTCATTGACGGGTTCATGAAAGACCATGAGGTCTTGCTTGGACGTGGACTCCCGTCATTGTACAGTGTACTGATAGACATGGGACTCCCGCTCGAAACTGTAGTTGCGTCCGGCGGGGGCAATATGGTCCTCGTGGTCGGTAGCCGGTATGAAGACGAAGTATGCAGTGCCATCCGTTCGGCATTCAGCAAGATCACAACACGCCTGCGGGTAGTGACCGGGACGGGCAGACTATCACTGGAACGGCCCGAACTGTTCATCGATGCGCTCAACCAGACGCGAGAAACCGTGACCTTTGCAAAGAATGAGCTGTTGGAGGTCACTCCCACTCCTATTGGTCTGGGAATAGAGATGCGATGCGACTCCTGCCGCACGTATGCAGCATCAAAGAAGTTCAAGATGGGTGACACTGAGCAGTACTACTGTCAGGACTGTGAGATGCTCCACAGGACTGGTTACGACGAGTCCTTCGCCAGCACCTACCGCAAGAACGGTGGGGAAGAGGTGACCGGGCTTGGTTGGGACACTATGAGCAAGTACGTCCTCGAGTTCATTGCCGGTGAGGACCCTGAAGCCCTCGGTCGCGAGACTGACGAAGAAGAGCCACGTGCAGATATCGCACTGTTGAAGGGCGATGCCAACCTGGCAGGTAGGTTCATGTCGAATCTCCGTTCAATGTCCGAACTTGTCGAGAAGAACATCTTGCTCACGCGTGTCCTTGACGAGGCAATACGGGACTCGTACCAGTGGCTCGTCGACAGGTTCGAACGGTACCTGCAAGAACGCGGGTGGAAAGATTGGGAGGAGAGCGCGGAGGAGCTGTCACTGAGGTTGGAGCTCGGTGCCCTGTACGCTGGTGGGGACGACCTGCTGCTCCTTGCCCCGTCAGCCTTTGCCGTGCCACTGGCCCTGCGTATTGCCCACAAGTTCAGGGAGGGGATGGGCTACGCACTCGGGTTCTCTGTGAGTGTGGTCGCATTCGACCCGAAAGAAACAATCCGCCCAGTGCTGGAAGCAGCAGAGGCCCTCTTGGACCACTGCAAGACCGTGAGCCGCACGAGTCTGGAGGAGGCCCAAGTAGTTGTGGACTACGAGATACTGAAGGCACTGCCGGGAGGGCCCGAAGAGATAGCGTCCATCCATGAGCGGTGGCGGAGTGCCCATCTGTCGCTGCGCCCCCTCGTCCTTGATGGAGAACAACACCTGCTGTTCAAACACATGTTGGAGGACCCGAAGGAACCATCCGAGGCCCTGGTCCGCTATGCCACTGAGTACTACGTTGCAGTAAGAACGAAGGACACTGAACCAGATGCGGACAAGGAAGAGCCGCCCGTCGAGGCATTCTGGAAAGCAGCCTCCGAAGTCATCGAACAGATTGCTGATGCCTGGCAGCTGTGTGATACATCCGTCACAGACGATGCCAGGCACCTTGCAGCCACCTACTGCATATACATGATGAACCGGGCCGGGATTAAGAAGCGCGATAGCGAGGTCTACCGTGCAATAGGCCACCTTGTCCTTGGCGACTCGGAACGACGCGTCGGGGTGCTCGATGCCGCGGTCCTCGCACGTATCCTTATGGGGGGACGATGATGAGAGAGATCCGCTGTAAGCTTACAACTGTTGACCTGATGCACATTGGGACAGGCAAGATGGGGCTCGGGGGTACGCGCACGATACTGGTGCAGCGGTTCAGGGGCCGACCGTTCATCCCGAGCAGCACAATCAGGGGACGCATGCGCTGGATCCTGCGGCTGGTGTTGCCACTCCTGAGAAACGCCACCGTTCCCTCTCAGCTCGACGCGTTCCTCAAGCGCTGGCCAAGTGATGATGCGCTCATCGCCCACCTGCTTGGGACAGCCGACCACGCAGGTACTGTGGTAGTCACGAGTGCACTGTGCGACGGGGAGGTCAAGACAGACATCATCCCCGGTGTAAGACTGTCAGCACAGACGCGATCTGTGGCAAGAGGGGCCCTCTTCTTTCACGAGATGGTCCCACCTGGCACCACCTTCAGGTTCAGGATACTCGTGGACGAGAGTGCCGTTGAGAACAACGATGAGTGGGAGGGCATGATGGGACTGTTGAGAATAGTGTTCCGACATCTGAAAAGAGAAGGTCTTGGAAGACACGGGGCGCGGGTGCTGGTCGAGATGGAAGACGGCAGCACACACAACGAGGAGGGAGACCTGTGAGCAGGACTGTGAGGGTCGAGCTGTACCTTGAGCCGCTCACGGAAGCGGCACTACGGGAGCAGTTGCCAGCCAGGAACATACATCTCAGTGAGAGATATGTGACAGGCAAGAAGATGCGTGGCGCCCTGCTATCGGCAATCCGCCGCGAGCTCTGTCCATACGGTGAGAACAGACGCTGCATCAACTGTCAGGACAGGGCCACATGTGACTTTACCCAGTCGGTCATCCCCGGAGTCGTGCAAGTGACGGGTGCCCTCCCAGCGTGCGACTGCGACTCCCCTCTCGAGCTGGCACACCCGCCGCTGACATGGGCAGGGTGCAAGGTCTGTACAGATGGGCGGCCCTACGACCTCACCGAGGAGATCATTATCAATGGGTCGACCGCTGGCGCAAGGTTCTGTGACACACACGACGAGGAGTGTTTCCGGCGCCCTTACACTAGGCCGGTCTGCATCTCATGCAAGAAACCACTCACCATGCCACACAAAGAACTCAGGCCCGGCATCCAGATAGATGACCGCACAGGCTCTACTGTCACGGGCGTGCTCTTCTTCAACGAGACGTGCACGTTCGAAGGCCACCTCAGGACGTCTGTGGTGATTGATGAGGACCTCTGCCAGTACCTTGACAGACTGGTCGACGAGAACAGGATGGTCATGGTCGGAGCGGGTCGTGGACGTGGATGGGGGCTGATGCAGCTCAGGAAAGTGGGACAGCCCAAGGGGATAGATGGACTGTGCGACGAGCTGGTGCCCCTCGTAGAGTGCCATCTGGAACGTTTTGGCGGCATCATAATGATTGCGAGGTCGCCAGTGGCTGAGGTGAGGCTTGGCGACAGTGGCTGGGAGTCGGTACCATATGTGGAACGCATAGACGGCCTCAGACTTGAGCGCACTTTTGGCCGGGCCACGACCGTCAGTGGGTGGGCACTCTCAACAGGCCTGCAGCGGCCCATGATAAGAGCGGCCATCCCAGGTAGCGTGTTCTTCTACAGACCAGAAGAGTCAGCAGGAAAGCCAGAGCCTGAGAAGATTGCGCGCTACGAGTTCACAGGCATTGGAGAGGAGTTGCTCCGGAACAGCCAGCTCAACCAAGTGGTCCTATGGAGGTGCAACACATGAGGGTCGGCTATGACAGGAAGGACTCACTGATAGCAGTGGAGATGAATCTTGAGGCCGTCACGGCAGTGCGCGTTGGCGGTACGGACCCCGACAGAGAAACTGTACTCAGGGCAAGACAGGGCACGGGCAGTCCACTGCCACTGGTCAAGGGGGCATCGATTAAGGGAATACTCAGGTCGGAGTTCTCGCGCCTTGAGCAGCTGGCCCTCACACCGCCCAGCTTTGACATCGGCAAGGGCGGAGTGGCCCTGAAATGGTCTGACGTCCTGTTCGGGACTGGAGGCGTCAAGGTGGGCGGAGAGAGTGCAGTCGCACTGCGTGGAGCGGTTCGGGTAGCTGACATTCTCTTTGAGGACGGCAGGACGGAGGTACGGGCCCATGTGACGATAGACCCCAAGACCCGGACGTACGGCAAGTCAGGCCCATTCAAACAGGAGGTCATACAGCCCAGTGCCAGCGCCACGCTTGAACTGCATATTACGAACATCATGGAACCGCATGTGCTGAGACTCCTCTTCTTTGTCCTCGACGAAATCGCACAGGGACACATCGGAGTGGGCGGACGGACAACGGCCGGGCTGGGCCGCTTCCGTTGCAGGACCACCACCATCAAGCTGTACCGCACACCAGAACAGTTGCTTGGCATGGCAGAGCCAGAGGTCTGCCAAGGGTGTATGCCTGCTGAGGCCTTTGCTGCACTTGAGCCACTGCTCACAGACCACCAAGACCGAAACAGCTGAAACGGGTGCGGTGACAGCACAGCAGAAGGCCCAAGTGGGACGACCGTCAGACAGCAAGAAGCCGGTGCGTGGCCTAGAGAGTCCTGGCCAAGACTGGCTAGGTGGAACGACTGTCAGACAGCAAGCCCCAAGGTATCAAGGGAGAGCTCAGGGAACATGTGGTCGGAGAGCATCTCATCCACCCGGGCACCGTCCCCTTCGAACAGCGCAATGATGAGTTCGCGGGACAGTCTGCGTACCTTCTCGTGCTCCTTTGGGCCATGTCTCGACGTAGTCCATCCATGGATGAGGATGTGGTTGTTCCGTGCCTCAGCCGCCCGTCTGAGCCGTTTCACAAGGTGTCCCCCCAACTTGGAGAGCACATCATCACCACCAGCCACCGCATCTTTGTGTATCATAGTTGCAAGGAAACGGAGGACAACACTGTCACGGAGGGCCACGAGGAGCGAGTACCCCTGGGTCATTGCGAGCTTCTCCGGGAGTGGGCCTTCCGACGACTGGCCCCTGAACGTGGCATCGATGCGGCGGAACAGTGCGATGGCGTCCTCCGGTACCGACTCCCAACGCACAGCAGCAGTGTCTATGTCACGTAGTGCAAGCAGGTGTTGGCCTATCAGCTCAATGGCACGGTAGTAGCGTACAGTGGCATCGGCAACACGTCCTCGTCCATCACAGCGCAACGCGTTGGCATAGATGTCCAGCACCATGAGGCGGGCAGTGTCAGGGTCTTTCAACGCATCGAACAAGGGCGTTGTAGCCGTGGACGCAAGACGTTTCACCGTATGGACCTGCGCCTGGACTGTTTCCTTGAGAGAGGACAGGAACGGGTACTGCCGGAAAAGGTCCTCAAGAGCACTGGCAGACTCCTCCGCCCCCTCATAGTGGAACTCGTGCCAGTCACGCAGCATCCCACAGTACAGGCGCAGTGCACGGGCCCACAGCACAGATACGGGCTCCGATAGTATGCGTTCAAGACGCCCGAACTCGGAGGAGGCCCTGTCAAACGCCCCGCTGTTCGCTGCCTCCAGCGCTCTCCCGAACTCAATGGGCCTGAAGACCTCGTATGGGTTCTCAATCACAACCACAGCCTCAGAACCCGGCACAATGTTGCGGTGCCGTGTCCTGTGTCGGACGTAGACCAGAGAGTAACCACGCATCGCCGAGAACAGTGCAAGCTGTACCGACATGACCTTGGTACCACCGGTGAGGTCTGCAACAACCGGCACCCCACCTTCTGCAAGCCGGGACGCAATGTTCCGGATGGCCTGGTAGACATCTGTCCCGTCCACCGGCACCTTCTGGTACCGGGAAGTGGCAAGCCCCAAGTACTGCGTCACGGCATCGACCGAACTCAAAGACTGTTCCGTGTGTACAAAGTAGATGAACTTGGGCTCAAGGGCCCGGATGACCAGGATGAGTGGCAGTGGGGACAGGCCCACAGTCTGGACAAGTATGCACCTGCCCACCAAGGGACCTGTGACCACTCCCTCCCGGAACTCCCTGCAGACACGCTCGATAACGACCGGGAACATCTCCTCGTATAACTGCCCGGCCTCGGAATAGCGTCCTTCACTCATCAGCTGTTCCCACCGGGACTCAAACCCCTCAGACCCATCGTGCATCGCCGGCCAACCCCCTTTTCGCTCACGGTCAGGCCACCCGCTGGAAATGACTGGAATCCCCTTTGCCGGTGTCACCACAAATGACAGCACACGGCCCCCCACTACACCTCCCTGCATGTCCGGTGTATACGGGGTGTGTGAGCACCCAGACCCGTCGTGCAGAGTGGGACACCACACAGCACAGCGGCCCATCTGCGAAAATAGCGAGATGACTGACGTAATAAGTCATCCGCCACCGAGTAGGAAATCAGAAGACTGACCCTGACATACGCGCCTGTACACTTCCGGCCTCCAAAGTGAAACATGCTCCCGAGAACGACAACGACCGCACACCCAGACTTGCAGAGAACCCCTTGTTTCAGTCCACCCAGTCTGAAACCTAGTTCTGCGAGGACGCCGCGTACGCGAGCTCGGGGCGGTGATTCTCATCTTCCTATCCCCCCAATCTGAAATCAACTTCTGCGAGAGAGCTGGCAGGCCGAGAAA